>CAZUVO010000209.1:0-6607 GCA_964623955.1 uncultured Rhizobiaceae bacterium
AGAGGAATACGCCACCGGCGCGACCTATCTCTTTTCGTTCATCTCCGACCGCAACATCCGCGACATGATCGGCGGCAATATCATCGCCGTGCTGATCATCGCGGTGATCATGATCGTCGCCCTGCAAAGCGTAGGCTTCGGCATTTTGAGCTTGTTGCCCAACCTCGCGCCGCTCGTCATGACCTTCGGCGTCTGGGCGCTGCTGGTCGGCGAAGTGGGCATGGCGGCGGCGACGGTCTCCGCCACCTCGCTCGGCATCATCGTCGACAATACGGTCCACATCCTGACCAAATACCGCCGCGCGCGGCGCGAAAGCGGCCTCGATGTGGAAGGCGCGGTGCGCTACGCCTTCGATACGGTGGGCGCAGCGGTCGCGGCCAACGCGCTGATCCTGGCGCTCGGCTTCTCCGTGCTCGCCTATTCCTCCTTCAAGATCACCGCCGAGATGGGGATGCTGACGGCGCTCGCCATCGTCATCGCCCTCCTGGTCGATCTTTTCTTCCTGCCCGCGCTCCTGTTGCTCGGCGCGAAATCCAAAACGCAACCCCAACCGAAAGGACAAAGCATCATGCAAGCTGCACGCATCAACGGACGTTTGATCTCCATCCTGGCCGGACTGGCCTTGCTCGGCGCCGGCGCGACGGCGGCGATGGCGGGTGACAGTAAAAGCGAGGCAGAAATCGTTGTCGCTTCCGTCGACAGCGCCGCGGAGAGCGAGGCGATTAATTTCTCCGCCGACCCGGCGGTGAAAGGCCATCAGATCGCCGCGCTCGCCGACCGCTCGGACCGCGGCTTCCGCGACAGCCGGGTCGAGCTCGAGATGATTCTGCGCAACGCCGCCGGATCGGAAAGCCGGCGCAAGCTGAAGATTTCGACCCTCGAAGTGCCCGACGAATCGGTCGGCGACAAGGGTCTGATCGTTTTCTCGATCCCGCGCGATATCAAGGGCACGGCGCTCCTGTCGCACGCCAAGATCCTCGAGCCCGACGATCAATGGCTCTATCTGCCGGCGTTGAAACGGGTCAAGCGCATCTCGTCGCGCAACAAGTCCGGCCCCTTCGTCGGCTCGGAATTCGCCTTCGAGGACATCACCGGCCAGGAGCTCGACAAATATGAATACACCTGGCTCGGCGAGGAACCGTGCGGCGCGTTTACCTGCGACGTCATCGAGCGCACGCCGCGCTACGAGAATTCGGGCTATACGCGGCAGATCGGCTGGGTCGATCAAACCCACCGCCAGCCGCGCAGGCTCGACTATTACGACCGCAAGGATGACCTCCTAAAGACGCAGACCTTTGAGGATTACCGGCTTTACGGCGGCAAATATTGGCGCGCCCAGACCTTCCGCATGGTCAACCACCAGACCGGCAAGAGCACCGATCTTCATTTCGGCGCGTATGAATTCGGCATCGGCCTGAAGGACAAGAACTTCGTTAAAAACGTTCTCGCCCGTGCGCGGTAAGGATTGCGCCAGCGAAAAATGCCAACGACCGCCGGCTCGGCCGCCTAGGACAGGTGGCCGAGTTTGGCGTAGACCAGGCAGCCGGTTTCGGACTTCGCCCAATGGTGGCTGCCGGCGGGGCTGCGGCCCCAGCAGCCCGCCTCATAGCGGCCATATTGGTCTTCGAGCCCGCCTTCCAAAACAAACAATTCCTCCCCGCCGGGGTGGTTGTGCTCCGGCACTTCGCAGCCGGGCGCCATGCGGTAGAGGCTGATCTGCTCGCCGGTGGTGGCGTCTTCATGCAGAACCAACTGGCTGCTGCCGGCGGCGCCGGTCTCGCGCCATGGCGCGCTCAGCGTATCGACTTGCACATAGTCGCGCCCGGCGCCGGGATATTGCCTCAGTTTGACGAACAGCAGGCAGCCTTCGTCGGACCAAGGCTCATGATGCGAGCCCTCCGGATTGAGCAAAAACATTCCCTTGGAATAGCTGCCGCTTTCGTCGCTGAAGGTGCCGTCGAGCACGAGGATTTCCTCGCCGTCGGGGTGGCCATGGGCGGGAAATCGCGCGCCCGGATCGAAGCGCACCAGCGAGGTGACGCGCCCGGATTCCGCCGGGCCCGACAATTCCATGCGCTTGCGCCAAATGCCCGCCGCCGGGCTTTCCTGCCAGTCCATCGCGCCCGTATCACACACCGCGCGCTCGGAAAAATCCGCGTTTACTTGTTCGCTGGTCATGTTCGCATCCTCTTTCACCTCATCGTGATCGATCCCCCGTGCCGCGCCCTTTGGTATCACTTGCCAAGGCGGCGGCGCCACGCCATTGTGCCGCCGCGCGGCGGAGGAGAAACCCATGATCGATCTCTATTATTGGCCGACCCCGAACGGTTGGAAAATCACAATTTTGTTCGAGGAATTGGGTCTCGATTACAAAGTCATTCCGGTCAACATCATCGAAGGCGATCAATTCGCCCCGGAATTTCTCGAAATCGCCCCCAACAATCGCATGCCGGCGGTGGTCGATCCCGACGGCGCCGACGGTGAGCCGCTCTCGATCTTCGAATCCGGCGCGATCCTGCTGCACTATGCCGAGAAGCACGGGCAGTTCATTGCCGCCGACGAGCGCGGCCGCGCCGAGGTGCTGCAATGGCTGTTTTTCCAAATGGGCAATGTCGGGCCGATGCTCGGCCAGTGCGGCCACTTCCGCAATTACGCGCTGGAGAAAATCGATTACGCCATCGAGCGCTACACAAACGAGGCGGCGCGCCTCTACCGCGTGGTCGATAAGCGCCTCGCCGACCGCGAATTCGTCGCCGGCGACTACTCCATCGCCGACATGGCGATCTTCCCCTGGCTGCGCCTCCACCGCAATATGGGCCAGGACATGGCCGAGTTTCCCAATGTCCGCGAATGGCTCGATCGCCTCTATGCCCGCCCGGCGGTGGTGCGCGGCATCGAGGTGATGAAGGACGAGCGCCAGAAGAACAAGAAACGCGAATTTACCGACGAGCAGCGCTCGATCATGTTCGGCGACAAGCAATTCGCCGCGCGCTGAGCCATGATCGATCTCTATTACTGGCCGACGCCCAATGGCTGGAAAATCACCATCCTCCTCGAGGAGCTCGGCCTCGAATACAAGGTGATCCCGGTCGACATTCTGAAGGGCGAGCAATACGCGCCGGAGTTCGTCGCGCTCAATCCCAACAGCAAGATTCCGGTGCTGGTCGATTCCGATGTCACCCTGTTCGAATCCGGCGCCATCATGCTCTATCTCGCCGAGAAGACCGGGCGCTTCTTTGCCGAGACCACGCGCGGCAAATATGACGTGCTGCAATGGCTGATGTTCCAGATGGGCGGCGTCGGACCGTTCTTCGGCCAGGCCAACCATTTCACGCGCTATGCCGGCGAAGAGGTGCCTTATGCCATCGAGCGCTATACGAACGAGGCGGCGCGTCTGTTGCGGGTGATGGACAAGCAACTCGACGGGCGCGATTGGATCGCCGGCGGGGGCTATTCCATCGCTGACATGGCGCTCTTCGGCTGGACCCGCGATCTTGCCAAGGAGGAGGGCTTTCTTGCGCCCTATCCCAATGTCGCGGATTGGTTCGCCCGCCTTATGGCGCGCCCGGCGGTGCAGCGCGGCCTCGCGGTGCTGGCGGAGACGCGCACGCCGCCGGAGGAATTTGATGAAGAAGCGCGGGCGGTGATGTTCGGAGAGGATAAATGAAAGCGATAATTCCCGATGCGCAGTTTCCCGGAGAGGCGGATGTCGAGCTCGACGCGCTCGGGCCGGGCGGCGAAATCGAGGTGCACCGGGTGACCCGCATGGAAGATATTCCCGATGCGTCCTGGGCCGCGTGTGATGCGATCCTGGCGTGGCAGGATATTTACGTCGACCCGCCGCTTCTCGAAAAGCTCGAGAACTGCCGCATCGTCGTGCGCTGCGGCATCGGCTATGACCGCATGGACCTCGAAGCCTGCGGCGTGCGCGGCATCCCGGTGTGCAATGTGCCGACCTATGATTTCACCGATGTGATGAGCTCGACGCTGGCCATGTCGCTCGCTCTGATGCGCGGGCTTTTTACCTATGACCGGCTGCTCCGGCCGCAATTCGCGGATGGCTGGGAATGGGGCGTGGCGCCGGAAATGCGCCGCGTGCGCGATCAGAACTTCGCCGTCATCGGCTGCGGGCGGATCGGCACCGGCGTGCTGCTCCGCGCCCAGGGCTTCGGCATGACGCCGGGCTATTACGACCCCTACCTTCCGACCGGCCATGACAATTCCCTCGGCGTCCGGCGCTTCCACGATTTGAACGAGATGCTCGCCTGGGCCGATGTGGTGAGCATCCACACGCCGCTCAATGACGAGACGCGCAATATGATCAACCGCGAGACCATTGCCGCGATGAAGCCGGGCGCGATCTTCGTCAATTGCGCGCGCGGCGGGCTGGTCGATCTCGACGGGCTCGAATGGGGTTTGCGCGAGGGCCGCTTGGCCGGCGCGGCGCTCGACGTCTTCGCAGAAGAGCCGCCGGCGGCCCATCCGCTGCTCAAAGCCTGGCTGACGGAAGAGGCGTGGCTCAAGGGCCGGCTCTGCATCACGCCGCATTGCTCGTTTTATTCCGAAGCGACCTTCGCCGAGATTCGCGGCGGCGCGGCGGCCACGGCGGCGGCCTATATACGCGATGGAAATCTCCTAAATTGCGTCAACCAAAGCCATTTGAAGGCGGCGAAAGAGAGGTAGCGGATGAACGACAAGGCGATTGATTTATACGGACATTATCTGTCGGTGCCGTCCTGCAAGGCGGGGCTGATGCTGAGCATGGCGGGCATTCCCCACGCCTATCATCATATCGACATCTTGAGCGGCGCGCAGAGGGCACCCGACTATGTCGCCGTCAACCGTTTCGCCCAGGTGCCGGCGATCATCCATAACGACATGACGATCTGCCAGTCGGACGTGATTCTGGTCTATCTCGCGCTGCAGTTCGGCAAGCTCGACGGCGCCACGGAGGAGGAGCGCATCCGCGCCCGCGAATGGCTGTGCTGGGCGTCGGACCGCTTGTGGAACATCACCCGGGCGCGCAGCCAGCTTAAGTTCCAGAACGGCGCGCCGGCGGTGATCGAACAGCTTCAGAGCGCATCGCGCGCGGCGCTCGGCGTGCTGGACGGGCATTTGGAAGGCGGCGGCGAATTCATCACCGGCGCGGCGCCGACGATGGCTGATGTCTCCTGTTTCACGATCGCCGCCTATGCGGCGGATGCCGATATCGATATCTCGGAATGGCCCGCCATCACCGCCTGGCAGGGGCGAATGCTGGCGCAAGAAGGCTGTAGCGATATCGATACGCTCCTGCCGCGGGAAGACCGCGCGTGATCGATCTCTACACCTGGCAGACGCCGAACGGATTCAAGGTCTCGATCATGCTCGAGGAACTCGGTTGGGACTACCGGGTGCATGACATTAATATCGGCCAGGACGAACAGTTCGACCCGGCTTTCCTCAAGCTCTGCCCCAACAACAAGATTCCGGCGATCACCGACAGCGACGGCCCCGACGGCGAGCCGATCGCGCTCTTTGAATCCGGCGCGATCCTGATCTACCTCGCCAACAAAGCGAAAAAATTTATTTCGCCCGATCCGCGCCGCCATATGGAAGAGATCCAGTGGGTCATGTTCCAGATGGCCAATGTCGGGCCGATGTTCGGCCAGACGCACCATTTCCGCAGCAAGACCGAGCCGGAGGTCGCCTATGCGCGCAACCGCTACTTACGCGAGACCCACCGCCTCTATGGCGTGATGGACCGCCGCCTGGCGGCGAGCGACTATCTCGCCGGGCCCGATTACGGCGTCGCCGATATCGCCACCTGGCCCTGGGTCTCGCGCTTCGAGTGGCACGAGATCGACTGGGCGGATTATCCTCACCTCAAGCGCTGGTTCGACACGATCTGGGAGCGCCCGGCGGTCAAGCGCGGGCGCGCCGTGCCGCGGGTCGGTGCCATCTGGTCCGGCGCCTATCCCGACGGCGAACCCGGCTAGCCCGCGCCATGTCGAATCTGGAAAACCCTTCCGTCAAGCGCGTGCGCGCCCGCCTCGCCGAGCTCGGCGCGGCATCGGAGGTGATCGAGCTCAGCGATACCGCGCGGAGCGCTCAGGACGCGGCCGACAGCATCGGCACCGAGCTTGGCAGCATCGTCAAATCCCTCGTCTTCGCCGTGGCCGGCCAGCCGGTGATGGTCCTGGTGGCCGGCGATAGGCAATGCGACACCAAGGCGCTGCCCACAGCACTTGGCCTTGAGGGCAAGTGCAAGCGGGCGGATGCGGATCTGGTGCGCGAGGCCACCGGCTTCGCCATCGGCGGCGTTCCGCCCGTCGCCCATGAGCGGGATTTGCCGATCGCCATCGACGCCAGCCTGGCCCGTTTCGAGACGGTCTACGCCGCCGCCGGCCACCCTTATTGCGTCTTCGCCACCAGCGCGGCGGAGCTCGCCCGCCTGACCGGCGCACCGCTGGTCGACGGCATCGCCAAGACGCCCTGAAGCGCCGGACCATCCACGTTGACAGCCCGCAAGCGCACAATTAGATAAGATGCCTCTTCGATGTCCGATGGGCGATCCAAGGAGGGGTGGCCGAGTGGTCGAAGGCGACGGTTTGCTAAACCGTTATAG
>CAZUVO010000210.1:0-6515 GCA_964623955.1 uncultured Rhizobiaceae bacterium
TATCCATGTTGCCCTTGATCTTGCGCCGGCCCATGGAATCGGTGAATTCCTTGGCCGGTTTGGTCACCATGGTATAGCCATTGTAATCCAGCCAATCGACCAGCGGCCGGATCGGCGAATATTCCTGATCTTCGATCAAGGCCGTGTAGTAGAACGCCCGGATGAGCCGCCCTTTGCCTGCAAATGAGCTGAGAAGCCGTTTATAATCAATGTCGAAAGAGAGCGAGCGGGCGGCGGCATAGAGGTTGGAGCCGTCGATAAAGAGGCCGATACGTTCTTCCGGATAAAACATAACCATGGGTAAAATTCCGTTTTTCAAATGACGCTGACTGAGTCGAAACCATCATCCGATGGCTAAGATAATCACAAGGCCGCAAATCAATTCGGTGTTTATGAAGTTCGTATTACAGTTCATATCTATGCCGAGCTGCCACTCAGGACAACCCCTTGGCGTCCGGCGGATGAAAATATGATCTACATCGCCTTGGGCGCCAACCTCGCCAGTGACCGCCACGGCCCGCCGAAAGCAGGCCTGGAAGCGGCGCTGGAGCGGCTGAAAGGCGCAGAAATCAACGTGTTACAGCGCTCGCGCTGGTATCGCAGCGCGCCGCTTCCGGCGGCCGCGCAGCCCGATTACGTCAATGGCGTCGCGCAAGTTGAAACGGTGCTCTCCGCCGCCGCGCTGATGGCTGTTTTGCTCGATATCGAGGCTGAATTCGGGCGCCAAAGAGGCGAAGCCAACGCGGCGCGGGTTCTCGACCTCGATCTCATCGATTTCAACGGGGAAATCCTCGAAAGAAAGGCCGATACCGAGGGCCCGGCACTGCAATTGCCCCATCCGCGACTCGGAGATCGCGCCTTCGTATTGTTGCCGCTCGCCGAAATCGCCCCCGATTGGCGTGATCCCCGTAACGGCCAGCATATCAGCGATCTCATCGCCGGGTTACCTGAAGGGCAGGATATCGGCCTTTTGGAGCCCTAGACGCCCCTTGAATTCGGCGGAAAACACCCATTATTACTTGATTACTTGCATGGCGCAGGGCGAACAGGTAGGTTTCGGCGCCTTTTGATCCGCTTTTGTTTTCTTAAATATGGAGTGTCCGCAGCATGGCGCGCGTAACCGTTGAAGATTGCGTCGACAAGATTCCCAATCGTTTCGAGCTGGTTTTGCTCGCCGCCCGCCGGGCGCGGAATATTCATTCCGGCGCGCCGCTGACGGTGGAGCGGGACAATGATAAAAACCCGGTCATCGCGTTGCGCGAAATCGCCGACGAGACGATCGAGCTTGAGGCGCTGAAATACGAGATGGAGCATGGCGCCGATGTGGATCAGGAACTGGACGAGCCGGAAGAGGAAAATCTCGCCGTGCTGTCGGCGGAACAGGCCTGGGCCGGCGTGACCTCATCGCAGGTTCCCGAAAGCGATGAAGCGGAAGCCGCCGCGGTCGGCGCCGATGCGGTGTTCGAGCCCAGCGCCGGCGACGACGCCGAAAGCAGTGGCGAGACGGCTCCCGCAAGCGAGGATGAGGAGGCCTGAGCGCGATTGTCCTCGAATGGGCTCCCTCGGGCGAGGCACCTAGCAAATTGCGGTAACGGCCCAGGGAAATCGGGGGCAGGCCGGGCGCATGACAGTCAGTGATTCGTCAATACGAACTGGTCGAGCGCGTTAAGGCCTACGATCCGACTGCGGATGAAGGCGTGTTGAACCGCGCCTATGTGTTCTCCTTAAAAGCCCATGGCGCACAGACCCGTGCCAGCGGCGATCCTTATTTTTCCCACCCCCTCGAAGTCGCCGGCATCCTGACCGCGCTCAAGCTCGATTGCGACACCATCGTCACCGCACTCTTGCACGACACGGTGGAGGACACCCTCGCCTCCCTCGAGGAAATCGAAAATCATTTCGGCCCGCCGGTCGCCCGCCTTGTCGACGGCGTGACCAAGCTGAGCCAATTGGAGCTGCAGTCGGATCAGACCAAGCACGCTGAGAATTTCCGCAAATTCGTGCTTGCCATGTCCCAGGATATCCGTGTGCTGCTCGTGAAGCTCGCGGACCGCCTGCACAATATGCGCACCCTCAGCTTCATCGAAAATGCCGACAAGCGCCGGCGCATCGCCACGGAAACGATGGATATCTATGCGCCGCTCGCCGAGCGCATCGGCTTGCAGACGATCAAGGAGGAGCTCGAGGATCTGGCGTTCGCCGAGATCAACGCGGATGCGCGCAACTCGGTCCAGGCGCGTCTCGAATTTCTCCGCCAGGAAAGCGGCGATATCGTACCGCGCATTCTGACAGCGCTGCGCGACATGCTCGCCGGTCACCGCCTGCGCGCGAGCGTCGAGGGACGCGAAAAGCGCCTCTATTCGATCTGGCGCAAGATGGAAGTCAAAAACATTGCCTTCGAGCAATTATCGGACATTGTCGCCTTTCGCATCATCGTCGGCGATATCGCCGACTGCTATCGCGCGCTCGGCTATGTCCACGGCGCTTATCCGATGGTGCCCGGCAAGTTCAAGGACTATATCAGCACGCCAAAGCCGAACGGCTATCGCTCGCTGCACACCAGCGTGATGGGCCCGGAACGCCAACGCATCGAGATACAGATTCGCACCCGCGAGATGCATGAGGAGGCGGAGCTCGGTGTCGCCGCGCATTGGGCCTTCAAACAGGCCGATGCGGGGAGCGACGGCAAACAATATCGCTGGCTGCGTGAGCTCCTGGACATTCTCGACAATGCCGCGGGGCCGGAGGAATTTCTCGAACACACCAAGCTTGAGATGTTCCGCGACCAGGTATTTTGCTTCACGCCCCATGGCGATCTGATCAATCTGCCGCGCGGCGCGACGCCGGTGGATTTTGCCTATGCGGTGCATTCCGATATCGGCGACACCTGTGTCGGCGCCAAGATAAACGGCCGCATGGTGCCGCTCCGGACGCGGCTCTCCAACGGCGATCAGGTGGAGATCGTCCGCTCCACGGTGCCCGCACCCTCGGCCACCTGGGAAAGTTTCCTGGTGACCGGCAAGGCGCGCGCCAGCGTCAGGCGCTTCGTCCGCTCCAAGCAGCGCAAGGAATATGAGGCGCTCGGACGCGCAATCGCCGAGAAGATATTCCGCGAAGCCGGCGAGCCGTTCGCCGAAGGGGTCGTGGAGCAGGCATTGCCGAGGCTCAAATTGAAGACCGAGGCGGAGCTATATGCCGCTCTCGGCCAAGGCAATCTGACCGGCAAGGATTTCGGCGATGCATGCTTTCCCGCCCGCCGCCTGCCGGGTGTCGCCTCGCGCGCGCTTTCTCTCGTGCGCGGGCGTTCGGGCACTGCCAAGGCGGGCGATGCGGCGATTCCCATCCGCGGCCTGGAGCCCGGCGTGGCGGTGCATCTTGCCGACTGTTGCAGCCCGCTGCCGGGCGACCGTATTGTCGGTATCGTCGCCACCGGGATCGGCGTGACCGTGCACACCATCGACTGCGAAACCTTGGTCAGTTTCAGCGACACGCCGGAACGCTGGCTCGACCTTTCCTGGGACCGCGAAGAGGCGGACAACAACGTTCATGTCGGCCGGTTGAGCTTGGTCGTCGCCAACGAAACCGGCTCGCTCGGCCAATTGGCCATGTCGATCGCCAAGAGCAAGGGCAATATCAACAATCTGAAAATCACCAACCGGTCCGCGGAATTTTTCGATTTTCTTGTCGATATCGAAGTGCAAGATGCGCGCCATCTCACCGATGTCATCGCCGCCTTGCGCGCCGTACCTTGCGTCAGCAGCGTCGAACGGGCGCGGGGCTAGGGGCATGGCGAAATATCGCCCGGTGCCGCTCAAGGGATATACTGCGCGCGACGGCGCCCAGATGAAACGGCGCGCCACGAATTTTTTCCGCGATATCAGCCGGCGGCGCACCGTTCGCGCCTTTTCGCCGCGCCCGGTGCCGCGCGCGGTGATCGAAACATGCGTGCTCAGCGCGGGTTCGGCGCCGAGCGGCGCCAATATGCAGCCCTGGCATTTCGCGATCGTCGGAAATCGTGAGATGAAGCGGCGTATTCGTGAGGCGGCGGAAAAAGAGGAGCGGGAATTCTATCGCCGCCGCGCGCCCAAAGCCTGGCTCAAGGCGCTCGAGCCGCTCGGCACGGACGAGCACAAGCCCTATCTCGAGACCGCGCCCTATCTGATCGTCATCTTTCAGCGCAATTACGAGATCGACAAAGCGGGCGAGCGCATCAAGCAATATTATGTGAGCGAGAGCGTCGGCATCGCCACCGGCATCTTGCTGACGGCACTGCGTCATGCCGGCCTTGCCACCCTGACCCATACGCCCAATCCCATGGGCTTCCTGCGCACGCTTCTGGGGCGCCCGGCAAACGAGCGCGCGGTGATGATCGTCGTCGCGGGCTATCCCGCCAAAGGCGCTAAGGTACCGAATATTGGACGCAAGGCGCTCGGCGAAATCGCGACGTTTATCGATTAGGTCGGCAGCGCATGGCTATTCCCAGCGGATAGCTTGCGCAATTCCCTTTTGTTACGGTATTTTATCTGGTTCCGGGCAATCATAAATATAACAGGCCCGTGAAGGGGAGAGGGATGACGAAGGAAGCGATGTATCGCCGCGCATATGCCGGATTCCGGCCTGCCGTCGGCTGTCGTCTTCGTGGCGGCGCGCCATGAGCGTGTTCCGCCGTCGGCGCAAGCGCTCTCTCCTGTCGCGCGGGCTGGAAATCCTCTGGCCCCGCATGGGCTGGCGCCGGGCGGGAAGATATTATGTTTTCCGCATCAAGCGCCTTCCCGGCACGCCCTATACCATTGCCTGCGGTTTTGCGCTTGGCGCGGCTGTTTCATTCACGCCGTTTATCGGCTTCCATTTCGTCATAGCCGGGCTTATTGCCTGGGCGCTGCGCGCCAATATCCTTGCTTCGGCGATCGGTACCGCGGTCGGCAATCCCTGGACCTTCCCGGGGATATGGTTTGGCGTTTTGTGGCTGGGCAGCAAGATTCTCGGGCGGGATATGCCGGCCCTGACCTTCTCCGATCTTAGCCTAACCATGATCTTCGATCATTTCTCCACCATCGGCGTGCCGATGATCGTCGGCGGCGTTCCGGCCGGCTTGGTGGCCTGGGTGGTGTTCTACATTCCGATCCACCGGGCAATTTCCAATTATCAGCACCACCGCCATACGAGCCGCATCAAGCGCCAGCAGGTTCTGGCGGAAGAACGTCAAGTACGGGAGGACGATGCGGCGAACAAGAACGCCGAGGGTCAGGAATCCGGCCCCCCGAAAAAGGCTGACGACTTGACCATCCCTGAGCCGGATGGGCGCGACGAGGAGCGGCCGTCGGCCACGGTGACCCATATCAGCCAGGCCGCCGGCGAGCGAAAGGGCGGATGAGGCAAGTTCCGCGCGCCTGATGACGTCATGATCATTGGTCTGGGCAGCGATCTCATCGATATCCGCCGCATCGAGCGCACGCTGGAGCGGTTCGGCGAGCGCTTTACCAACCGCATTTTCACCGAGGGCGAACGCACCAAATCCGAACGCCGGGCGGCGCGGGTCGAAAGCTATGCCCGGCGGTTTGCCGCCAAGGAGGCCTGTTCCAAGGCGCTCGGCACGGGGTTTCGCCAGGGCGTGTTCTGGCGCGATATGGAGGTCGTCAACCTGCCCTCGGGAAAACCGACCATGCGGCTCACCGGCGGCGCGGCGGAACGCTTGCAATCCATAACGCCTTCAGGCATGACCACACAGATCGACGTTTCTCTGACCGACGAACCGCCGACTGCCCAGGCCATCGTAATCATCACCGCCATCGCCGCGCCGCCAGAGTGACGCGAGCGTGGTGCCCGGAGGCCCGGGTTCTCCGCCGCCGACAGCAACAACACGAACCGGACTCCGCGAGCCCTATGGCCAAATCGAAAATCAGCGAAAAACAGAAGAAAAAGAGTTCCGGTTTCTGGGACACGATTCGGACCGTGGCCTATGCGGTGATCGCGGCGATGGTCGTGCGCACCGTGGCGCTGGAGCCGTTCAATATCCCGTCCGGCTCGATGAAGCCGACGCTCCTGGTCGGCGACTATCTGTTCGTTTCGAAATATGCCTATGGCTACAGCAAATATTCGCTGCCCTGGAGCATCGACCTTTTTTCCGGCCGCCTGTTCGGCAGCGAGCCGGAGCGCGGCGATGTCGCCGTGTTCAAGCTGCCGCGCGACAATAAGACCGACTATATCAAGCGCATCGTCGGCCTGCCGGGCGACCGGATCCAGGTCAGACACGGCCTGCTCTATGTCAACGATGTCGCGGTCGAGCGCCGGCAAATCGAGAATTTCTCCGAATCCGACCTCTATGGCCGAACCAGCTCAATTCCCCAATTCGTCGAAACGCTGCCCGACGGTGCCACCCACCACACGCTTGATTCGAACCCCAACGGCAACCTCGACAACACCAAGATCTATACCGTTCCCGAGGGGCATTATTTCGCCATGGGCGACAATCGCGACAATTCGCTCGACAGCCGGATCGACAATTCCTATTCGGG
>CAZUVO010000211.1:0-6503 GCA_964623955.1 uncultured Rhizobiaceae bacterium
CGGCGGCGGCAAGGTAAACCCCTCCGGGAGCAAGACCAAATAGGGGCGGTACGCCGGCCGTTCGCGGCTCGGCAGGCGAATTCCCGCGTTTCCGCCCGGGTCGGTCGCTAGAGGCGTCCGGTAACGGGCGTCCCAGAGGAATGGTCATCGCCCGCAAATCTTAACCATTTGCGGGATACAGAACCCGGCTTACAGGCCGCCTGGCGCTAATTCTCAATAATGACGGGCAAATACCCGGCGTTATTTCGCCGCTGCAAGACAAAGGCGGATATTTTCTATATGTTGTGGCCTCAACCAACTAAACCACAATATCCTGTGTTTTGTCGCAGGCCAGTTGGAATACGCCTTTGACCGCAAATGAGAACATAATAAGAACAATATTCCTACGCCCGTTATTTGAATTACCTCCAGCGGCGGAAGGTTTCAGCTTCGGCGAGTCACCAATTCGTTAATAACACTTCGCCGCCACCCATTAATTCTTGCCGCAAGGACTTGTTTTTATTTGAAATCATTTGACGCCCAAGATTTCCCACGATATACCATGTTGTCCCAAATGCTTGGTTGGGCGGCGTAGCTGCGCCGTCCACCGGTTCCAGGCGTCGCGTATGGGACAGGGAAATATTTGGGAGCGTGGGTTTGGCTTTATTTACCGGCCATACCGTCAACAAGGTGGATCGCAAGGGGCGGGTATCCGTTCCGGCGAATTTCCGTAACGAGTTGGCAAAGCTGAGCTTTCCCGGCGTGGTGGTGTTCCCCTCGCCGGAGGGCCTGGCGGCGCTCGACGGCGCCGGTATCGACTGGCTGGAAAATCTCAGCACCAATTTCGGCAGCGCCAACCCCTTCGCGCCCAAACTGCCCAAATCCCGCATGGCCCTTTTCGGCCAGGTGGAACGGCTCGGTTTCGATCCGGAAGGCCGGGTCATTCTCACCCGCGGCCTGATGGAACACGCCAATATCAGCGATTCCGCCGCCTTTATCGGCATGGGCGAGACCTTCCAAATCTGGCAGCCCGAGGCCGGCGCGGCCATGCTCGACGACGCCATATCCGGCGCCTCGGCCGAATTCGAGGGCATCACCCAGAACGGCACGCCGGAGGGCAACAGGTAATGGCGGGCGGCGGACATACCCCGGTCATGCAGGCCGAGATTCTCGAGACCCTGGCGCCGCGCGACGGGGCGATCTATGTCGATTCCACCCTCGGCGGCGGCGGCACCAGCCGCGGCCTGCTCGAGGCCGCCGAATGCCGCGTCTGCGCCATCGACCGCGACCCAAGCGCAATCGAGAATAGCGCGGCCCTGGCGGCGCGCTATCCCGGCCGCCTGACATTGATTCAGGGGCGCTTCGGCGAAATGGAGCAATTGCTCGCACCGCACGGTATTCGCGAGGTTGACGGCATCGCCTTCGACCTCGGCGTCTCCTCGATGCAGATTGACGACGCGGCACGCGGATTTTCCTTCCGCTACGACGCCGCCCTCGACATGCGTATGGGCTCGGGCGGGCCGAGCGCCGAAGAAGTCATCAACACTGCCCCCCAGGAGATGCTCGCCGATCTCATCTATGATTATGGCGAGGAGCGCCGCGCACGCGCCGTCGCCCGGGCCATCGTCGCCGCGCGCGAGGAAGCGCCCATTCGGCGCACCAGTCAGCTCGCCGATATCGTGCGCGCCGTGGTGCGGCGCGGCGCCGGCGGCATCGATCCGGCGACGCGCACCTTTCAGGCGCTCCGCATCCACGTCAATGACGAGCTCGGCGAGCTCGACCGCGGCCTCGCCGCGAGCGAACGCCTGCTCAAGCCCGGCGGCCGGCTTGCCGTCGTCTCCTTCCATTCGCTCGAGGACCGCCGGGTGAAGGCGTTCCTCAACGCCCGCGCCGGCGCATTGCCGCGACCGAGCCGCCATCTGCCCGAGGCCATTGCGGATGCCACAAATTCGCCGCAACCGAGCTTTACCCTCCTCCACAAGCGCGCGCGCAAACCCGGCGCCGCGGAAGAGCGCACCAATCCGCGCGCCCGCTCGGCGCGCCTGCGCGGCGCGGAACGCACCGATGCGCCGCCGTGGCGCGAGGCGGCGGCGTCATGATTCGGCCTGCCCTCATCCTCTGGATCGGCCTGCCGGCGATCGTGACGATCGCCCTGCTGCTCGTGAGCTATCAGGTCCAGCAGCTGGAGAATGAATTGGACCGGTTGGAGCGCGAGGCGATCGCACAACAGGAGGAAATACATGTGCTGAACGCCGAGTGGAGTTTCCTCAACCGTCCGGAACGGCTTTCCCGCCTGGCGTCGCGCCATCTCGACCTGGGCCCGGTGACGCCCCGGCAGTTGCACGCTTACGCCTATGAACCCGTCTCTTTGGGGAATGACAAATGAGCGAAATACCGGTCCGCGCCTGGCGCGATGCCGCCGATGATATGAGCCGCGACGGCGGCGACGAGAAACTCACCGCCCGCGATGCGCGCCGCCCGCTCGAGCTCGCCCGCACCCGTCTGATCGTCGCCGGCGCCATCTTCGCGCTCTGCTTCGTTATTTTGGGCGGCCGGCTGGTACAGCTCTCGCTCCTCGGCGACGGGCCGGCGGCGGTGCGCGCCGCGAGCCATGAGGGCGCGCTCCTTACTCTGAAGCGCGCCGATATTACCGACCGCAACGGCGCGCTCCTGGCCACCAACCTGCCGTCGCAATCGCTTTATGTCGATCCCACCCTGGTGCTCGACGCCGAGGAAGCGGCGGAGAAGATCACCGCCGTGCTGCCCGGGCTCGACCGCGACGAGATATTCCGCAAGGCCCGCGCCAAGGGCAACTTCCATTGGATTCAGCGCAATCTCACGCCCGAGCAATATTATGCCGTCAACCGCCTGGGCCTGCCGGGCTTCGGCTTCCAGCGCGAGGAACGCCGGGTCTATCCCCATGAAGAGATGTTCGTCCACACCCTTGGCTTCGCCGGCGTCGACAATAATGGCCTCGCCGGGCTGGAGGCCGCGCGCGACGGCGAGCTGAAAGCGCTTGCCAAGAACCATCGCGGCGCCCTGGTCACCTCGCTCGACAGCCGCGTGCAGCATATCGTCAATGCCGAGCTCGCCGCCGCGATGGCGGAGTTCGACGCCAAGGGCGCCGCCGGTATCGTGATCGACGTGCACACGGGCGAAGTGCTGGCGCTCTCCAGCCTGCCCGATTTCAATCCCCATAAGTTCAAATCGAGCGACGCCGGGGCGCGCTTCAACCGCGCCACCCTCGGTGTCTATGAGCTCGGCTCGACCTTCAAGGCCTTCACCACCGCCATGGCGCTGGAATATGGCGTGGTCGATCTCAGCGACCGTTACGACGCGACCAAGCCGCTCAAGGTCGCGCGCTTCACCATCCGCGACGATCATCCGCAGAACCGCTGGCTCGATGTTCCGGAAATCTTCGTCCACTCGTCGAATATCGGCGCGGCGCAGATCGCGCGCGATGTCGGCGCCGAGCGCCAGAAGGAATTTCTCGGAAATCTCGGCCTGCTCGCGCCGCTCCCCTTCGAGCTGAGCGAAAACGGCCGGCCGCTCGCGCCGCGTCACTGGCGCGAGATCAACACCATGACCATCGGCTTCGGCCACGGCATCGCGGTCACGCCGCTCCACCTCGTCAGCGGTTTCGCCACCATGGTCAATGGCGGCATCCACCGCCCGCCGACCCTCCTGAAACGGACCGGCGAGGTGCCCGGCACCCGCGTCATGGCGGCGGAAACCTCGGATGCCATGCGCGTCCTGATGCGCATGGTGGTGCGCGAAGGCACCGGCAAGAAGGCCGCGGCCGAGGGCTATCTCGTCGGCGGCAAGACCGGCACGGCGGAGAAAGCAATGGCCGGCGGCTACAAGAAGAACGCGCTGATCACCACCTTTGTCGGCGCCTTCCCGATGGACGCGCCACGCTACGCCGTGCTCGCCATGCTCGACGAACCACGCGGAACAAAAGAGACCCACGGTTTTGCCGCCGCCGGCTGGAACGCCGCGCCGGTGGTCGGCCGCATCATTTCGAAGATCGCACCGACGCTGGGCGTCATGGCAATCCTGCCGTCGGACGAAAAAGAAGAAGAAACCGAACGTTTGTTGGTGCGGGCCGATGGAAAGGGCCGCCACTTTGCGTCTTTTTGAACTCATAGGGAATGGCCGCCGGGCGCATGAAGGGAAGGATGTGGACATAACGGGTTTGACAGCGGACTCGCGCAAAATTGCCCCGGGCTATCTCTTCGCGGCGCTCGATGGCAGCCGCGCGCGCGGCGCCGATTTCATCCCCGAGGCGCTGAAGAACGGCGCCGCCGCGATCCTGGCGCCGCCGGGGACTGACCTGGGCGCTGAAGCGCCACCCCACGCCATACTGATTTCAGACGAGACCCCGCGTCGCCGTTTTGCCGAAATGGCGGCGCGCTTTTTTTCGCGCCAGCCGAAAACCATCGCCGCCGTCACCGGCACCAATGGCAAGACCTCAACCGCGACTTTCCTGCGCGAGCTGTGGCGCGGGGCCGGCGACAAGGCGGCGAGCCTCGGCAGCCTCGGCGTCGAGGGCGACGGCCCGACATCCACCGCCGCGCTTACCACGCCGGACCCGGTGACGCTGCACCGCATTCTGGCGGCGCTCGCCGAAGCCGGGGTGGAGCATTGCGTGCTCGAAGCCTCGAGCCACGGCCTCGATCAATACCGCCTCGATGGCGTGCGGGTCAGCGCCGCGGCATTCCTCAATCTGACGCGCGACCATCTCGATTATCACGGCGACGAAGAGACCTATCTCGCCGCCAAGGCGCGCCTCTTTACCGAGGTGATGGCGCCGGGCGGCGCGGCGGTGCTGAACGCGGACGCGCCCCAGGCGGCGCGCCTGGAGGAACTGTGCCGTGCCCAGGGCCACCGCATTCTCAGCTTCGCAGGCGCCAACAGCGATATTCACCTGCTCACCCGGCAGGACGAGGATTTCGGCCAGCGCATCGCGCTCGAATTGCTCGGCAAACGCTACGATCTTTTCATTCCGCTGCCCGGCGCCTTTCAGGTGCAGAACATGATGGCCGCCGCCGGCCTGGCGATCGCCACCGGCATGGCGGAAGACGCTGTCGCCGAAGGTCTGCCGCAGCTTTCCGGCGTGCGCGGGCGCCTCGAACTTGCCGCCCGCGTGCCCGACGGCGCGCCGATCTTTGTCGATTACGCCCACACGCCGGACGCGCTGGCCGCCGCCCTTGCCGGCCTGCGGCCCTGTGTTACCGGGCGGCTTATCGTGCTGTTCGGTTGCGGCGGCGACCGCGATGCCGGCAAGCGGCCGCAAATGGGCGAGATCGCGGCCGATCTTGCCGATCTGGTATTTGTCAGCGACGACAATCCGCGCAACGAGGACCCGGCGTCGATCCGCCGCGAGATCATGGTGGCCTGCCCGGAGGCGATCGAAATCGCCGGGCGCGGCGACGCCATCGCCGCCGCCGTCGCAGAATTGCGCGACGAAGATGTCCTACTGATCGCCGGCAAGGGCCATGAGCAGGGTCAGATCGTCGCCGAGCGCACCATCCCGTTCGATGACGGCGAAGTGGCGCGCCGCGCCGCCATCGCCCGCGCCCGGTGCCGGCCATGAACAGCGCGGCAGCCTTGTGGAGCGCGGCGCAGGCGGCGAGCGCCACCGGCGGCGAAGCGCGCGGCGAATGGCGCGCCGACGGCGTCTCGATCGACAGCCGCACCCTCGCCCCCGGCGATCTCTTCGTCGCTCTCAAAGGCCCTAATCATGATGGTCATGACCATATCCAGGCGGCGCTTTCCGCCCAGGCCGCGGCGGCGATGGTCGAGCGCGCGCCGGACGGCCTGGCCGCGCCGCTGCTCATCGTGCCGGACACCCTCGAAGGCCTCGTCGCCCTCGCCCGGGCCGCGCGGGCGCGCAGCGAGGCGCGCGTCGTCGCGGTTACCGGCAGCGTCGGCAAAACCGGCAGCAAGGATCTGATCGCCCGGGCGCTCGCCACCGCCGGCCCGGTTTCGGTCAGTGCCGGCAATCTCAACAATCATATCGGCGCGCCGCTCAGTCTCGCGCGCCTGCCGGCGGACGCCGCCTATGGCGTGTTCGAACTCGGCATGAATCACGCCGGCGAGATCGCGCCGCTGTCGCGCCTGGTGCGCCCCCATGTGGTGCTGGTCACCAATGTCGAAGCGGTGCATATGGAATTCTTCGCCGACGTTGCCGAGATCGCCGAAGCCAAGGCGGAAATTTTCGCCGGCGTCGAACCGGGAGCCGTCGCCGTGCTCAACCGCGACAATGACCATTTCGATCTATTGCAGGCACGCGCGCGCGAAGCCGGCATTGCCCGCATCATCGCCTTCGGCCGTGGCGAAGGCTGCGACGCCCGCCTCCGCGCCTACACCCCCGGCAGCGCGGGCGGCGAAGTCGAGGCGGAGATTGCGGGCGAAGGCATTTCCTATCGCATCGGCCTCAGCGGCGAGCATTGGGCGCTTAACAGTGTCGCCGCGCTCGCTGCCGCAAACGCCGCCGGCGCGCCCATCGGCGCGGCCGCCGC
>CAZUVO010000212.1:0-1411 GCA_964623955.1 uncultured Rhizobiaceae bacterium
CGCGCCGCACCCATCACCGGGCGGCGTTCTCCGTTCGTCAGAAGTAATTATAGCAATAATGGATTGTAATGGGAAGGGTAAATTTTAGTAAATATGAAATATTTTTCGCATGTTATAATAAAAACATGTCACCCTTCAAGATGTCACATAATCAAGGAACATATAGGTGTGATAAATTTAGTTTGTCATATTTGATTTTCGACATCCATTCGGTTCGCTGCTCTATCGTGCCCTCAAGCTCTTCGCCATAGTGCCGGCGTGTGACGGTTGATTCTCCCAGCTTGATAAGCAGGTCGTAGTCGGCCTGCCTGACGCCTCCCCGGCGCGCGGCATCGACGAATGTCCCGCGCGTGGAGTGGAACACGACGCGACGATCTCCGGTCTTGATGCCGATGTTCTTCAAGTAGCGATTCAGTCGCTTACTTTCCTCGCCCATCAAATCGCCGGACGAAGACGATTTGATTTTAGGAAACAGCTTCGACTCACCCGCCGATTTCATTCGGTGCGCATAGTCAATGAATCCGCATTTGATCAGCTCTTCATGAACTGGAACCGGGCGCGCCCTCTCCCGTGGATCGATTGAGACGCCGCCCCGTCTCTGTTTCTCGGTCGGCATCTTAATTACAGATACGCCTTTGAATTCGTGAATGTCGTCTGGCACCAGTAGGCCCAATTCACCTAGCCGCGCACCCGTAAACAGCGCGAGCAGCCAGAGCCAATATCGGTGATCTCGTATCATCACATTGCCGGGTCGGTGGATGGATTTCTCATTTAGAGCCCCGGTGAAAACGGGGGATTGGGCCAATGTATTTAGCTCTTCAATTGTGAAAGGCGGATACTTGGTCCCTTCCGTGTTTATTGTCAGGGTAAGGCCGACAAACGGACTGTCGTCGATGTAGCCATGGGAGGTCAGCCACCTAGCAAATGAGTTGCAGCCCCGAAGTATGAGGTTGATACGCTGGTCTGAGATCGTTGGCTTGCCGACAGATTCGTTGGCTCTAATGAATTGTGGAAATTTGAGGCTCTTAAACGCTCCGGCCTGATCTGCGCGAATGGGGGCCAGCTTGAGTAGCTTCTTAAACTCTCGGGCATTCGTGCGTGTAAACGCCATACGAACCGAGTTCTCTTCGCCGACAAACTCGCTGAACCATCTCGCAGCCTGCCGGTAAGCGGCCTTTGTGGAGCGGTCATATTTTGCGTTTTCGGAAAGAAACTCTTCGAACAACTCCATGATCGATGCGCCTGGAGGAGCTGGGAGCTCATCTGATGAGGGCCGAATGACAAGGGGATCGCGCACCTCAGAATCGAATATCAGCTTTCGGCATTCGTCGAAATGACGAGTGGCCTCAAGTGAACCTCGCAAGAGCCTTTCACATAGATCATCATACTCAGCCGTTCCCCTAGCAATAGA
>CAZUVO010000212.1:1421-6453 GCA_964623955.1 uncultured Rhizobiaceae bacterium
AGACCACCCATTCGCTTTGATCGTCTCGTCGGCGACGATGGAAATATCAGCTTGGCCAGCATTCTTCATATCGGCAGCAATGTCTTCCAAGAGAAGGTCGTAAAGTCGATCAGTTACGTCCTTTTCCGAGCCGATATCAGTGCCATTTTCCTCAGCCTCCGCCCGCAAACGTCGAACTTCAAATGGTATGAACTGAGTCACCACGCTTCTAAAGACGTCGTACATGTCCGCCGTTGCATCTCGCTTTTCGGCATCGGTCGGAGATCGAACCTGCCGGAGCTGCGAAAACATTCGCTCCCATTTTGCGAGAACGGCGGGTAGCTCAGATCGAGCTTCGACGCTGCTCTTTGTCCCAAGCGATTTCTGAAGCCGCTGCTTATTAAAATGTGGCATAAGGTCTTGCGGTACACGCTTGACCGCATGATAGGTGCCATCCGGTTTTCTGATGGTGTTTGGGATGCTTTTGCTCACGGCTATGCCCGCATGTTGTACTAGATTGTTGTACCGATGTTGCAGAATTATGTATTGAAAAGCAATAAGTTAAATGATTCAGCCAAAAAAAGGATCGGCACTTTCGAATCCTCCCGCCCCAGCCATTTTTTTGCCCAGCTCGCCGCCTCATTCTCCACCCGTGATAAGCCCTTCTTCCCTGGGGGGAAGAAGGTTTGGGAAGAAGGGGCGACCGAAGCGCGCACCGCGCGCTCACCCCGCCCCCAGCGGAAACATGGAAGCGCCATGATCAGCGTCTTCGATATCTTCAAGATCGGCATCGGGCCGTCGAGTTCGCATACGGTGGGGCCGATGGTCGCCGCCGGGCGTTTTGCCGGGCTGCTCGCCGGCTCAGGCCGGCTCGGCGATGTGGCGCGTATCGAATGCCGGCTCTATGGCTCGCTTTGCTATACCGGCAAGGGGCATGGCACGGACCGTGCGGTTGTGCTCGGGCTGTCCGGCGAGACGCCCGGTGAGATCGAGCCCGACCAGGTGCCGGTGCTGTTCGACCAGGCGGTGCGCGCGAAATCCCTGCGGCTCGGCGGCGCGCACACCATTCCGTTCGACCCCGAAGCGGATATCGTCTTCGATTACGACACGCCGTCGCCGGGCCATCCCAACGGCATGAAGTTCGCGGCCCACAGCGACAGCGGCAGCGCCATCGTGGAGCAGGTTTATTATTCGGTCGGCGGCGGGTTCGTCGTGACGGATGCGGAATATGTCGCCGACGCACCGGCGGGCGGCAGGCTCGGCGATGGCGGCGTGCCGTTCGCGTTCAATTCCGCCGAGGCGCTGCTTGCGCTTTGCACCCGCGAGGGTTTGTCGGTTGCCGGGATCGTCCGCGCCAACGAGCAGGCGGCGGCGCCGGGCGGCGATCTCGATGGCGATCTTGATACTTTGCGCGACGCCATGATGGCCTGCATCGAACGCGGGCTCGACGGCGAGGGCATCTTGCCGGGCGGGCTTTCCGTCAGGCGCCGGGCGAGGGGCCTCCATGCCCGGGCGGAAGAGGCCGAGGGGCGCAATCTCGCTTTTCCGCATAATTATATGGACCGGATCAGCGCCTATGCCATCGCGGTCAATGAGGAGAACGCCGCCGGCGGGCGCGTCGTGACCTCGCCGACCAACGGCGCCGCCGGCGTCATCCCGGCGGTGCTGCGCTATTACGAGGCCCATTGCCCCGGCGCGGACCGGTCAGGCGCGCGCGACTTTCTACTGAGCGCCACCGCGTTCGGCGCGGTCATCAAGCGGAACGCCTCGCTCTCCGGCGCCGAAGTCGGCTGCCAGGGGGAGATCGGCTCAGCCAGCGCGATGGCGGCGGCGGGCCTCTGCGCCGCGCTGGGCGGCAGCCCGGCGCAAGTCGAAAACGCCGCAGAGATCGCCTTGGAGCATCATCTCGGCATGACCTGCGACCCGGTCGGCGGCCTGGTGCAGGTGCCCTGTATCGAGCGCAACGCCATGGGCGCCATCAAGGCCATCAACGCCGCCTCACTTTCGCTTGCCGGCGACGGCCAACACATCGTCTCCTTCGACGCGGTGGTCGAAACCATGCGCCAAACCGGCTTGGATCTGCAGACCAAATATAAGGAGACTAGTGAAGGCGGCTTAGCGGTAACAGTGGTGGAATGCTAACCCACGAATAAGCCCTTCTTCCACGAGGGGAAGAAGGGGCAATCCAAGCGCGCAACGCGCGCTATCGCCCCGCCTTCGACAATTTGTCCGCCAGCCGCACCGGCTCCGGCAGCCGGTATTTCACCGCGCAATGAAGTGCTACCGCGAGTGCCGTGCGCAAACTCACCCAGTGGCCCGTCGAGACATAGACCGGTTTGACCTTTGCGCGGGTGCGGAGCACCGCGCCGAGGCGTTCGTTCTTGGCGTCATCGATGAGCGGTACCCAATCGCCTTTTTCCGCGCCCGGTTCGTCATGGCGGCCCACCAGGCGGGACTTGCCGACGCCGATGGCGGGGAGACCCGTCAGGAGGCCGAGATGGCAGGCAATGCCGAAGCGGCGGGGATGGGCGAGGCCGTGGCCGTCGCACATGAGAATGTCCGGCTGGGCGGGGAGCATGGCAAGCGCGTCGAGTAGCACTGGCACCTCGCGGAAGGAAAGGAGGCCAGGGATATAGGGGAAGCGCGTGGGTTGGCGGGCGACCGCCTCGGCGACGGGCTCCAGCGTGTCGAGGCGGAGAACGACGACCGCGCCGCGCGTAACTTTTCCGCGATCCTCGAAGGCGACATCGAGGCCAGCTATGGTTTCGAGTTTGCGCCAGCCGCCGGCGGGCAGCCGGTCTCGACGCTCGACCTGACCCGCTAAGTCCTTTTGCAGGGCAATGGCCTGCTTGGGAGAGATATCCCAGTCTTGGATAGACTCTCTTTTCATGAGCCCTCAAACGCCGGGCGGTCGCCTCCGCTCCCTTGGCTACCTCGCATAAGCTCGGGCGCGCGGTCGCGCTTGCCGGAATGCTAATCGCATTCCGGGGGTGGTGCCGTCTGAAATGTAGATATTTTGGTTCTCCGGGTCACAGGGCCGACGCCCTTAATCGCCCGTGGCCTCGGCGGCTTGTTCGCGGCGTTCGGCCTTGGTTGGGCCCTTGCGCGGTTTGCGGGCGAGGACGCGCATCATCGGCGGGATGATGAGCAAAGTGAGGATGGCCGAGAGGGCGAGGCCGCCGACGACGACCGAGCCGAGGCCGCGGTAAAGCTCGGAGCCGGCGCCGGGGAACAGAACCAGCGGCAGCATGCCGACGACGCTGGTGATGGTCGACATGAAGATCGGCCGGATACGGTTGCGGGTTGCCTCGAGGATCGCCTCGGGCACCTCGAGATCCTCGCTCCGCATGAGATGGAGCGTCTGGTGGACCAAGAGAATCGCATTGTTGACGACGATGCCGACCAAGATCACGAAGCCCAACACGGTCAGCATGTCGAGCGGCTGGAAGCGGTCGAGGTTGAGCAGCATCAGGCCGAGCACGCCGCCCGCCGCCGCGGTCGGCACCGAGAGCATGATGATGAAGGGATAGACGAAGCTTTCGAACAGCACCGCCATGATCAGATAGACGATGAAAATGGCGAGCACCAGGTTGAGCACCATGGCGTCCCAGGTCTTGGTCAATTGGTCCGCCGTGCCGGAGAGGTGCATGGTGACGCCGGGCGGCAGACCGTCGGCCTGGAGGGCGCCGATGACTTTCTCGTTGAGAGTGTCCATCGCCACTTCGAGGGGCGCCGCCGCGGCGGGGCGGATTTCCAGCGTCACGGTGCGTTCGCGCTCGACATGACGGATCAGGATGGGGCCGGACGTCACGACGATATCGGCGAGCGTGCCGGCGGGCAGGATCGTGCCGCTCCGCGTCACCACCGGCAGGGTGCCGATATCCTGGGTCTGGCCGACCGCCTGGTCGGGGCCGGTCAGCATCAGATCGTAGCGCTCGCCGCCGATGGTGATCTCGTCGACCCGGAGGCCGTCATTGAAGGCGTCCACCGTGAGGCCGAGCTCGGTGGCGTTGAGGCCGTTATCGCCGAGGCGGACCTGGTCAGGGATGAGGCGTACTTCCGGCGCGCCCAATTCCAACCCCGGCACCGGGCGCATCTGGTTGCCCTCGGCAAAGGGCATCGCCATCGCCACCCGGCCCGCCGCGTTCAGCGCGACGCCGAGCACGGTCTCCAAATCGGGGCCGGAAATATCGAGGTCGATCTTGCGCCCGCCGCCGACGGCGCGGCCAAAGAGGCTGGTCTGGCTGACGAAGCCGAAGGTGCCGGGCTCGCGAAAGACCGGCAGGCGAATCGGATCGATCAGCTCGCCGGCGCGGTCGGGCTC
This sequence comes from uncultured Rhizobiaceae bacterium, assembly GCA_964623955.1. Classification (GTDB taxonomy): domain Bacteria; phylum Pseudomonadota; class Alphaproteobacteria; order UBA828; family UBA828; genus PTKB01. The sequence goes on from CAZUVO010000212.1 coordinate 5,725, forward strand.
CATCGAGACGGCGCCGACAAAGGCGCGCGAGCGCAGCGTGACGAAGAAGAAGCGCTCCATCTTGGGCGGCCCGCCGGGCTCGGCAATGGGCCCGGTCTCGGTCGCCCAGAGCGGCTTGACCGCGTTTTCGATGCGCTCGGCGATGCCGCTGGTGGTATCGAGATTGTAGCCCGGCGGCGGCACCACCACGCCGAAGATGAGATTGCGGTTACCCTCCGGCAGATAGTCGAGCTTGGGCAGAAAGAGATAAGAGAAATAGAGCGAGCCGCCGCAAACGATGACGACCACAGTGATGGCCCGGATGCGGCCGCGCACGGCCCAGCCGGTGAAGCCCATCACCAGAGCGACAAAGCCGCGCGCGAGATGATCGAGCCCCGGCAGCGGCAGGCGGCGCGGCGCCGATACCAAGCCGTCCGCGGTGGGCCGGTTGCGGCCGAGAATGCGGCTCGAGAGTGAGGGAATGAGGGTAATGGCGACGATCAGCGAGAGGATGACCGAGACCGAAATGGCGACGGCGATATCGCGGAACAATTGCCCGGCTTCGAGCTCCATCACCAGGATGGGGACGAACACCAGCACGGTGGTGAGCGCCGAGACGAACACCGCGCCCCATACCTGGCGCGCGCCCTGATAGGCAGCATCGAAGCGCGACAGGCCTTGCTGGCGGAGACGATAGATGTTTTCCAGCACGACGATGGCGGCATCGACCACCATGCCGACGGCGAAGGC
>CAZUVO010000213.1:0-6372 GCA_964623955.1 uncultured Rhizobiaceae bacterium
CGTGCTGGCTCTATTTGCCGTCATAGGCCGTCATGACGTCCTTGCCAGCAAGGTGGCCGAGCGCTTCACCGGCCTGTCGGACGCGATTTATGCCAGCACCGCGCCCGAGCTCGGCTCCGACATGCCGCCCGATCTGATCGCCGAAATTCAGCGCATCCCGGCGGATTTCCAGGGCTTTGCCGGTGCCGGCGATACCTAAAGAAATTCATAGTGTTGCGCGTGATAACTATTACAGAATGAGTGCCGCTTAGAATGCGATACTGCGTTTGGCATGAATTCGGTAAGTGTTGGACAGATGCGAATTGCGGCACGGATAAAGCGCGGATTGAAGCAGACGCTCCTTGGCATGATCGCCGCGGCGCTGCTGCTCGGCACCGCGGCCGCCTTCGCGCCCGCGGACGCCGGCTCCTACCCCAAGCTGTTCGGCACGCGCGAGATCGCCAGCAAAAATCTCAAGGCCTTTCCCAAATGGCGCGGCATGCTGAAGCGCTATTTCAAGACCACGGAGATTCCCGAAGGCAGCTGCGACGAGCGCAAATTCAACACATGCCATCTCGAACAATGGGAGGCATTCCTCGATTCGATCCGCCATCTCTCGTCGACATCGCGCCGCGAGCAGATCGAGCTGGTCAATCGCTATTTCAACAATGTCCGCTACATCACCGATCTGCGCAATTGGAACAAAGAGGACTATTGGGCCACGCCGCAGCAATTCGTCATTTATGACGGCGATTGCGAGGATTACGCGATCAGCAAATACATGTCCTTGCGCGCCCTCGGTTACACGGTGGAGGAATTGCGCATCGTCGTGGTCGAGGATCTCAACCTCCAGGTCGGCCATGCCATCCTTGCGGTCTATTTGGGCGGCGAGGGCTTTATTCTCGACAATCAGGTGCGCCGGGTGGTCGCGCATTCCGACATCCGCCACTACAAGCCCTACTTCTCCATGAACGAAAATTCCTGGTGGCTGCATAAGGGCTTCCGCGGCTGAGCCCGGCGGCGTGCGGCTTATTGCCCGTTGCATCGCGGCGGCCATATTCATTAGGCTGACAGCGAACCCTTGAACCTATTATGCCGGGAGGCCGTCATGGCTTCGCGCGACGGTATCGATAATTTGGGACGGCCCCGTGGCGAAATCCGCGGCGGCACGGGCAAACCCGCAGCGCAAAATCCGCTCTGCGGCAGTTGGGAGTGGAACCCGGAGAGCGGCGAGGCGGTGTGGTCCGACGAGGTCTATCGCATCTACGGCGTCGAGCCGCGCGACGCGGCGCCCTCGCCGCCGGCATTCAACCCGCGCGTCTTTGTCGAGGACCGGCCGGTGGTGGAGAAAGCGCTCCATGCCGCGCTTGAGGATGGCGCGCCCTACGTCGCGGAGTTCCGCATCACCCGGGCCGACGGCACGGTTCGCCGCCTGCGCGACGAAGGCGCGGTGAGCCGCCGCCACGGCGGCAAGGCGGCCAATCTCACCGGTATCGTGCGTGACATTACCGAGCCCAACGATCCCGCGCTGGCGGTGCCCGCCGGCGGGACCAGCCTGGAACATGCCGAGCGCATCGCCGACATGGGCGTGTTCGCGTGGAATCTTGAAACCGGGCATTTGCGCTGGTCGAACAGGCTCTTCCGCATGTTCGGGCTCGACCCGGAGACCCATGACGCCAACCACGAAACGCTGATGAGCGTGGTGCATCCGGAGGACCGCGAGCGGGTGAAGCAGGTCAACAAGCAGGAAACCGCCGGCCAGCTTCATCCCGAACTGGAATACCGCATCGTCCGCCCCGATGGCGCGCTGCGCTATTTGAGCGAGCGCTATGAGGCGACGATGAACGCTGCGGGCCGGCCGAGCGTGATCCGCGGCATCGTCCAGGACGTGACCGAGCGCAAAATGCTGGAGGAGCGCTTCCGCCATTCGCACGACGTCAAAGTCATCGGCAATCTCTCCGGCAGCATCGCTCATGAGTTCAACAATCTTCTCTTCGTCGTACTCGGCAATCTCGAACTGCTCGAGGATTGTGTGTCGCAGGACGCCGACATTCTTGAGCTCATCGAGGCGGCGCGGCGCGGCGCCACGCGCGGCGCCGATCTGACGGAGCGCATGCTCGCCTTCTCGCGCCGGCAATATCTCGAACCCGAGAAGCTCTTCCTCAATCACCTGGTTCCGGATTTGCTGCCCCTGCTGCAAAAAGTGGTGGGCGACAGCGTCACAATTGAAACCCGCATCTCGAACGCGCTCCGGCCGGTCTTTGCCGATCGCGGCCAGGTCGAAAGCGCGCTCTTTCATCTCGCCTCCAATGCGCGCGACGCCTTGCCGAGCGGCGGCACGGTCGTCCTCGCGGTGCAGAATGCCGTTGTCGGCGATCAGGAGGCGGCGAATTTCGCCGATGCGGAGGCCGGCTCCTATGTCTGTCTCTCCATGCAGGATAACGGCATCGGCATGGCGCCGGACATTCTCGAAAATGCCGCGGCGCCGTTCTTTACCACCAAGGATATCGGCATGGGCGCCGGGCTCGGTCTCAGCACCATCTTCGGGTTCGCCAGCCAGTCCGGCGGCTTCGCCAAGGCGGAAAGCCGCATCGGCGAGGGCGCCAAGGTGTCGCTCTATCTGCCCCAGGCGGAGACGGATTCGAAGCTTGCCGAAGCGCCGGGGCTCGAGCCCGAGGGGGCGGCGATTCTCCTCGTCGAGGAAGAGCCCGAAGTGCGCGAGCTGGTCTCGACATTCCTGCGCGGGCTCGGCTACCGGGTGATCGAGGCGGGCGACGGGCGCGCGGCGCGCGCCGTGCTGGCGGGCGATGAGCGCATCGATCTTTTGTTCGCCGATATCGCCATGCCGAACGGATTGGCCGGGCCGCAGCTCGCCGAGATCGGGCGCCAGCTTCGCCCCGGCCTCAAGCTCCTCTTCATGTCGGGCTACCGGGAAGACTTCCTGGTCGATAGCGGCCAGGTGATGGACGGCGTGCCGATCATCTGGAAGCCTTATGAAAAAGACGAAATGGCGCGGATGGTGGCGGAGGCGCTGGGCGATTCCGAGGAAACCTAATCGAGGGGGATAAAATCATGATCGAATGGCGTATCAAGGCGCGCGAATTCGCCAACTGCAATTGCGACTATGGCTGCCCGTGCCAGTTCAACGCGCTGCCGACCCATGGCACGTGCGAGGCGGCGCTCGGCGTTCAGGTCGACGAGGGGCATTTCGGCGATGTCAGCCTCGACGGCGTGCGTGCCGCCGGCATTTACCGCTGGCCCGGCCCGGTGCATGGCGGCGATGGCGAAATGCTGTTGATCGTCGATGAAAGTGCGAACGAGGCGCAGCGCGACGCCATGCTGCGGGTCATGAAGGGCGAGGAAACCGAACCCATGACCACCATGTGGTCGGTCTACACCACCATGACCAGCACGATCCTCGATCCCCTGTTCCTGCCGATCGATTTTACCGTCGATGTCGAAAACAGAACCGCGCGCCTCGTCGTGCCCGGCGTGATCGACGGCATGGGCGAGCCGATCCGCAATCCGGTGACCAACAATATTCACCGCGCGCGCATCGATCTGCCGCATGGCTTCGAATATGAGCTGGCGGAAATGGGCAGCGGCACAACGACCACCTCGGGCGCCATCGCCCTCAGCTTCGAAAAGAGCTACGGCCAATTCGCCAACATCCACCTCTCCAACAATGGCGTGGTGCGCGGCGCGGCTTAGATTGCCATCGGCTCGAAAAAGTTCAGGGGCCCAGCCGCTTTGGCTAGGCCCCTGATGTGTTTGGTGGAGCCAGGCGGAATCGAACCGCCGACCTCTTGAATGCCATTCAAGCGCTCTCCCAACTGAGCTATGGCCCCGGAATTCCTGCCGCCCCCGGCCGGGTTATAAATATGACGCCCCTGGCCGCCGTGCAAGCCCGCGCGCGGCAAGGGCTTATCACATATCGGTTTTTTCCGGCTCCTCTATGCCCTCGATGACCTCGGCCATGTCGTCGTCATCCTCGCCCAACTCGGCGGGATCCTCGATGGTCTCGGCGGATTCCTCTTCGACCTCGACCCCGTCATCCGTTCCTTCTTCCTCGACTGCGGCCAGTTCGCTGTTTTCCTCCGCGGCCTCGGCGCCGTCATCTGTCTCGGCGGCGGGTTCGGGCGCCGGCGCGGGTGCCTCGGGTTCCGGCGCGCTGCGCGGCCGGCGCGTCCGCGTCGGGGCAGCGAGCTCCAATGGCGTGTCGCAACCGGGGCAGACGATCGGATCGCGCCGCATGTCGTAAAATCTTTTGCCACAGCTGAGGCAGGTCCGTTTGGTGCCCCATTTCGCCTTCGCCACGGCTGCCTACTCCCTTTATGTTTGCCACCCTCACGCCAAGGAGCGTGCGAGAGAGCCGAATTGCCACGTTCGGCGGACACTGTCAAAATTAAAATGCGCTTGACGAGCGGCTCAGGTTTGTTGCCGCGCCCTGCTGTGCTAGAGACAGCGTGTGAATAGAAGCGAACAAACCATTCTAGATCAATCCGCTGCGCCCGATTTCGGCGCTGATGGAGAGGCGCGTTCGGGCGCCGGGCCGATTTCGTCACGGGTTTCGCCGGCTTTGTCGGGCGAGGTCGATTTGCCGGGCGATAAGTCGGTTTCTCACCGGGCGCTGATGTTCGGCGCGCTCGCTGTCGGCGAGACCCGCATCGAGGGCCTGCTCGAAGGCGGCGACGTTTTGGCGACGGCGCGCGCGCTCGCCGCGTATGGCGTGGAGGTGACGCGCGACGGCCCCGGCGCCTGGCGGGTGTGGGGCGCCGGTATCGGCGGCCTCCAGGAGCCGGCGCGGCATTTGGATCTCGGCAATGCCGGTACCGCGGCGCGGCTTCTGATGGGCGTCGCCGCCCAGCACCCGTTCACCAGCTATTTCACCGGCGACGCCTCGCTCTCGGGCCGGCCCATGGGCCGGGTCGCCGAGCCGCTCCTCGAGATGGGTGCGCATATCACGGCGCGGAGCGGCTGCCGCCTGCCGCTCGCGCTCACCGGCAGCACGGCGCTTCTGCCCATCGCCTACACCCTGCCGGTCGCCTCGGCCCAGGTGAAATCGGCGATCCTCCTCGCCGGTCTCGCGGCGCCGGGCGAAACGGCGGTGATCGAACCCTCGCCAAGCCGCGATCACAGCGAGCGCATGTTGCGCCATTTCGGCGCCGAGATCAGCGTCTCGGACCATGATACGTCGGGCGCGCGGACCATCACCCTCACCGGCCAGCCCGAGCTTGCCGCCCGGGAGCTCTCGGTGCCGGCCGATATCAGCTCCGCCGCCTTTCCCCTCGCCGCGGCGCTGATCGTGCCGGGCTCCGAGCTGCTGCTGCGGAATGTCGGCGTCAATCCCTTGCGCGGCGGCCTGCTCGATTGCGTGCGCGAGATGGGCGGGACAATCGAATTGCGCGGCGCGCGGGATGCATCCGGCGAGCCGGTGGCGGATATCGCCGTCGCCGCGTCTTCTTTAAGCGGGATCGACGTGCCGGCGGGCCGCGCGCCGAGCATGATCGACGAATATCCCATCCTCGCGGCGCTCTGCGCCTGCGCCGACGGGCCGAGCCGCCTGCGCGGGCTTGATGAGTTGCGTCATAAGGAGAGCGACCGTTTTGCCGCTATCCTGGCCGGTCTGGCCGCCGCCGGCGTCTCGGTCTCGGCCGAGGGCGACGATATTCTGATCGCGGGCAAGGGCGCGCCGCCACCCGGTGGGGCGAAAATCGAGAGCCATCTCGATCACCGCATCGCCATGGCCTTTCTCGTCCTTGGCTTGGCCTGTCCGGAGGGCATGGCGGTCGATGATGGCGCGCCCATCGCGACGAGCTTCCCGGGCTTCGTCGATCTGATGAACGGTCTGGGCGCGCGTATAGAGCATGGCTGAAGGCGCAAAAGCCGGAACGCCGGCGATCGTTATCGCCGTCGATGGCCCGGCGGCGTCCGGCAAGGGCACGCTGGGGCGTCGGTTGGCGGAACATTTCGGCCTGCGCCATTTGGATACCGGCGGGCTCTACCGTGCCGTTGCCGCGCGTATGCTGCGCCTCGGCGAAGACCCGGCGAATGCCCAAGCGGGCGAGGAAGCCGCCAATAATCTGCAAGATCAGGACCGCAATGCGCCCAATCTCCGCGCCGAGGAGGTCGGTCAGGCGGCTTCCATCGTCTCCGCCCATCCGCCGGTGCGGGCAGCCCTTTTAACCTATCAGCGCGCCTTCGCCGCCACCCCGCCGGGGGCGGTTTTGGACGGCCGCGACATCGGCACCGTGGTCTGCCCCGAGGCGGACGGCAAAATCTATCTCGATGCCTCCGTCGAGGCGCGCGCCGAGCGGCGCGTGAAAGAGTTGCGATTGCGCGGCGTGGAGAGTATAGAATCGCGCGTTTTGCAAGAAATGAAGGATCGCGACG
>CAZUVO010000214.1:0-6364 GCA_964623955.1 uncultured Rhizobiaceae bacterium
CCCAATGGAAGTTCTTGAAGCGCGCATCGACCGCCTTCGAGGAAATGCGCTCGATATCGGCCATGTGGAGGTTGACGCCGGCCTTGCTCTTCTCTTCGCCCCACAGCCACACATAAGGCACGACATAGCAGGCGAACTGATTTTCGCACAGGCGCGGATCGCGCGAGTTCTCGGCATATTCGCCGCGCGTGACATGCATATGGATGAAGCTCGCATCCTCGCATCCGGCGCGCACGGTGCATTCGGCGAGGATCTTCGCCGTCTCTTCGTCGGAATGGGGATTTACCAGCTTGAACCCGGCACAAGACGCGGCGAAGCGCTCAAGATGCTGGTCAAGCTTGAAGATGTAGCCCTGCCACGACGTGGTGACGTCATAGACCACGTCGGAATGGAGGAACCCGGTATCGAAAATCGAAATCTTGGCGTCTTCGAGTTCAACGAACTCGCCATTAATATGAACGCATCCAGCAGCCATTTTCCGCTCTCCCTGTGTGCCCCAGCCTGGGGGCGATAATTATTGGTCTAGAATCCAGGCCATTGGCGGAAGATTGTCAAGCGGTGCGCTTGGAAAATGAAATTCTTTCCCGCCTTTTAATCGTTCTTTAGCCGCGCGGTGAGACAATTCTTGCACTGGGTTGACGAATCGAGAAGGAGGGCCAGGGAGCCTCATGAAGACAGTCGAGGATATCTTAGATTCGAAGGGCCGCGATGTGGTGATGGGCGCCGAGGACGCGACCATCGCGGAGGCCGCGGCGTTGCTTTTGGAAAACCGCATCGGTGTGTTGGTGGTGACCGATACGCACGGCAATGTCTCCGGCATCATTTCGGAGCGCGACATTGTGAGCGGGTTGGTCGAGGTCGGAGACAAATCCCTTCACATGCCGGTAGCGCTATCGATGACCCGGCAGGTGATCACCTGTTCCGCCGAGTGCAGTGTCGAAAACGCGATGAAAATGATGAGCACCCACAAGATCCGGCATCTTCCGGTGGTGGCGGACGGAAAATTGGCCGGCGTTATCAGCATCATCGATTTGGTCCGCGCGTTTCTGCACCGGGCCGAGAAGGAAATAGAGAACGCCGTCGAAAAAGATTTCAAAAACCATCTGGTGGCGATCGTCAGCGCCTATGGCATGGAGCCGAAGGCAGCCCCTAAATTGGGTGCGCATACAATCATTTGTTAAGCGCCGCAAATCGATAGCTAAGCCGTTGTAAAACAGCCTATTTTTTCCGGCCGCTCGCTTCCAGCCTAAGCGCGAGCGACAGCGCATGGGCATCGAGGCCCTCGGCTTCGGCCAGGGTGCGGGCGGCGGGACCGATTTCCACCAGGCCGGCTTCGTCGCAGGCGGCATAGCTGGTGCGCTTGAGAAAATCGAACACCGAAAGGCCGGAGGAAAACCGCGCGCTGCCCGAGGTCGGCAGCACATGGTTGGGCCCGGCGATGTAGTCGCCCACCGCCTCCGGCGTGTGGCGGCCCAAGAACACCGCGCCGGCATGGCGGATGCGGGCAAAGAGCGCCTCCGGCTCGGCCACCGCCAATTCCAAATGCTCCGGCGCGATGCGGTCCACCAGCGCCGGCGCTTCGTCGAGGCGCGCCACGGTGATGATGGCGCCATGGTCGCGCCAGCTCGCCCCCGCGATCTCCGCCCGGGGCAGGGTTTCGAGCGTTGCCTCCACCGCCGCCGCCGCCTTCTCCGCGAACGCCGCATCGTCGGTGATGAGGATCGCCTGGGCGGCGGTGTCGTGCTCGGCCTGGGAAAGCAGGTCCGCGGCGATCCAAGCCGGGTTGTTGTCCGCGTCCGCCACCACGAGGATTTCCGACGGGCCGGCGATCATGTCGATACCGACCTTGCCGAACACTTGGCGCTTGGCCTCGGCGACCCATTCATTGCCCGGGCCGACGATCTTGTCGACGGGCGCGATGCTCGCCGTGCCGTAAGCCAGCGCCGCGACCGCCTGGGCGCCGCCGACACGGTAAATTTCGTCGATGCCGCAAATCTCCGCCGCCGCCATCACCGCCGGGTTGAGCGCACCGTCCGGCGTCGGCACGGTCATGACGAGGCGCCTCACGCCCGCCGCCTTGGCGGGCAGCGCATTCATCAGGACAGAGCTCGGATAGGCCGCGGTGCCGCCCGGCACATAGAGTCCGGCGGCGTCGATCGCGCCCCAGCGCAGGCCCATGCGCACCCCCGCTTTGTCGCGGTGGTCGAGATCGGCCGGCAGTTGGCGCTTATGAAAATCCTCGATGCGGCTGGCGGCAAGCGCGAGGGCATCGCGCGTCTCCGACGGGCATTGTTCCGCCGCCGCCGCGATCTCATCGGCGCCGATACGCAGCCCGGCGGCGTCCAGCTCGATACGATCAAAGCGGGCGGTGTAATCGATCAGCGCCGCGTCGCCGCGCGTGCGCACATCATTGATGATTTCCGTCACCTTGGCGGCATTCGCGCTCGCGCCTTCCTCGCGCTCGGCCAGCAGGCCGGCGAAGGCGGCTTCGAAGCCGGGCTCGGTACTATTTAGGCGTCGTGCCATTTACTGCTTCCCGGAAACGCTCCACCCAGCCCTGCATTTCCTCGGCGCGGGTCTTGAGCGCGGCGCGGTTGACCACCAGGCGGGCCGAGACATCGGCGATATGCTCGACCTCGACGAGATCGTTGGCCGCCAGCGTCGCCCCGGAATGCACCAGATCGACCACCCGGCGGCAGAGGCCGAGGCCGGGCGCGAGCTCCATCGCGCCGTTGAGCTTGATGCATTCCGCCTGCACCCCGCGCGCCGCGAAATGGCGCCGGGTCACGCGGGGATATTTCGTCGCGACACGCACATGGCTCCAGCGCGACGGATCGTCCTCTTCCGCGAGCTGGGTGGGTTCCGCCACCGCCATGCGGCACTGGCCGATATCGAGGTCGAGCGGCGCGTAGATCTCGCGGTAATCGAACTCCATCAGCACGTCCGAGCCGCAAATGCCGATTTGCGCCGCGCCGAAGGCGACGAAAGTGGCGACGTCGAAGGAACGCACGCGGATAATGGCGAGGCCGGGCACGTTGGTCTCGAAGCGGAGCTTGCGCGCAGCTTCGTCGAAAAACGCCGCCTCCGGCTCGATCCCGGCATGCGCCAACAGCGGCGCGGCCTCCTTGAGGATGCGCCCCTTGGGCAGGGCGAAGATAAGCTCGTCTGGCATGGTCTTGCGTCAGCGATGTCTGGTTGCGACGGGGATATACTGGGCTTGGGCCCTTTTGTCGCTATTTCTTTTCAGGCAGATGCGAAATTTGCGACTCGGTTCATTTGGGATGCGCGCCGATCATTCGCCCATCCATTGGCGGTAAAGCTTCTCCGCCTTGGCGAGCTGCTCGGGAGTCATTTTCTTCGCCACTTTGTTGCGTGCGTCGACCGCTTTGTGGTGTGCATGGCGGACGGCAAGGGTGAACCACATATGCGCCAGCACGAGGTTCTGCTCCACGGCTTGGCCCTCTTCGTAGAGCAGGCCGAGGTTTAGATGGGCCTCGGAGTCGCGCTTGTCCGCCGCCTGTTGCAACAGCTTCAGCCCTTTGTCGGCATTCTGCGCCACGCCTTGGCCCCTGACGTAGAGGAGGCCCAAGCGGGTCAGCGCACGGCTATGCCCTTCCCGGACGGCCCGGCGGTACCACCTCGCCGCCTCGCTATGGCTTTGCGGTACGGAGTGTCCTTCCTCGAACCCTAATCCGGCTTGGAATTGTACCTCAGCGTCGCCATACCAAGCGTTTTCGATGGCTTGGCGCATCTGCATCACACGTTGCACCCGCGCTTCGTCGCACCCCAAAGGCTGCAATATTCGCCGCCACTCCGCGGGACTGCCGACACCCCGTTTCGGTTCATAAATGAATGTGAGTATGAATGCGGCGCCGGCATCGCCGGTTTCCGCGGCGCGGCGATACCATTCGACTGCTTTGCGACGATCCGGCGTCACACCAAAGCCCTCGAGGTACATCATGCCCAGCAAGTGTGACGCCAGCGGGTCGCCTTGTTCGGCAAGGGGTTTAATCTCACGCAGCGCCGCCGCAAAGTCGCGGTTCTGAAACGCTGCTATCCCGGTCTTCAGGTCCTGCGCCGCCGCCGGCGCGGAGAGCGCGAGGAGACAAGCAGTCAGTACGGCTCCGACGGCGTTTCGCATGTCTGTGCCCCACATACCAATTGAGCGAAATAACGACTAATTTTACCGCAAATTGCGGTGGCGATTAATTGATAATCCATTCACGCCAACTCGAAGAAGCGCCTGAGCTCCTGGTCGGTGACCTTGGCGCGGAATTCGCGGTCCTGCTGGTCGCGGGTGGCGGCGTAGGTGTCGACGAAGCGCTCGCCGAACAGCTCGCGCGCCGCCTGGCTGGCGCGGAACGCCTCGATGCCGTCGCGGAAACTTTCGGGGAAGCGTTGGCCCTCGGGGACCTCTTGCTCGTAGACATTGCCCAGCATCGGCGCGGTCGGCTCGAGCTTGTGGCGGATGCCGTAGAGGCCGGCGCCGACCAGGCAGGCGAGGACGAGATAGGGATTGGCGTCGGCGCCCGGCGTGCGGCATTCGATGCGCTGGGATTTGGCGCTGCCGCGAATGACCCGGAGCGCACAGGTGCGGTTCTCATAGCCCCAAGTGGCGGCGATCGGCGCGAAGATATCGGGCACCCAGCGTTTGAAGCTGTTCACGTTGGGCCCGAGCATGAGCAGGAGTTCCGGCATCAGCTTCTGCATGCCGGCCAGGAAATGGCGCATGTCATCGCTCATCTGATCCGCCGCCGCCTCGTCGCGGAACACCGGCTTGCCGTCGAGGTCCTTGAGCGAGATATGGACATGGCCCGACTGGCCGTCGGCATCATTGTTCCAGCGCGCCATGAATGTGGCGAGCCGCCCGGTGCGTTCGGCGAACGCCTTGGTGTAGGTTTTGAACAGGATCGCATTGTCGGCGGCCAGCACGCCGGCTTGCGGCGCGAGGCTCGCCTCCATGAAGCCCGGCCCCATCTCCTCATGGGCGGTCTCCAATTGGACGTCCATTTTGTCGAACACGTCGAGCAGCTCGTTGTAGAAATCGCTCCACGCCGCCTGGCGCTGAATCACTTCATAGGTGGTGAGCGGCGTCGCCGGGGTGAGGTCGCGATAGCCTTTCTGGAAGGCGGTCTGGGCGTTCTCCTCAAACAGGGTGAACTCATATTCGAGGGCGTGATAGGGCATGAGACCCATCTCGGCGGCCATCTTCTCGATGCGGCGATAGATGCCGCGCGGGCAGATATCCTCGAACGCTTCGTCATATTCGGCGAGCACCAGGAGGTTGCGCGTCTCGTCCTCCCAGGGAATCTCGCGGCAGGTCTCGGGCAGCAGGCGGGTGCGCGTGTCGGCATAGCCGTCGGAGCCGTCGGCGATGATCGGCGCGTCGTAGATGACATCGTCGAAATGCGCGGCGAGCACCACCGGCGGCATGGTCCAGCCGCCCTCCAGCGCGGAGAGGAACTTGTCGCGCGAGACATATTTGCCGCGCAGGAGGCCGTTGGTGTCGCTGAGCGCAATGGTGACATTCCTGACGCCGCGCTCCTCGACGATGCGGCGCATATCTTCCGCCATCTTTACCTCCCTCGGAATCATGATCCTCTCCTTATTCTTCTTCCTCATCCGCGTCCAAATCCTGCAGTTGGCCGCTCAGGCGGTCCACTTCGAGAAACACTTCGCCGCCGCCCTGGAACGACAGGATAATGCCGAAACGCTCCGAGATCGGCGCCGAGACGATGGAGACGAGGTTGAGCAGGGCATAGGGATTTTGCCGGTCGAGCCGGCGGTAGCGCACCGCGGCGACATGGTCGAAATGGAGACCGGCCCGCATGCGCGCGAGCCCCGGCGCCTCCGGACTGGGCGCCAATTCCCACAGCGGGCGCACCAGGATGACGGCGAAGCGGCGCGCCTCGGTGTCATAGGCCATCTCGCCGAGGCAGCAGATGGCGCCATGCAGGCAGGCGGCGATCACGGCGAGATCTTCATCATCCTCGGCGCGCAGCTTGAGCGCCCTTTCGCCGCTCATGAAGCGATCCGCTCGATATCGGCGCCGAGCGCCGCGAGCTTGGCCTCGATCCGCTCATAGCCGCGGTCGAGGTGATAGACCCGGCTGATCTCCGTCTCGCCTTTCGCCGCCAGGCCGGCGAGCACCAGGCAGGACGAGGCGCGCAGATCGGTCGCCATCACCGGCGCGCCGCGCAAGCTGGGCACCCCTTGCACCAGGGCGCTCGCGGCATGCACTGAAATATCGGCGCCCATGCGGGCAAGCTCGGGCACATGCATGAAGCGGTTCTCGAAGATCGTCTCGCTGACGCGGGACGCACCCTCGGCCAGCGCGAGGAGCACCATGATCTGGGCCTGAAGA
>CAZUVO010000215.1:0-5570 GCA_964623955.1 uncultured Rhizobiaceae bacterium
GGCCTTGCCCTCGCGGATGCGGCACAGTACCGGGCAGGCGTCGCAGCGGATAATGCCGGCATCGCTATCAGCCACTATTCCGTTCCTTCTCAAGAATCGCCGCGCGCACGCGGTGGGGCAGCGCCGGCGCGCGGGTGAGGCGGATGCCGGCGGCGTGGCGGATCGCACCGAAGATCGCCGGCGCCGTCGGGATCAGCCCGGGCTCGCCGACGCCCTTGGCGCCGTAAGGGCCAAGCGGCTCCGCCTCTTCGACGACGAACACCTCGATCTCCGGAATGTCGCCGAAGGTGGGAATGAGATAATCGTGCAGATTGTCGCTCACGCCCGGCACATATTCCTCCATCAGGGCGAAGCCGAGCCCCTGGGCAATGCCGCCATGCACTTGACCCTCCACCTGAATCGGATTGATCGCCCGCCCGACATCGTGCGCGGCAACGATTTTGATCACCTTTGTGGTGCCCAAATCCATATCGACTTCGGCCAACGCGATCTGCGCGGCGAAACCGTAAGTGGCGTAAGGCGAGCCCTGGCCGTTCTCGTCGAGCGGAACGGTCGGCGGATCGAACAGGCCATTGCCTTCGAGGACAGCGCCGTCTTCGTCCGCCGGCAGGGCGGCAAGATCGATCTCGTGGCGCTCGCCGCCGTCGCGCACCGTTACGGTGGCGCCGGAAAGCTCAATTTCCGCCTGCGGGCCGGCATTTGCGTGGCGCAAAATCGCGCGTCGCAAATCCTCGCCGGCCAATTGCGCCGCCTTGCCCGAGACGAAGGTTTGCCGCGAGGCCGAGGTCTTGCCGGCATCGGCGGTCAAATCCGTGTCGCCGATAATTTGTTCGATATGGCTCACCGGCAGGCCGAGGCCATCGGCGCAAATCTGCGCCAGGATGGTGGTCGAGCCCTGGCCGATATCGACCGCGCCGTTATAGAGCAGCAGCTTGCCGGCGCCATCGAGGGTGACGCGCATGGCCGAGGGGTTGCTGAGCGCCGTGTTGCCGATGCCGTACCACATGCAGCCGATGCCGACGCCGCGCCGCAGGTTGCCAGCTTCGGCGTTGAACCTGCCAGCATCGTCGAGCGCGGCGCGCCAATGAGGCGCGAGCAATTCGAGACAGGGCGCGAGGCCGGCGCTCGCCTCCAGCACCTGCCCGGTGCCGGTCGCCTGCCCGGCGCGCAGCGCGTTGCGCAGGCGAATTTCCAAACGGTCGAGGCCGAGGCTCTCGGCGAGATCGTCGAGCACGGTTTCATGCGCGATGGCGGCTTGCGGCACGCCGAAGCCGCGAAACGCGCCGCAATTGGGGCCGTTGGTCAGTACCGCGCGGCCGCTGGTCGCGACATGCGGCACATGATAGGGGCCCATGGCATGGACCGGCACGCGCCCGGCGACGGTCGGCCCCCAGGAGGCATAGCCGCCGGTATTCACGTCGGCATGAAACTCGACCGCCTGCAAGCGGCCCTCGGTGTCGCAGCCGAAACGCGCCGTCATGGAGGCGGGATGGCGTTTTGTGGTGCTCACCATGCTTTCTGGCCGGTTGTAGATCGCCGCGACGGGGCGCTCAGTGAGCCAGGCGGCGAGCGCCACGAGCGGCTGCACCGATAGATCGAGCTTGCCGCCGAAGCCGCCACCGCAGGCGGTCGGCAAAATGCGCACCTTTTCCGGCGGCAGCGCGAGCACACCTGCGACCTCGTCGCGGTCCATCACCGGGGTTTGCGTCGAGACGTGGATTTCCACACCGCCGCCGACGCGGCGCGCCCAGCCCGCCTCGGGCTCGATATAGGCATGCTCCACGTACGCCGTCTCGAAGCTGCCTTCGGCGATGGCGGCACAATTGGCGAATTCGGCGCCGGCATCGCCTTTGCTGACCCGGCCCTCGGCGAGAATATTGCCGGGCCGGTCGTCATGCAGTTGAAAGGCGCCGGGCGCAGTGGCGGAGGCGATATCGAACATGGCGTCGAGCGGCTCGTAGGCGATCGGCACATCGGCGTCGCGCGCGGCTTCGACAGCGTCGCGCTCGCCGACCAGCGCGACCACGCCCTCGCCGCGATGCCGCACCAGGCCCTCGGCCAGTACCGGCTGGTCCTTGCGCCCGGGCATGATGGCGTAGCGGTTGCTCGGCGCGTCCGCCGAAGTCAACACGCGCTCAATTCCGGGATGCTCCGCGACGAACGCCCCCAAATCGCCCAGGGTGAAGCGGGCGAAGGCGTGCGGCGAGCGCACCACGCGGAGCCAGAGCGCATCTTCCGGAATCGCGTCGGCGCCATAGGATTCCGTGCCGTCGAGCTTGGCCAGGCCGTCCAGCTTGGCGAGGCGCGCGCCGACCGCCTGGCCCGCCGGCGGCATCTCGCCCATCCCTTCGCCGGCGCAATCGAGCACCGCGTCGACGATCTTGAGATAACCGGTGCAGCGGCACAGCACACCGCCCAGCGCATCCTTGACCTGCACCGCGTTGGGCTCAGGCACACGGGCCAGCAGATCGCTCGCCGCCATCAGCATGCCCGGCGTGCAAATGCCGCATTGCGCCGCGCCATGGCGCTGAAACGCCGCTTGCAGCTGGTTCAGGCTGCTGCCATTAGCGAGGCCTTCGACGGTGTTCACCTCCCGCCCCTCGGCCTGGGCCAGCGGCACCATGCAGGCGCACACCTGCTCGCCATCGAGGAGAATTGTGCAGGCGCCGCAATCGCCAGCATCGCAGCCGATTTTGGTGCCGCGCAAACCGAGATCGTCGCGCAGTACGTTGGAGAGGCGCTTGACGGCGGGCGCCTCCAGCGCGACCTCGCGGCCGTTGACGGTGAAATTTACGGAAAGGCTCATGCGCGCGCGGCCAATTCGTTGAGCGCGCAGCGTACCAGCGTGAGCGCGGCGTCCAGGCGATAGGCGGCCGAGCCGCGCAGATCGTCGCGCGGCGCCAAGGGTGCGAGTTGCGCCGCGGTAACGGCATCGCCGAGATCAGCGTCGCACGGCCTTCCCGTCAGCGCCGCTTCCGCCTCCGGCAGCCGGCAAGCAACCTCGGAACAAGCGCCCGCCGCGATGCGCGCGCCAGCGACCTTGCCGCTCTCGTCGATTTCGATATTGGCCGATACCATGACGATCGAGATCACCGAATATGTACGCGCGCCGAGTTTGAGAAAATGCCCGCCGGCGCGCGCGTGGCGCGGTTTGGGCAGGATCAGTGCGGTCAACAGTTCGCCGGCGCCTAGCGCCGCCCTGCCCTTGCCCTGAATAAATTCTTCCAACGCGATGGTTTGAACGCCATCCGCCGAAGATTTTTCCACCATGGCGCCGAGGCTGAGGAGCGGCGGCACGCCATCCGCCGCCGGCGAGGCGTTGCACAGATTGCCGCCGAGGGTGCCCCGGTTCTGGATTTGCACGCCGCCCACTTCGCGCGCCGCCAGTTTCAACCCGTCGAACATTGGCGGCAGATCGGCGCGGAGGATATCGCTCCAGGTGGTGAGCGCGCCGAGCCGCCAGTGATCCTCATGCGCCGCGATGCCGCGTAGCGCTCCAAGCGCGCTGATATCGAGAACATCCTCGTCGAGCGCCTGGCCGACGCGCGCCGGATAGAAATCCGTGCCGCCGGCGATAACGCTCCAGCGCGCGCCGCCGAGCGCGTCCAAGGCGCTTTCCAGCGTATCCGGGCGGAGATATTCAGCCATGCAAAATCATATGTGTACGTATGATTCGGGTCAAGCTGCCACCCTCAGCTCAACCGTTTGAGAAAGCGGAGAAATTGCTTTTTCTCGGCGGCCGACAGGGGCTGCAAGATTTCCGCGCTCACACCGAAGCCTTCGGGGAAAAGCTTGTTCATCAGGCGTTTGCCCTTCGCGCTGAGGCTGAGCAGGGTGCGCCGTCCATCCGTCGGATCGGCCCGCCCGGTGATCAGGCCGCGCGCCTTGAGGCGGCGGGTGACGCCCTGGATGGTGGCCGGGTCCATCGCCGTCAGCCGGCCGAGATGATTCTGGCTCAACTCGCCTTCATCGGCGAGCTTGGCCAGGGCGGCGAACTGCGTCGGCGTGATATCCGCGCCGCCGAGCCGCTCGAGAAATATCGCCGTCGCCCGCTGATGGGCGCGGCGCAACAAATGCCCCGCCTGATCCTCCAGACGGTAGGCCTTTTGCCCGGTCCTTGTCTGTTTTTCGCCGCTCATGCGGTATTTTTATCATTCCCCGCAACCGGCGGATATTGCGAATATCTTGTGCCTTCGGGCGGAGCGCGCATAATCCGGGCGCTTAATGAAGGAGGCCGCCATGGCGAGTTACGAAATTGCGCTTATTCCCGGAGACGGTATCGGCAAGGAAGTCTTGCCCGAGGCCGTGAATGTGTTGGAGAAAGCCGGGAGCAAGTTCGGCATATCCTTTACATGGCGCGAATTCGACTGGTCGTGCGAGACCTATGCCAAGACCGGGCGCATGATGCCGGAGGACGGAATCGATCAGCTCAGCCCATTCGACGCCATCTTTCTCGGTGCCGTGGGCTATCCCGGCGTCGCCGATCATGTCTCCTTGTGGGGCCTCCTAATCCCGATCCGCCGCGCCTTCCGGCAATATGTCAATCTCCGCCCGATCAAGCTGATGAAGGGCGTTACCACGCCGCTTGCGGGCCGCGCCGCCGGCGACATCGATTTCACCATCGTGCGCGAGAATAATGAGGGCGAATATTCAGAGATGGGTGGGCGCATCTATGCCGGTACGGACCGGGAGATGGTCATCCAGGAAAGCGTCTTCACCCGCGAGGGCGTCGACAAGGTGCTGCGCTTCGCCTTCGAGCAGGCCAAGAAACGCCGTGGGCATGTCACCTCGGCGACCAAATCCAACGGCATTATTCACACCATGCCCTTTTGGGATGAGCGCTTCGACGCGATGAAGGCGGATTTTCCGGGCATCGAGACCGACCAATTCCATATCGACATCCTCTCCGCCCATTTCGTTCAGAATCCGGATTGGTTCGATGTCGTGGTCGGCAGCAATCTGTTCGGCGATATCCTCTCCGATCTCGGCGCCGCAGTGGTCGGCGGTATGGGCCTTGCGCCCGCCGCCAATATCAATCCGGAAAAGGAATTTCCCTCCATGTTCGAGCCGGTGCATGGCTCGGCGCCGGATATCGCCGGGCAATTTATTGCCAACCCGATCGCGCAGATATGGACCGGTGCGATGATGCTCGACCACCTCGGCCATGAAGATGCCGGCACGGCGATTACCGACGCCATCGAAGCGGTTCTCGCCGAGGGCGCCGGGCTGACCCGCGATTTGGGCGGCACGGCAAGCACCCAGGAGCTCGGCAAGGCCATCGCCGCGGCCCTCTAGGCGCTGATCATGGATGCCCGGCGCAACAGTCATTGGCTTAAAGAGGCGATCGCGCCGGAGGAAAAAGACTGCTCGGCGCTCGGCGGCGATATCAGCGCCGATATCTGCATCGTTGGCGGCGGCTTTACCGGCCTCTGGACCGCCATTCAGCTCAAGCAGCAGGACCCGTCCCTTGATGTCGCGCTGATCGAGAAAGACGTGTGCGGCGCCGGCGCGAGCGGGCGCAATGGCGGCTTCGTGCTGAGCTGGTGGGCCAAGTTTCTCTCGCTCGAGAA
>CAZUVO010000215.1:5580-6341 GCA_964623955.1 uncultured Rhizobiaceae bacterium
TTTGCGGCGGCGAGGAAGCGGTGCGCCTCGCCAAGGCTTCCGCCGATGCAGTCGACGCCATCGGCGATTTCTGCGCCGCCGAAGGCATCGACGCCCATTACCGCCGCGACGGCTGGCTGTGGGCGGCGACCGGCGAGCAGCAGATAGACGCCTGGGACGGCACCATGGATGCGGTCGGGCGCTATCAGCAATATCCCTTCGAGCGCTGGCAGCCCGAGGAGGTCGCGGCGCGCTCGGGATCGGCCATGCATCTCGCCGGCATCTTCGAGCCGACCGCCGCCAGCGTGCAGCCGGCCGAACTGGCCCGCGGACTGCGCCGTGTGGCACTGGACCGCGGCGTGCGCATATTCGAACACACACCGCTGACGAAGTTGAAGGATGGGGCGAAGCCCATCGTCGTCACCCCGCAAGGCGCCATCCGTGCCGACAAGGTGGTCCTCGCGACCAATGCCTGGAGCATCCGCTTCGCGCCGATCCGCCGCGCCATCGTCGTGGTGTCGAGCGATATTGTCATTACCGACGCCATGCCGGAGCGCCTTGAGGAGCTCGGCTGGAAGGACGGCATGTCGATTTCCGACGGCCGCATGCTGGTGCATTACTACCGCACCACGCGCGACGGCCGCATCGCCTTTGGCAAGGGCGGCATGCATGGCAACCTGCCCTATGGCGGGAATGTCGGCACCAAGCTGGACGGCCCCTCGCCGCTCGCCGGCGATGTCACCAAATGGCTGAGCTGGACCTATCCCGAACTGGGAAATGTG
>CAZUVO010000216.1:0-6339 GCA_964623955.1 uncultured Rhizobiaceae bacterium
TCAAGCGCCGGGCGGGCGCGTCCGCGCCCTTGGCTTGGCGCGCTTGCCGGAATGCAAAGTGCGTTCCGGTATCACCCCTGCCAGGGTGGGATCGGCGTTTCCCAGCTGGCGGCCGAAGCGGCGCTCATGAGTTTCATATAGAGCTCGATGCGGTTGAACAGCCAGGTGCCGGACTCTTTACGGAACTGGGATTCGTACCAGCCGCCGATCCAGGTATCCTCCGCCGCGCCGCCGTCTTCCGGGTTCACCTTGGCCAATTCCCAGAGATAATATTCACCCACCGCCGTTTGGCCGTCTTCCGCGACGTCGATGATCGGCTGGGTCATGTAGTGGAGCGCCCAGGGCAATCGCACGGTGCAGGTTTCGCGCAACCCGTCGACGACCGCTTCGCGCCCGTCCCAGGTGCCGACCTCCTTGCAATACCACACCGCGTCTGCGGTCAGGCAGGCGGCCATCAGTTTCGGATCGCCATTACTGTCCGCCGCCTTGGCGTAGCGCGCGATCACCTGTTTGATCTCCTCGATATCCTCCATGCGCTGCAAGCGCTTTTCGATGTCTGCCGACATGATTTTCTCCCTGTTTACTGTTGTTCGGTTTTAGCCTCGATTGCCGCCATGAGAGCGAGCGTGCGTTGGGCCTTCTCATAGATCGGATAATCGACGAAATAGCCGTCGACCTGAATGGAGGCGGAGCCTTCCGCTTCCGCCGCCTGAAACGCTTCGATATGTTTCCGTGCCCGCGCGACGTCCGCCGCGCTCGGGGTGAACACCGCGTTGACCGGTTCGATCTGCGACGGGTGGATGCATAGTTTTCCCCGGTAGCCGAGAGAGAGCGCCGTCTCGGCTGATTTTTTCAGATGTTCGCCGTCTTGCAAATCGATAAACACCGTATCGATCGGCGGCTCCAGCCCAGCCGCGCGCGAGGCGTGCATGAAAAAGCTCGCTCTCCTCCGGCGTCCAGATCATGCCCATATCGTTGGTGAAATCGCCGGCGCCGAAGGAAAGGCGTTTGACCCGCGTGTTCGCGCGCGCGATATCGTCGATCGCCGCGACGCCGCGCCCGGTTTCGATGATCGGCAGAATATCGAGGGCGCCGGCTGCCATGGCGCAATCGCGCTCGAGCGCTGCGATCAGCCAGTCGATGGTCTGCAACTGCGCCCCGCTTTCGACCTTGGGCAGGAGAATGCCGTCGAGCCACGGGCCGACCACCGCGACGAGATCGCCGTAACAAAATTCCGTATCGATAGCGTTGACGCGGATATAGCCTTTGCTCGCTCGCGCTGGCCGCTCTTTCAGTGCCTCGACCACGATGGCTCGCGTCGCCGCTTTTTGCTCGGTCGCGACCGCGTCCTCCAAATCGAGCACCACCGCATCGGCACCGACGGTAAACACCTTCTCCACCTTGCGCGGATGGTTACCCGGCGCGAACAGCCAGGTTCTAAGCGGCTCCGGTCGTTCGGATGGTGAATTCATCGCTCAGTCGCGGGCGCCCCAGGCGCGCTCCAGTTCGAGGGAATAGGTGAAACGGTCCGCCGGATGCTCGATGACGGAAATCTCATAAAATCGTCCCGAGGTTTCCGCGTAGCGCCGCACGATCACCAGCGCCGGCGTGCCTTCCTCGACTTCGAGCTCGGCGGCATGATCGGCGGATATCGAGCCGGCGAACATATCGATCTCGACCTTCGCGGGGCGCTGATCGAAATGGCGGTCGATCAGCAAATGCACCGGGCTGGTATCCTTGCCGATCCATTGCACGACGGAGGCGTATTTCGGCAACACATAGATATTGCTCCAGCACAGCGGCAATCCGTCCGAACGCCGTCTCAGCGCCTCGATATGGAACCAGTGGCGCCGCTGGCGGCCGTCGAGCGTCTCCGCCAGGGCCTTGTCGGCAACCACATCCTGGGCCGAGAGGATGTGAAGGCGCGTGTCCTCGGGATATCGCAGGAACTCGCCGAGCGAGTCCAGGGTCTGGACGTAACGCGCCGCCGGCTCGCGCGCGCGTACCAGGGTGCCGGAGCCTTGCCGGCGCGACACCACGCCCATATCGCCGAGCCGCCGCAGCGCCTCGCGCACGGTATAGCGGCTGACGCTGAATTGCTGGCACAGCTCCAGCTCGGAGGGCAGCATGGCGCCCACCGGATGGTGGTCATTGGCGATCTGCCCGAGAAGGGTGTCCGCCACTTCCTGGTAACGCAGGCGCGATTTCCGTGCTTTCGTCTTGGCCATGCGGGCCAGTATAAAGGTCCGGACAGGTGCCGCGCAGCCAATTCTGACATGATTGCGCGGTTTTCGAGGTGAAAATTTGGAGCGAATAATGAAATTGACGGGAATCAAGGTGTTGGATCTGTCGCGCTTTTTGCCGGGCCCGCACCTCGCGATGATGATGGCGGATCACGGTGCCGAGGTGATCAAGATCGAGGACACGAAAAGCGGCGATCCGGCGCGCGTCATCGGCGCGAAAAGCGGTGGGCAGACGGTCTATTACCGCAACGCCAACCGCGGCAAGAAGAGCCTCTCCCTCGACCTCAAAAGCGCGGAGGGGCGCGAATTGTTCATGCGCCTCGCGGAGGGCGCCGACGTGGTGCTCGAGACCTTCCGCCCGGGCGTCGTCGACCGGCTCGGCATCGGCTATGACGATGTCGCCAAACGCGCGCCGCAGGTGGTCTATTGCTCGATTTCCGCCTTCGGCCAGGACGGCCCCTATCGCGACAAGCCGGCGCATGATCTCAGCGTCTGCGCGCTCGCCGGTGTCGCCAGCCTCAGCGTCGACGAGAGCGGCATGCCCAACATGCCCTGCATGCCGCCGACGGATATGGGCGGCTCGCTGATGGCCTTCGCCGGCATCCTCATGGCGCTGGTCGGCCGGGCGCGCACGGGCAAGGGCGATTATCTCGACATGTCGATGTATGACAGCGTCGTCTCCTGGACACCCCACATCGCCGGCAAGGCCTTGGCCGAGGGCCGCGCGCCCCAGCCCCGCGCCGAGCGCACCCAGGGCGGCGCCGCGTTCTACCGGCCCTATGCGGTGAAGGATGGCGGCCATATCACCCTCGGCGGCAGCGAGATGAAATTCGTCACCAATTTCCTCACCGCCATGGGCCGCGAGGATCTGATCGAGGTGGCGACAGAGCCGCCCGGCGAGCCGCAGGCGGAATTGCGCGACTATCTCGCTGAAACCTTCCTGACCAAGACGCGTGACGAATGGAGCGAATGGTTCCAAGGCAAGGATATTTGCTTCGCCCCGGTGCTCGATATGGTCGAAGCCTTTGAGAATGAGCATCTCCATGCCCGCGACATGCTGCTGCGCGACGCGGACGGCAATGCCCATCTCGGCATTCCGATCAAATTCCGCGAGGAGCCGGGCCAGGTGACTATGGAAGCGCCCGAACTCGGCGCGGATTCGGAAGAGATCGCCCGCGGTTTGGGCCTCAGCGCCGACGAGGTGGCGCAATTGAAGAAAGCCGGCGTGTTGCGCTGCGCCTAACCCGGCGGCAGCGGCGGATCGGCGGCCTTCCGGTCGCGGCGTGAGACCACGGCCTCGCGATAGGCGAGATAGACTGTGCTCGAAAAGATCACAGCGCCGCCGACCCACACCAACACCTCGGGCACTTGGCCGAACATGAAATAGCCCAACAGGCTGGCCCAGATCAGGCGCAGGAAGTCGAACGGCAGCACCGTCGTCGCATCCGCCTCGCGGAAGGCCTGGGCGAGGCAGAGATGGCCGAGGGTCCCGACGCTTCCCATGAGGGCGAGCCAGCCGAGCTCCTCCCACGTGGGCCATTGCCAGACGAAGGCGGCGGGGATGGCGGAAAGCGGCGTGAGGAAGAGCGCCATATAGGCGGTGAGCGTAATGCTCGATTCCGTGCGCGAGAGGATCTTGATCATCAAGAGCGCGCAGGCCCAGATGCAGGCCGAGCCGAGCGCCATCAGTGCGCCGACTTCCAATTCGCCGATGCCCGGGCGGAGCACGATCATCACCCCGGCGAAGCCGAGCAGCAGTGCGCCGATGCGCCGGTAGCGGATTTTCTCGCCCAGCATCAGCACCGCGCCGAGGGTAACGAAGAGCGGCGCGGTGAAGGTCATCGACGCGACGGTGGCGAGCGGCGCTATGGTCACGGCGGAGAAGAACAGCAGCATCGAGCCGACATGGATCGTGCCGCGAAGGGCATGGAGACCAAGCCGTTCGGTGCGCAAGATGCCGAAGCCATAGCGTATGAAAAACGGCGCCAGCACGATGAAGCCGAAGAGATTGCGGAAGAACGCCATCTCGAACGGGTGTTGCCCATCGCCGACATGGCGAATGAGCGCGTGCATGACGGAAAACAGAATCGTGGCGCAGAGGACGAGGAGAACGCCCCTCATCTGGCCCGGCATGCGAACATAAATTCCGAGCAGAAATTCCCGAAAATTATTTATTTCATTCAATGGATTAGGAGAAATTTGGCACCGGCCGGGCCTATTTCTTTTCCTTGACCATTGTCGGCCCGCCCGCTTCCTTCCAGGCGGCGAAACCGCCGGCGATATGGGCCACCGGCTGCAGGCCCATGCGCTGGACGGACTGGGTGGCGAGCGCGGAACGTAAGCCGCCTGCGCAGAAGAATATAAAGCGCTTGCCGCTGGCGAAATCCTCGCGGTGATAGGAGCTCTCCGGGTCGACCCAGAATTCCAGCATGCCGCGCGGCGCATGCATCGCGCCCGGCACCGCGCCTTCGCGCCACAGCTCGCGGATATCGCGGAGATCGATCAATTGCACCGCGTCATCCTCGGCGAGTTTGACGGCTTCTTCCGCCGTCACCGTCTCGATTTCCGCCTCCGCCTCGGCGCAGAGTTCCTTAACGCCTTTTGTAATCATGCCGACCGTCTCCGATTTTTCCCTCGCCCATGGGTATAGCATCTCTTGCGGCGATGCTGTGCTTTAACGAATAGGGTATATGCTGGCGCAGCGATGCAAAACGAGTTCACGCCCGAGCATTTCGCCCGCGAGGATGGCGGCGACGACGAGATGTTTTACGCCATGCCGCGCCTGGTGAAGCATATCGACGAGCCGGCCTGCGACGCGCTCGTCGCCTATTACGCCCGCAATCTGCCGGCGGACGGCGCCATTCTCGACCTCATGTCGAGCTATGCTTCGCACCTGCCGGCCGAGCCCGGGTTCGGCCGGGTCGTCGGATTGGGCATGAACAAGGTGGAACTGGAGGAGAACGCCCAGCTCAGCGAGCGCGTCATCCACAATCTCAATACCAATCCTGTGATGCCGTTCGCCGACGGCACGTTCGATGCCTGCCTGCTCGCCGTCTCGGTGCAATATCTCACCCAACCGGTCGAGGTCTTCGCCGATGTGGCGCGCATTCTCAAGCCCGGCGGGCTGTTGGCGATCTCCTTCTCCAACCGCATGTTCCCGACCAAGGCAGTGGCGATCTGGCGCGGCATCGGCGATGCGGACCATGCGCGGCTGCTGAAAATATACCTCCGCACAGCCGGCGGCTGGAGCGATCTCAATTTCGAGGACCTCTCCCCGGCGCCGGGCCAATCGGACCCACTTTATATCGTCAGTGCGCGCCGGACAGAGTGATCTAGAATTACCGGTGGGCGATGCGCCTCGCGCATCGTCCAACGGCAAGCGCGACCGCGCGCCCGAGCTTATGCGAGGCAGCCAAGGCCGCGGATGCGGCCGCCCGGCGTTTGAGGGCAAATGAACAAGTGAGCGCTCGCCGCGAGATGGTGTAATATCTCGCCCTGGGGAGGAGACGCGATGAGCAACAAAGTCGACAAGACCGATGCGGAATGGCGGGAGAGTCTCACGCCCGAGCAATATCAAATCCTCAGACTGAAAGGCACGGAGCCGCCCTTTAGCGGCGAATATTGCGACGAGAAAGCCGCCGGCACCTATGTTTGCGCCGGCTGCGAGGAAGCGCTCTTCGCGTCGGACACCAAATTTGATTCGCGCTCCGGCTGGCCGAGCTTCTGGCGCCCGATCGACGCCGAAAATGTCGGCGAGCTCACCGATATGAGCCACGGCATGCGCCGGGTCGAGGTGCTCTGCGCGCGCTGCGGCGGCCATTTGGGCCATGTCTTCGACGACGGCCCGGAGCCCACGGGTCTGCGCTACTGCATCAACTCCGCCTCGCTCGACTTCAAGCCAAAAGAAGATTAGCGCCTAGCATAAATCGCCCAGCACGGCGTAGATCGCATCGAGGTTCGAGCGGCCGAGGGCGCGGCTGCGGGCGGGGGACCAGCCCTGGCGCTGTTCGCTGCCGTCGGCGATATCCTTGAACGGCATCTCGAGCGTCATCGCGAGACAACCGAAGCGCTCGGCGATCCAGTTGGCGCCGATTTT
>CAZUVO010000217.1:0-3543 GCA_964623955.1 uncultured Rhizobiaceae bacterium
TCGAGATAGCGCGGCTCGAAAATATTGAGCGGCAGGCGCCCGCCCGGCAGCAGCAACACGCCGGTGAGCGGAAAGATCGGAATGACCGGCGGCAGTTCGCCCACCGTCCACTCATACACATCGTGGCTAAAGCCCATACCCATTAGACCATGCCCATTTTTGCCGGGTTCCGTTTCTCGCCGCGCGATCAGGAAAAAATCACCGAGGACAATTTGCGCCGGCCGCCGATGGCGAGCTCGTGGGTCGGCCCGAGCGCGTCGAAAATCTGCAGCAGCATTTCGCGCGCCGCCTCTTCGTTCCAAGTGCGCTCGCGGCTGACGATCTCGACCAGCTGGTCGATCGCTTCCTCGTTCCTCGCCTGGGCGTAATAGGCCATGGCGAGATCGTAGCGCGCCTGATGATCGTTGGCGTCGGCTTCGAGCCGCGCGTGCAGCTCCGATACATCCGCTCCGTCGCCGGATTCCTCCGAGCGCTCGGCGAGCTCAAGCGCCGCCCGGGCGCCCTCCACATCGGCATGTTTGGCGAGATCGTCATCGACCGCGTCGAGCACTTCGCGCGCCCCCGCCGCGTCGCCGAGGCCCAACAGGCTGCGCGCCATGCCGGCGACGGCGGCGGCTTCGTCCGGTGCGTGCTTGAGCACCTGGCTGTAGATATTGGCGGCGGAGTTGAAATCCTCTTCCTCGAGGGCCGCCTGCGCCTGCTCCAAGGCCTGCTCGACCGGGGTCGGGCCGATCGGGCCGGTGAGGCGCTCGACGAAGCTTTTGATCTGGCTTTCCGATTGCGCGCCGACGAAACCATCGACCGGCTGGCCGCTCTTGAAGGCGAAGACGGCTGGGATCGA
Source organism: uncultured Rhizobiaceae bacterium (assembly GCA_964623955.1). GTDB lineage: Bacteria > Pseudomonadota > Alphaproteobacteria > UBA828 > UBA828 > PTKB01. The sequence continues at coordinate 842 of CAZUVO010000217.1, forward strand.
CTGGATGCGCATCTGCATCGCGATCTCCTGGTTCTGGTCGATATCGACCTTGACCAGCTTGACCTTGCCCTGGGCGGCATTGACGATTTTTTCGAGGAGCGGCCCGAGGGTCTTGCAGGGCTCGCACCAGGGCGCCCAGAAATCGACGATGACGGGCAGTTCCATCGACGCATCGACGACGTCGGCGACGAAGGTCTGGGTGCTGCTCTCCACGATCGCGCCGGGCGCGCCCGTGTCCTGTCCGATAATATCCGTCATGCGGGCTCCATTTGGTTCGCCACGCATTTGTTAGCGCTAATTCGACCGCGACGCAATTACGCCCCGCCTTCCGCGCTCAGCGGAAAATGCAGGTCTTGCGCCTCATGGCCGCAGGCGGCGATGAAACGGCGCAAATCCGCCGGCGCGATGGCCGTCGTCGCATCGTTGCGGAGCGGGTGAAAATTAACCAAATCCGCGGCCATCATCTCGCCGTCGAGGAACACGCCGATCCTCGTATCGCGGTCGTTTATGAGGCCGAAGGGCGTCACCGCGCCGGGAATGACGCCGAGCACTTCCATCAGAAGCTCGGGCTTGCCGAAGGAGAGCCGCCCCGCGCCCATCGCCTTTTGCAGCGCCTTGATATCGACCTCGCGCTCGTCGAGCAGGACGGCGAGCCAGAGCGCGCCCTTCTTGTCCTTGAAAAAGAGGTTCTTGCAATGGGCGCCGGGCAGATGGGCGCAATGCTGTTGCGCCTCCTCGACGGTAAAGACCGCCGGATGTTCGTGCGTCTCGTGAGAGATGCCCAATTCCTCGAAGCGGCGGAACAAGTCTTCGCTGTCGGACGGCATGATCGATTTTATTCCATGGCGTTAACGAATCGGTACGGCGATATGATAGCATTGAAAAGCGAGACAGGGCTTGAATGGCCGGCCGCTTGACGTAATATCCAGGCTGGTCGAATATGGCTCGGATGCGGGTGTAGCTCAGGGGTAGAGCGCAACCTTGCCAAGGTTGAAGTCGTGAGTTCGAATCTCATCACCCGCTCCATTTTCTCGCCGGCATGTCCGGGTCGGGTTGCGCCGCGCAGGCTGGCCGGTTTGGAACGAGCCATGCGCGCCATATTCACCGCCGCTCTTGTCATACTGCTTTCCGCTGGGCCGGCGCTTTCCGCCGACGAGACGGTTTATGCCGAGCGCCGCGCAGCCATGGTGCGCCAGGTCGCCCAACATGCGGCGGAGACGGCGCACCATATCGGCAAATCCGCTTTCGATGCGCGCGTCATGGCCCGACTCGGCGCGGTGCCGCGCCATCTTTTCGTGCCGGCCGACGAGGCGGAGGATGCCTATGACGACCGGCCGCTCCCCATCGGTTACGGCCAGACCATCTCGCAGCCCTATATCGTCGCCCTGATGACCGATCTGCTCGCCCTCGAGCCGGGCGATGTGGCGTTCGAGCTCGGCACCGGCTCGGCCTATCAGGCGGCGATCCTCGCCGGCCTCGTCGCCGAGGTCCATACGGTCGAGATCGTGCCCGAGCTCGCGGCCGAGGCGAAAGCGCGGCTCGCGCGGCTCGGCTTCGCCAATGTTACGGCGTGGCACGGCGACGGCTATTTCGGCGCGCCCGAAGCGGGGCCGTTCGACGCCATCATCGTCACCGCCGCCGCGTCGCACGTGCCGCCGCCCCTGATCGCCCAGCTCAAGCCGGGCGGGCGCATGGTGATTCCCGTCGGCCCCGCCTTTCTGGTGCAGCAGCTCCTGCTGATCGAGAAGACCGAAGCCGGCGAGATCGTCTCGCGCCAGATCCTTCCGGTCGCCTTCGTGCCGCTCACCGGGAAGCGTTGAGCGGTGACGCTCACGGACCGACAATGGGCGGTGACGCTCACGGACCGACAATGGGCGGTGACGCTCACGGGTAAGCATTGAGCGGTGACGCTCACCCTGGGACCGTGAGCGGTGACGCCGACCCGCGAACATTAAGCTCGACCGTCTTCTTTGCCGTGGCGCTGCTCTCGGCGGCCGTGCTCGGCTACGAGATCCTGCTGACGCGGCTGATCTCGATCGTTCAATGGCATCACTTCGCCTATATGGTGATCAGCTTGGCGCTGCTGGGCTTCGGCGCCGCGGGGACATTCGTCATGCTGGCGCGGGGCTGGCTGCTGCGCCATTTCACCGCCGCCTTCGCCGCCGGCGCGGCGGGCTTCGGTACCGCCGCATATGGTTGCTTCGCGCTCGCCCAATTGGTGCCGTTCAACGCGCTCGAGATCGCCTGGGGCGGTTGGCAGCTCGCCTGGCTGCTGGCGTTTTATCTCTTGCTCGCTGCACCCTTCTTTTTCGCCGCCACCGCCATCTGCCTCGCCTTCGCGCGCTTCAAACACCGTATCGGTCTGTTGTATCGCTTCGACCTGATCGGCGCCGGCCTCGGTGCGCCGCTCGTGCTCGGCCTCCTCTTTCTCGGGCCGCCGGCGATCTCCCTCAAGGTGCTGGCCGCCGCCGGCGTCGCGGCCGGCGCGCTCGTCGCCCTGCCGGCGCTCCGGCGCTCGCGCGCGGGCCTCATCGCCGGCCTCGCGCTCGCCGCCGCGCTCGCCCTGCCGCTCGCGGCACCTGGCGGCTGGTCGGCGCTTAAGCTCTCGCCCTATAAGGGCCTCAGCCTGGCGCTCTCGGCGCCCGATACGGCGATCACCGCCGAGCGCCACGGGCCGCTCGGCTGGCTCGCCCTGGTCGAGA
>CAZUVO010000217.1:3553-6330 GCA_964623955.1 uncultured Rhizobiaceae bacterium
CCGCTGCGCCACGCGCCGGGCCTCAGCCTGCTCGCGACAAGCGCGCCGCCGGAGCAGCGCGCGCTCTTCACCGATGGCGGCTCCTTGAGCGCCATCGCCCGCTTCGATGGCGATCTCGCCAAGCTCGCCTATCTCGACGGCCAGACCGCGTCGCTGCCCTACCGCCTGCTCACCGCGCCCGATGTTCTCGTGTTGGGCGCCGGCGGCGGCGAGGAGGTGCTGCGCGCGCTCTATCACGGGGCGGGGAAGGTGACGGCGGTTGAGCTAGATAAGCATATGGCCGAGTTGGTTATGACGGAGGCCGGCGATTTCTCCGGCCGGCTCTATGGTCGCGCGGAGGTCGATCTTCATATCGCCGAGGCGCGCAGCTTCGTCGCCCGCTCCGCCGCGCGCTACGATCTCATCCAGCTCGCTTTGGTCGACAGTTTCAGCGCCGCCGCCGCCGGCGTCGTCGCCCTCAACGAAAGCACGCTCTATACGGTGGAGGCGTTCGAAGCCTATCTCGACAGGCTCAAGCCGGGCGGGCTGCTCGCCGTCACCCGCTGGCTCAAGCTGCCGCCGCGCGATTCCCTCAAGCTCGTCGCCACGGTGGCTGAAGCGCTCGAAAATCGTGGCGTCAAGGACGCGGCGGCGCGTATCGCCCTCATCCGCGGCTGTAAGACGAGCACGCTGATCGTCAAACACGGCCCGCTTGCCGATACCGACCTCGCCGCCATCCGAACCTTTGCCGCGGAGCGCGCCTTCGATATCGCCTGGCTGCCCGGCCTCGCCGAGGCGGAGGCCAACCGCTTCAACAAGCTCGACGCACCGCATTTTTATCTCGGCGCGCGCGCCCTTCTCGGCGAAGGCCGGGACGAAATTTTCGGTGATTACAAATTCGCCCTCAAGCCGGCGACCGACGACCGGCCTTATTTTTTCAACAGCTTCAAATGGGCGGCGCTGCCGGAGCTGCTCGACCTCGGCGCCGGCGGCGGTCTGGCGCATGTCGAATGGGGCTATGTCATTCTCACCGCCACCCTGGTGCAGGCGGCGCTCGCCGGCGGCGTTCTCATTCTGCTGCCGCTCTGGGCCGGGCGCGCCGGGCGCGCCGCCGCCGGCGGCGCGGGCGCCTGGGGGCGGGCGCGTCTCGTCGGCTATTTTCTCGCCCTCGGCCTCGGCTTCATGTTCGTCGAGATGGCCTTCATCCAGCGCTTCACGCTGTTTCTCGGCCATCCGCTTTATGCCATCGCCGTTGTGCTCGCCGCATTTCTCGTCTTTGCCGGCCTCGGCAGCGGCTACGCCGAACGGCTGGTGGCGTGGTTCGAGGCGCGCACCGGGTGGCCGCTCGGCGCCACCGCCATCATCGCCGCCCTCGTCCTCATCGCCGGCATCTATCTCGGCGTGCTACCGGTCCTGCTGAACGCGCTTTTGCCCTGGCCCGAAGGGGCGCGCATCGCCCTTGCGGTCGCCCTCATCGCGCCGCTCGCCTTCGTCATGGGCATGCCGTTTCCGATCGGCCTGGCGCGCATCGCGCGCGAGGCGGAGGGGCTTATCCCCTGGGCCTGGGGCATCAATGGCTGCGCCTCGGTGGTGAGCGCCGTGCTGGCGACACTGCTCGCCATCCATATCGGCTTCGCCGCCGTGCTCGGCTGCGCGATCTTCATCTACCTGTTCGCGGCGGCCATGTTCGCCGGCGGACGGGGCGGTCTGGTCCGCTCACCGCGCTAGAGCATTTCACGTTCACTTGCGTTCACGCGAACTGCTCTAGCTCCTTTTGATCCAAGCAAATGCGTCGTCGCAGGTGTTTTCACCCGCTCGGGATTTGCTCTAGGACGCCAAGCCGGCCAATTCGTCGGGCGTCGTCCAATTCTCTCCGGACGCGGCGATGCAGCTCATGCCGTCGGTCATGGTGACCAGGATGGTCCAGCTGCCGTGGCTGCTGACATAGAGCTCGATAACGGTGTCCTGGTCTCGGCCGACACCCAAGCCGATTACTTTCTCGTTGAAGAATTTCGCCAACTGTTCCTCGGCGACGCTGTGCGGCACGCAGGCGCTTTCCGGCGGCTCGCTTTGGGCATCTCGCGGCGCCGGCGCGTCGCCGGCATGTGCCGCGAGGGGCGCGGCGAACAAGGTGGCAGCGAGAATAAAGGCCGAAAGATATTTCATCGCTCTTCTCCTTCGCTTCGGGACGTTAGCGCGACACGCCGTCCCCGATGGCCTCCCACTAGAATCGATCCGCTTATGCGCTGTTTAACTCCTTCGATGGCATGCTGAAATATTAATAGAATCGAGTAAAACAATCAGTGATACTCATCACACGACTATAATAAGTAACAAATTTTACATTAGTTTAAATAAGGCGATTTGGTTACAATTGTAACCAGCTAGTACTTTATAGCTAATATTCAAATTTCAACTTGCGTGCGCGAGGGGCCATCGTTTCGCGATGTACTCCGATCGGTTATGCTCTCTCTGGGGTGAAGGTTCATCCAGGTAAATCCGGTTAGGGAGGTTGTCATGGCGGAAAGCGTCTACAAGGTGATCGAACTCGTCGGTTCGAGCCCCGAATCGTGGGAGAAAGCGGCGGCGGCGGCGGTCGAGCGGGCCGGAAAATCGTTGCGCGATCTGCGCATCGCCTCGGTTATCGAACAGGATATGCAAATCGAGAACGGCAAGGTCTCCGCTTACCGCGTGCGGCTCAAACTGTCGTTCAAGTTCGAAGGGGACGCCTGAGGCGCGAAGCCGCGTCGTCAGGCCGCGTGGCGCAGTTCTTCGGCGAGAAAGTCGAAGACCCGGCG
>CAZUVO010000218.1:0-6280 GCA_964623955.1 uncultured Rhizobiaceae bacterium
GCATGCTGAGAATCAGCGGCGAGCGGCCCTCGTGAATTTCAATGAAACCCGTCATGCGCCGCTCGTTACCCACTCATGGAGGGGGTTAAAGGCGATGGCGTAGCTCAGCTCGGCGGGGTGCTCGATGTCCCAGATCGCCAGGTCCGCGGCCATGCCGGGCGCGAGGGTGCCGATCTCACCGCCCAGCCCGAGGGCGCGGGCGCCGTTCCGGGTGACGCCGGCCAGCGCCTCTTCCGGCGTCATGCTGAACAAGGTGCAGGCCATGTTGAGCACCAGCAGGAGCGAGCCCATCGGCGACGAGCCCGGATTGCTGTCGCTCGCCAGCGCCATCGGCACGCCATGGCGGCGCAAAAGATCGATCGGCGGCAGGTGCGTGTCGCGCAGGAAATAGAACGCGCCGGGCAGCAGGACGGCGACGGTCCCGGCCCCTGCCATCGCCGCAACCCCCGCTTCGTCGACCCATTCGAGATGATCCGCCGAGAGCGCGCCGAACTCGGCGGCGAGCGCGGCGCCGCCGAGATTGCTGAGCTGTTCGGCGTGCAGTTTGACCGGCAGGCCAAGCGCACGCGCGGCTTCGAATACGCGCCGGGTCTGGGCGGCGGAAAAGCCGATGCCTTCGCAAAACGCATCGACCGCATCCGCCAGGCCGGCTTCGGCGATCGGCGGCATTTGCTCCTCGCACACGGAGCGGATGTAGCTGTCGGCGTCATCGGCCTCCGGCGGCAGGGCGTGGGCGCCGAGGAATGTCGTCTGGATACGGACGTCGCGCCGCGTCCCGAGCGCGCGCGCCGCGCGCAGCATCTTGCTTTCGTTCTCAGCATCGAGGCCATAGCCCGATTTGATCTCGACCGTCGTGACGCCATCGCGCATCAGACTGTCGAGGCGCGGCAGGGACTGGGCGATCAATTCATCTTCGCCGGCGGCCCGCGTGGCCTTGACCGTGGAGACGATGCCGCCGCCGGCGCGGGAAATCTCCTCATAGGTCTTGCCGTTCAGCCTCTGTTCGAATTCGACGGCGCGGTTTCCGCCATAGACGAGATGGGTGTGGCAATCGACCAGCCCCGGCGTGATCCAGCGGGTTTCGGCATCGGCGGTCTCGCCGCCGCTCATCTCCGGCGCCTCGCCGTCCGGCCCGAGCCAGACGATGCGGCCGTTCTCGGCGGCAATCGTGGCGCCTTCGATCGCGCCGTAGGGCGCGCCGTTCGGCTGCATCGTGGCAATCCGGGCGTTGCGCCACCCCCGGTCGATCCGAATGGGCAAATTCGACCCTTTCGATTAATCTCCTTGCGGATAAACGGTTGGTAGCTCATCTCGAATGGTCCGTAAAGTGATCCAGGGGGCATCGCGTGGCGTGTTTGTTTTTCCATCAGGCTTTGCTCCCAGGAGGATGGTCCGGCAATGTCCTGATTGAGGTGGACGGCAAGGGTTGGATCACCGGCCTCGAAACGGACGCCGCTCCCGACGCCGCCGAACATATTGGGAAGTGCGCGATCCCCGGATTGCCGAACGTCCACAGCCATGCCTTTCAGCGTGCCATGGCCGGCCTCACCGAGGTAAGGGGCGATGGCGAGGATGATTTTTGGACCTGGCGCCAGGCCATGTACCGTTTCGTCGAGCGTCTGACCCCGCGCGACCTCGGCGCGATCGCGGCCCAGCTTTACGCCGAAATGCTCGAAGCCGGCTTCACCTCGGTGGCGGAATTCCATTACCTGCACCACGATACGGGCGGCGCGCCCTATGACAATTTGGCGGCCATGGCCGAGGCCATCGCCGAAGCCGCCGGAGAGACCGGAATCGGCGTCACCTACCTGCCGGTGTTCTACGCCCAGGGTAATTTCGGCGGTGCGCCCGCCGCGCCGGCGCAAAGCCGCTTCGTCAATACGCCCGAGCGCTACGCCGCCCTGCTTGAGCGCGTCCGCCGAATGGCGAAGCCGCTTCCCGATGCCGCGGTCGGCATCGCGGCTCACTCGCTGCGCGCGGTCACACCCGAAAGTTTACGGGAGGTGCTGACATTGGCCGAGGCGGCGCCGGTTCATATTCACATCGCCGAGCAGGCGAAAGAGGTCGACGACTGCATCGCCTGGTGCGGGCGCCGGCCGGTGGAATGGCTGCTCGACAATGCCGCTGTCGACGAACGCTGGTGCCTGGTCCACGCGACGCATATGAGCGCGGACGAAATCCAGCGCCTCGCCCGGAGCGGCGCCGTTGCCGGCCTCTGCCCGATTACCGAAGCCAATTTGGGCGACGGCATCTTCGATGCGGTGGGCTTTGTCGGCCAGGGCGGGCGCATCGCCGTCGGCTCCGACAGCAATGTCTATGTCAGCGCCGCGGAAGAAATCCGCTCCCTCGAATATTCCCAGCGCCTGCGCGACCGCGGCCGCAACCGTCTGGCCGGCGGTGCCGGATCGACCGGACGCGCGCTGTTCGATGCGGTGCTCAGCGGCGGCGCGCAGGCATCGGGCCGCAAGATCGGCCGGCTCTCGGTGGGATATCGCGCCGACATCGTCTCGTTGGACGACAGCCATCCCGCGCTCGTCGCGCGCGATGGCGACGCCTGGCTCGATGGCTGGGTATTCGCCGGCGACAATTCGGCCGTCTCGGACGTTTGGGTCGGCGGGCGCCACGTGGTGGCGGGCGGACGGCACCGCGCGCGTGATACGATCGCCGCGACCTACCGTCAAACCCTCGCGGGGATTCTCGGGCTGTAACGCGGAACAGGATGGAGTTCGGATATGGGCCTGTCGGAAACGATTTCGATTCAACCCGGCGCCGTCACGTTGGCGCAATTGCGCCGGATTGCCCGAGACCGGGTCGGTATCGAGCTGGCGCCGGAATGCCGGAAGATCGTCGACCAAGGTCACGCAACCATCGCCCGAATTCTGGCCAGCGGCGAAACCGTTTACGGTGTCAATACCGGGTTCGGCAAGCTGGCGCAGATAAAGATTTCGGCTGACAAGCTCATGGAGTCGCAGAGAAATTTGATAATGTCGCATTGCGTCGGGACCGGCGATTTGTTGGATGACGGGACCGTCCGATTGATTCTTGTCTTGAAGCTGCTGTCCTTGTCACGCGGCTATTCGGGCGTCCGCTGGGAAGTTGTCGAGGCTCTGATACGGATGCTCGACGCCGACGTTTTGCCCTGCATTCCGAGCAAAGGCTCGGTCGGCGCATCGGGCGATCTGGCGCCGCTCGCGCATATGGCGGCGGCGCTGATCGGCCTCGGCGAGGTGCGCCATCGCGGCCGCACCATATCGGCGGAAGCCGGATTGTCGCTGGCGGAAGTCGCGCCCCTGGTGTTGGGTCCCAAGGAGGGACTGGCGCTCATCAACGGCGCGCAAGTATCCACCGCTCTGGCGCTCGAGGGGTTGTTTGCCGCCGAAGACCTCTTCACCGCCGCGCTGGTGACCGGCGCCATTTCGGTCGACGCGGCGATGGGTTCGGACTCGCCGTTCGATCCGCGCATCCACGATATTCAGAGCCATGAGGGTCAACGCGCGGTGGCGGCGGTCTACCGGAACCTGCTCCACGGCAGCGACATACGAAACTCGCATCTGACGTGCGACCGCGTGCAGGACCCGTACTCGCTGCGCTGCCAGCCGCAGGTCATGGGGGCGTGTCTCGATCATTTGCGCTTTGCCGCGGATATATTCCAGCGCGAGAGCAATGGGGTTTCCGACAATCCGATCGTGTTTTCCGCCAGCGACGAGGTTTTGTCCGGCGGGAATTTTCACGCGGAGTACGTGGCGATGGCGTCCGACGTGCTGGCGCTGGCGCTGGCCGAGATCGGCGCCCTCGCCGAACGCAGAGTGGCGCTCTTGATCGATTCGAACCAATCGGGATTGCCGCCGTTTCTGATAGAGGACACCGGCGTGAACTCGGGGTTCATGATGGCGCAGGTCACGGCCGCCGCCCTCGCCTCGGAAAACAAGAGCCTGGCCCATCCGGCAAGCGTCGACAGCCTGCCGACGTCGGCCAACCAGGAAGATCATGTGTCGATGGCAACATTCGCGGCGCGCCGGCTCGGCGAGATGGCGGACAACACCGCCGGCATTCTGGCCGTCGAGCTGCTCGCCGCGACGCAAGGCATCGAGTTTCATGCGCCGCTCAGATCCTCCGACACGATCATGGATGTCGTATCGCTGGTGCGCGCGCAGGTGCTGCGACTGACGGAGGATCGGATTCTAGCTCCCGATCTGGCCGCGATGAAGGCGCTGATCCTTTCCGTCGAACTCAACCGTTTCGTCGATGGCGCAATCGTGCCGAGCCTGAAACCCTGAGGGCGCCTTCTCCTCAACGGAAAGAGGAGCGGGCTCCGCGCCACTTCCCCCTTTACCGGGCAGGCCCTTCTCGCCATGATCCCGGACGGCCCGCCTAGGACGGGCCGGGAAAGTTAGTTCGTTGCCGTTATGACCGATACCCGCGTTCAACGCCGCCTTGCGGCCATCGTTGCCGCCGATGTGGTCGGCTGGTCGCGCCTCATGGGCGCGGACGAGACCGGCACGCTCGCCGCATTGAAAGCCCACCGCCAGGAATTGATCGACCCGAAGCTCAGCGAATATGACGGACGCATCGTCAAGACCACCGGCGACGGCATGCTGGTGGAATTCCCCAGCGCGGTCGATGCGGTCAAATGCACCACGGAAATTCAGGCGGCGATGGCCGAGCGCAATCAGGGCGTGGCGGAAGCCAAGCGCATGGATTTCCGCATCGGCATCAATCTCGGCGAAATCATCATCGACACCGACGGCGATATCTTCGGCGACGGCGTCAATATCGCCGCGCGCCTCGAAGAGCTGGCAGAGCCCGGCACGGTCAACATCTCCGAAGACGTCTACCGCCAGGTACATGGCCGGCTCGAGGCCGGGCTGCACGATCTCGGCAGCCAGGACCTCAAAAATATCGCCAAACCGGTGCGGGTCTATCGCGTCGGCGAGAATGCGGCCGCGGCGCCAGCCGCTGCAGCTCCGCAAAACCCGGGAAAACCCGCCACCGCGGGCGGCTTCGAGGCGCGGCCCGCCATCGCGGTATTGCCGTTCGACAATATGAGCCGCGACGAGGATCAGGAATTTTTCGCCGACGGCATCGCCGAGGATTTGATCACCGCGCTCTCGCTGTGGCGCCAGTTCCCCGTCATCGCGCGCAACTCGTCCTTCACATACAAAGGCCAGAAGATCGACGTGAAGCAAGTCGGCCAGGAGCTCGGCGCGCGCTATGTGCTTGAAGGCAGCGTGCGCAAGGCAGGCAACCGTCTGCGCATCACCGCCCAGTTGATCGACGCCGATTCCGGCGCGCATATCTGGGCCGAGCGCTTCGACCGCGAGTTGGAGGATATCTTCGACCTGCAAGACGAGATTACCGAAAGCATCGTGCACAATATCATGCCGGAAATCTCAATAGCCGAATCCGAGCGGGCGACCCGCGTGCCACCGGCCAATCTCGATGCCTGGGAGTATTTGCAGCGCGGCATTTGGCATCTTTTCCGCTACACCCGCGCGGACACGGAGAAAGCCCGGGATTTATTCAACGGCGCCCTGGAGCGCGACCCCTCGCTCTCGCTCGCCGAATCCTACCAGGCGACGGCCAATATTTGGGATGTGCTATATGGCTGGACCGACACGCCGGCGGACTCCATGGCGCAGGCAATGGAATATTGCCGCCGGGCGATCGTCCTCAACTCTCAGGATTCTACCGCCCACGCCATCACAGGCTCGATCATGGCCATATCGGGCGATGCCGAGCGCGGGCATGAAGAGGGCAAGCGTGCGGTCGAGCTTAACCCAAGCTCGGCGCTGGCGCATTTTTGCAGCGCCTTTCCGCTGGTTTATTTGCGGCGCAGCGAAGAAGCGCTTGCCGGGATCGAGAGGGCGGTTCGCCTCTCTCCACGCGATCCGATGGTACCGATTTATTACGGCGTCCAGGCGCTGGCCCATCTCATGCTGCGCGATTTCGACGATTCCATCGCCTATTCGCGCCGCGCGCTGCAGGAGCAGCCCGACAATATCCGCGCGCTGCACCGCCTCGCCGTCGCCGAGGCGCATAAGGGCGACCTCGACGCGGCGCGTGCCACCTATGCGGAGGCCGAACGGGTCATGCCGTCGCCGTCGCTCGAATATATCGCCGCCAGCCACCCCTTCGCCTACACGGAAGACCTCGATTTCATCCTCGACGGCCTCAGGAAGGCCGGCTGGGAGGGTTAAAGGATTTAGCCTTTCTATAGCGCGCTGACGCGCGCTTGGCTCTCCCCTTCCACCCAACCCTCCTTCCCCGCTGGGGAAGAAGG
>CAZUVO010000219.1:0-371 GCA_964623955.1 uncultured Rhizobiaceae bacterium
CCAAATCCAACCGCAGCCCGACGACGCGCCGCCTGGTGCCGGAAATGTATGTCGAGATGCATGAGCAGGACGCCAAGGATCTCGGCATCAAGGACGGCGACAAGGTGCGCGTGGTGACGGTGCGCGGCTCGCTCGAAGCGCGTGCCCAGGTCGGCACCAACTCGCTGGTCAAACCGGCGCGCAACAATGTGCCGCGCGGCTACATGTTCGGGCCGTGGAACCTGTCGGTCGCCGACAGTGCCGATCCGAAAAAGAACAAGTGGCTCGCCAACGCCGTCACCAGCCGGGTGTGGGACCCGGTGTCCGGGCAGGTCGACTTCAAGAAGAGTGCCGCCCGGATCGAAAAGATCTGAACCGGTCCGTCGTCCGCG
>CAZUVO010000219.1:420-6216 GCA_964623955.1 uncultured Rhizobiaceae bacterium
ACGCCGGCGATTGGAGAACGCAAGTGGAGCGCAGGAGTTTCTTGAAAGCCTTGGTCGCCAGCGCGGTGGCCGCCGCCGCGCCGAGCGCGGAGGCGCTCGCCGCCGGCCGCTCCACCCTGCGTTATTTGCGTCCGCCCGGGGCGCTGCCGGAAGACGAGTTTCTCAAACATTGCATTCATTGCGGCCAATGCGGCGAGGTCTGCCCCAACCGTTGCATCAATTATTTCGATCTCGAAATCGGCTGGCAGGCGATCGACACGCCCTACATCATCCCGCGCGAGCAGGCCTGCATCCTCTGCATGAAGTGCGGCGAAGTGTGCCCGACCGACGCGATCACCCAGATCGAGCGCGAGCTCGATGCCATTCTCGCCGGCGTCGATATGGGCCGGGCGCGGGTCGATGAGAGCCTCTGCCTCTCCTTTCAAGGCAAGACCTGCGGCGTGTGCTACCGCGCCTGCCCGTTGCAGGATGTCGCCATCACGGTCGGCCGCCTCGAACAGCCGCATGTGAACGATAATTGCGTCGGCTGCGGCCTCTGCGAGCGTTCCTGCATCCAACTGCCGCAGGCGATCCGCGTCTTTCCGGAGCATGCGGCATGAGCGCCCCGGCGCTACCCGGCACCGTTGCGGCGCGCCGCCGGCGCTTTTCACCGTTGCGTCATCTCAACAAGCTGCGCTGGCTGACGCTCGCCATCGTCTTCGCCCTGCTGATCCTGCTGCCGCTCCTCCACGTCTATCAGACCTATGTGGCGGCGCATGCCTATGATCTGCTGCCGCCCGGCGAAAAGCGCCTCTATGACGTGATGGAATTTATCGCCGCACCCTTCGTCAGCGATCCGGCGCAGGATCTCGACGCGCTCAAGGGCAACACCTGGTCGGGCAGTTTTTGGGGCTACAAGATCTCCGATCCCCTGGCGGCGCTCGGTCAGGCGGCGGCGAGCCTCAGCCTCTATTGGCCGTTCCTGCTTACCGCCATCGTGCCGGTCGGCCTGACGATCCTCTTCGGCCGCTTCTTCTGCGGCTGGATTTGCCCGGCGACGTTTCTCTATGAGCTCAACAGCAATTTCGCTTCTTGGCTGCGTTGGGCCGGGATTCGGGTGGGCAATCGGCGTTTCGACAAGCGCATCAAATATGGCGTGCTGGCGCTTGGCCTGATTATCTCCGCCGTCTCGGGCGCGGTGCTGGCCGGTGTGATCTATCCGCCGGCGATCATCGGCCGCGAGATATATTACACCATCGCGCAAGGCGGCCTCGGCGTCGGCACGATTTTCTTCCTCGGCACCCTCCTGTTCGACATTCTCGTCGCCCGACGCGGCTTCTGCCGCTATCTCTGCCCCGGTGGCGCGCTCTATTCATTGCTCGGGCGGTACCGCGTCTTGCGCATCCGGCGCACCGTCGAGACCTGCAACGATTGCGCCAAATGCAATGTGGTGTGCGAGTTCGGTCTCGATCCCATGCGCGACGGCTTCGGCCAGGAGTGCAACAATTGTACCGCGTGCATCGCCATCTGCCCGACCGATGCGCTGACCTTCACGCTCCGCCCCAGCGACGTTCCGGCGCAAGGGCCGGGCCATCTCGGCCAGCGCTACCGCAACCCGCCTCAAACACCCCAGGAGAAGGCGTCATGAGGCGGCGCAACTTTCTCCAGAATATTCTGCGCGGCTCCGTGCTGCTCGGCGTGGCGGCGCTGCTTTACGGCGTGACGCCGCTCTTGGCACCGCGCCGCGCCACGGCCCGGCGCAACATCCTCCGCCCACCCGGCGCGCTCAGGGATGCCGCCCGGTTCATCGCCGCTTGCATCGGCTGCGGCGTTTGCGGCGAAGTGTGCCCGCCGCGCTGCATCAATTTTTATTCGGACGATGGCGGCGTGAAGGCCAACACGCCCTATATCGATGCCGGCGAGAAGGCCTGCATCCTGTGCGACAAATGCATGGAGGTGTGCCCGACCGAGGCACTCACGGTGATGCCGCGCGGTGAGATCGATATGGGCCTCGCCGAGATCGACCGCACGGCCTGTTATCCCTGGGTCGACCGGGGAATCTGCGGCGCTTGTGTCAGCGTCTGTCCGCTGGGCGACAAGGCGATCGCCTATCAAATGTGGAATCAATACCGGCCCGTCATCCGCGAGGGCTGCGTCGGCTGCGGCCTCTGCGTCGAGGTCTGCCCGCATCCGAGCGTGCCCGTTTGGGTGAACGCGGCGGCGTAAGATGGAGGTGAACATGACGCAACGATCGATTTGGCGGGGGGCGATGGGCGCCTTCGCGCTCGCCCTGGCGTTTCTGCTGCTGCCTTCCGGATTCGCCGCTGCCCACCACGTGCTGGGCCGTCCGGCCTACAGTCTGAACGAGGATTCCAATACCCCGCCCGGCACCCAGCTCGAAGTGCAGATCGGCGACTATATCGTCACCTATATGGCCTATCCCGCCTTTCCCCGGCCGGGCGTCCAAGGGCGCGTTAATCTCTATGCCTCGCGCATCGATGACGGCACGCCGTTCACCGGCGAGGTCACCTTCAAGGTGCGCGACGATTCATGGCTGTCGGGAATTTTCGGCGGCAATGAGCAGGAAACCCTGGGGACGCAATTGCCCGACGATAATGTGTTCCGCCAGGGCTTCGTGTTCGAGGAGGAGGGCGACTATATGATCAGCGCCGAATTCGAGGCGGGTGGCGAGCCTTATATCGTCGATTTCGGCCTGCGTATCGGCGAGCCCACGCCTTACGGCATTCTCGGCATCGCGGTCGCATTGGTGCTCGCGCTTCTGGTCGGGGTGAGCCTCATTCAGCGCCGCCGCGCCATGGCCGGAAAACTCCGTGCCGCGCATCAAACGACAAGCAGTTCGCAACATGGATCGCCGTGATTTTCTAAACCTGGGCCGCCGGGAGAGCGCGCCCGAGGCAACCGGCGGCGAGTGGATTCGCCCGCCCTTCGCCGAGGCGGAACGCGACTTCCTGGCCAACTGTACGCGTTGCGACAAGTGCATCGTGGCTTGCGAATTCGATGCATTGTTTCGCCTGCCGGACGATCCGCCGCGCCCGGCCGCCGGCACCCCGGCGATGGATGTGCGCAAACGCGCCTGTCATATGTGCGCCGGCTGGCCTTGCGTCGCGGCGTGCGAAACCGGCGCGTTGAGTTTGCCCGAGGGTTCTGACGGCGAGCCGCCGGCAACGCGGAAATTCGCCCTTGCCGAAATCGACACGGAACATTGCCTGCCCTATCGCGGCCCCGAATGCGGCGCCTGTGCCGGCTTCTGTCCACTTGAGGGGGCGTTGCAATGGCGCAGTCGCGGCCGCCCGGTGATCGATGCGGATGTCTGCACAGGCTGCGGCCTCTGCCGCGAGGCCTGCATCATGGAACCGAAGGCCGTGGCGATGACGCTCAATATTTAAACGTTACGCCCGCTCCGACGAGGAGACGATGACGCAGACGAAGCGGATCGGAGTTTCGATCAAATTCTCCGGGCCATGCGCCACCTCGGCGTCGAAGAACAGCGAATCGCCCGGGCCCATGGAATAGGTCGCGCCGCCATGGTGATAATCCATGCGGCCCTCCAGCACATAGAGAAACTCGGTGCCGTCATGCTCGAAGGCGGGAAACACTTCGGATTTATCTGTCAGCGTGATGACGAAGGGCTCCATGGCGATGTCGTCGCCGAGGGAGTGGCCGAGCACGCGATATTCGTGGCCCGCGCGGGTGCCACGGCGCTGGATCTTGAGGCCGCCGCCGGCTTGCACGAAGGTGGCGTCGCGGCGTTCCTCGAAGCGGCGCATCAGCGAGGTGACCGAAACGTTGAGCGCCGAGGCGAGGGACTGGAGCGTTGCGAGCGACGGCGAGGTCAGGCCGTTTTCGATCTTCGACAGCATGCCGGAGGAAAAGCCCGCCAAATCGGCGAGCTCGGTAACAGTCATATTGTGCTTCTGGCGCAGTTGGCGCACCTCGCGCCCGATGCACATTTCGAGCCGGTTGGCCCGTTTGTCGCGTTCCGACGCCGGGACGAATTCGGCGATCTTATTGTCTTGATCCTCGAGCATACTCTTGTTCCCACTCCGAAGCGGAATAGCCCTTCCACCCTTATGTAACCCTATACAATTTGCGCGCGCGGCGGGGCAACGAAATTGCGAAAGGTCATTTTCCTGTTAGGAAAATTATATTCATTTTAGTTGATTATTCCTCATATGAATGTTATATTCCTCCCATTAGATAGCAATCGCGAAGGAATTTTCAGCCATGTGCGGAATTGTCGGCCTGTTTCTCAAGAACCGTGAGCTCGAAAACTCTCTCGGCCGTCTGCTGACTCCCATGCTGGTGGAGATGACCGAACGCGGCCCGGACAGCGCCGGATTCGCCGTTTACGGCCCCCAACCGCCGCAAAACCGCATCAAAATGACCGTAACCGCCGCCGAATCCGTGGATTGGCCGGCTATTTCGGCGGAAATCGAGCAATTATTGGCGATAAATATCGAATATTACGTCCGTTCTGACCATGCAACGTTCATTCTGCCCGGGGAAGAGTCGCAAATCCGCGATTTTCTCGCCGTGCAACATCCGGCGCTTCACGTCACTTCGGCTGGCCGTCAGTTGGAGATTTTCAAGCAAACGGGCCTCCCCGCCGACGTCGCGTCGCGTCTCGGCCTGAGGGAGATGATCGGCAGCCATGCCATCGGCCATACCCGCATGGCGACGGAAAGCGGCATTTCCGCCAAACATTCCCATCCCTTCTCGGCGGCGCGCGATTTCAGCCTGGTGCATAACGGCTCGCTCTCCAACCATAATGGCGTGCGCGCCCGGCTGCGCCACGCGGGCATCACCTTCGACAGCGACAATGATACAGAAGTCGCCGCCCGCTATATTGCCCATCGCCTGAGCCTCGGCCGCTCGCTGCACGACGCATTGACCGATTCGTTGGATGCGTTGGACGGCTTCTACACTTTCGCTGTCGGCACCGAGGACGGCTTCGCCGTGCTGCGCGATTCGATCGCCGCCAAGCCGGCGGTACTCGGCGAGACGGCGGACTGGGTGGCGATGGCCTCGGAGTACCGCGCCCTCGCCACCCTGCCCGGCATCGAGACCGCGCGCCTGTGGGAGCCCAAGCCGGCCACGGTCTATAGCTGGTCGCATGACCAGATGGCGCAAGCGGCATGAATATCGTCGATCTCGATAACACCAGCGTGCGCGAGCTTAATGCCCGCCTGCATGAAGTGAATGGCGGCGAAGCGTCGGCCTGGCGCGTGCGCAATCCGAAGGGCAAACATTCCCTCGCCGTCGGCCTGGAAGCGCCGCACAAGGTCACCATCGACGGCCCGGCCGGCTATTACTGCGGCGGCATGAACAAGGCGGCGGAGATCAGCGTCACCGGGCAATGCGGCAAGGGGCTCGGCGAAAACATCATGTCGGGCGCCATCCGCGTTCAGGGCAACGCCGCCGAAGCGGCGGGCGCCTCGGGCCGTGGCGGGCTGATCGTCATCGACGGCGATGCCTCGTCGCGCTGCGGTATTTCGATGAAAGGCGTCGATATCGTCGTCACCGGATCGGTCGGCCATATGAGCGGCTTCATGGCCCAGGCCGGCCGCCTCGTGGTGTGTGGCGATGCCGATGACGATCTCGGCGATTCGATCTACGAAGCGGATATTTATGTACGCGGTGAAACCGGCGCACTTGGCGCCGATTGTGTGGAAAAGGAGATGACGCCGGACCATGTCAAATCCCTCAGCCAGCTTCTCGAACGGGCATGCGTCGATTGCCCGGCGGACCAATTCCGCCGCTACGGCTCGGCCCGCAAACTCTATAACTTCCATACCG
>CAZUVO010000220.1:0-5744 GCA_964623955.1 uncultured Rhizobiaceae bacterium
GGTCTCGGCGGCGACCAGGCCCCAGAACGCGCCGTAAGGATCGTCCCAACCCGGGTCGGCTTCTTCGACGCTACAGCCGAGCTCGCTCTCGAACACTTTTACCGCGTCGCCGACGATCTGGCGTACCTCGGGGTCCACTGCCGTGTAACCCCAATCGGCGCTATAGGCGACGCGCAGACCCTTGAGATCGCCTTGGAGACATTCCATCCAGTCGAACTCGGCCTTGGGTAGGGTGCGCCGGTCGCGCATGTCCGGGCCGGACATCACCTCAAGCATCAGCGTGCTGTCGGCGACGGTGCGGCTCATCGGGCCGATACACTCCAGGCTCTCCCAACTCGAGACGCCGGGCATGGTTTCGTCTTTCGTGCCGGGCCAAAGCGGCACCCGGCCCATCGAGGCCTTGATGCCAACGATGCCGCTGAACGAGGCGGGAATGCGCACCGAGCCGCCGCCGTCGCTGCCGACCGCGAAGGGCCCCATGCCGGCGGCCACCGCCGCGCCGGCGCCGGCGCTCGAGCCGCCCGGCGTGCGCTCCAAATTCCACGGGTTGCGTGTGGTTTCGAACAGCGGATTGTGGCCGACGCCGGAATAGCCGAACTCGGGCACATTGGTCTTGCCGGTGACGATGGCGCCGGCGGCGCGCAGGCGCTCGACGACGATATCGTCGACGCCGCCGTTGAAATCCTTGTAGACATGCGAGCCGGAAATCGTCGGCAGATCCTTGGTGCAGATCAGATCCTTGACGCCGATCGGCACGCCGGCGAGCGGCCCGGGATCCTTGCCCGCCATGATATCCGCTTCCAATTGCTTGGCGGCGGCGCGCGCCTGATCGGGGCCGGGCGTACAAAAAGCGTGCAGCACGGGCTCCAGCTTCTCCATGCGCTCGATGCTGGCGTCGATCACCTCGACCGGCGACAGCTCCTTGGCGCGCACCTTGCCGGCGAGCGTCACCGCATCCATGCGGCAGATTTCGTTGCCTGACGTCATCGTTCCGGTCTCCCCCTTATTGATTAAGCGCGATGTATTATTATTGCCTGTCTTCGCCCTCAGCGCATCAACAGACCGCCGTTTATATCGAGCGTGTGGCCGGTGATCGTTCCGGCGCTGTCGGAGGCCAAAAACGCCACCGCCATGGCGATTTCCTTCGCCTCGGCCATGCGGCCCATCGGCGTCGCGGACAGCACATCGGCGATGCCGTCTTCGGTCATGCTGCCGGTGACCATGCGCGTGTTGGCGAGCGCCGGCGCCACCGCGTTGACGGTGATATTGTCGGGCCCGAGCATGCGGGCGAAATTCTTGGTCAGGCTGACCACGCCGCCTTTCGACACCGCATAGACGCTGGTGCCGTAAAACCCGCCGGTATGGGCCGCCTGACTGGTGAAATTAATGATCCGCCCCCAGCCCGCCGCCTTCATGGGCTCGGAAGCGGCGCGGCACAGGAAGAACTGGCTTTTCACATTTGCGTCCATGGTGCGCGCCCAGGCCGCCTCGTCGACCTCGTCCAATTGCAGCCGCTCGATGATGCCGGCGACATTGACCAATATGTCGAGCCGGCCGCATTGCGCCATGGTCTCCGCCACCACATGCTCGCAAAACTCAGGCTCGGAAAGATCGCCGGCGAGGACGAGATGCCCTTCGCCCTCCCATCCGGCGGCGGTTTCCGCCAGCGCATCGCCGTCGATATCGCAGGCCGCGACGCGGGCGCCGAAACGGGCGAGCAAATCGGCGGTGGCGGCGCCGAGGCCGCGCGCGGCGCCGGTGACGATCACCACCCGCCCCGGCAGGCCGAAATCGGTGCTCAATTGAGGTAGCCCTCGAGCAGCCGCGATAATTCATGCAGACATATTCGAGCGCCACATTGCCTTCATAGCCGTGTTTCTTGAGCGCGCCGATGATGTGGTCGAAATCGAGGATGCCGTCTTCCTGGCGGCATTGCAGGCGCTCGCGGTTGGCCTGGCGGGCATGGACATGCCCGGCGCGCGGGATCAGCACATCGACCTCTTCCTCCGTATGGCCCTGCGGCATGAAATGCGAATAGTCGAGGCTGACCATCAGGCCAGGCACGTCTTCCAGCATGCGCTGGCATTTCGCGAGGCTGCCCATGACCGATTCGCCGTGCGGCTCTGGCCGGAGCTCGACGCCGAACTCACCGCCATGATCGACCATGCGGCGCATCTCCTCGCGCGAGATTTCATAGGCCTCTTCCTCGGTCTGGCCGTCATCCTTGTAGATGATGCCGGACGAGACCGTGACACCGGGACACCCGACCGCATGACAAAAAGCGACGAAGGATTTGTACATCTCGAAATTGTCGTCCCGCATGCGTTTGTCGGGAACGGTGAGCGTGCATTTCAATTCATTTACAAGCTCTTCCAGGTATTTGTTACGAAACCAAATGAAGCTGTCATCGATGTCGAGGCCGAGCGGTTCCATGATACGGCGCACGCGGTCCGCCTCGGCCACCGGGTTCTCTCTGAGGGCCGGCCAATCGATATGGGCCCAGCCCACGGCGGTATGCGTGAAGCCGAGCGCCTTGACGATCTGCGCCGCGCCTTCGAGCGGCAGATGGCCTTGAAGATGTTGAATGCCGAAGCTCCAGCACGGCACGCCGAGACCGATTGTCATGTTGCAGACCCCCATTATTTCGGTATTTGTTGCGGGCGAAGTCTATCCACTGGACAGGCCCGAGCCAAATAAAACAAACTCGAATCGTGACAGACCAAGCCACCAACACCCTCGTCCTCGGCAGTGGCGCCATGGCGCCGAGCCTCGCTCTCTGCTTGGCGTTGGCAGGCCACAATACGGTGCTCGCCGCGCGCCGCCAGGAAGCCTTGCCGCAGGCCGAGGCGGCGGTCGAGGCCGGCTACCGCGAATTGGCCGAGGCGGAGCTGCTGCCGGCCGGCGCCAAGGGCTGGCGCAGCCGCCTCTCCTTTACGACCGACCCGGCAACGCCGGCGAAGGAGGTCGATTTCGCCTTCGAGGCGATCGCCGAGGACGCCGAAGCCAAGCAGGCGGTGTTCGCCGCGCTCGACGAGGCCGCGCCGCCCGAGGCGATCCTGGCGAGCACCACCTCGGGCATGCCGGTCGATACCATCGCCCGGGACTGCACCCACAAGGGCCGCGTCGCGGTGGCCCATTTCGCCAATCCGCCGCATCTCATGCCGGCGGTCGAACTGGTGCCGGGAAGCGCCACGGAAAGCGCCGTGATGGACCGCCTCTGCGCTTTCATCCACGGCATCGGCAAGGAGCCGATCCGCCTCGCGCGCGACCTGCCCGGTCACCTTTTTAATCGGCTGCAATTCGCCCTGATGCGCGAGGCCTTCGCCCTGGTGCGCGACGGCGCGGCCAGCGCCGAGGAGATCGATAAGGTGGTGAAAAACGGCTACGCGCTACGCCTCGCCGCCGAGGGGCCGCTGGAAAAAGCCGATCTCGCCGGGCTGGAGCTGGTGGCGAGCGTCGCCGATTATCTCTTTCCCGATCTCGATACCAGCCAGGCGCCCGACGATCTCAAGCGGATGATCGAAGCGGGGCGGACCGGCGCCAAGGACGGCAAAGGTTTCTTCGATTGGACGCCGGAGCGGAGCGCCGCCGTGATCGCCGAGCGCAACCAGGAAGTCATGCGCCATCTGAAGCGCCTGCGCGACCGGCAAAGGAGCAAAAATGACCCAACAAAATGACCCGGCGCTGCGCCGCAGCCTGCTCTTCACCCCGGGCCTCAGGACCGACCGCTTCGCCAAGGCACTGGGCGGCGAGGCCGATATGGTGTGTATCGATCTCGAAGACGGCGTCGCGCCGGATTTCAAGACCGAAGCGCGCGACAAGGCGATCCCCGCCCTGTTCGATGCTTCGCTCGGCGGCTCGGCGGCGCGCGCCATGCGCATCAACCCGATCAAGACGCGCGAAGGCATGCGCGATCTGCTGGCGCTGTGCGATTTCGGCCAAGCGCCGCCCGCCCTCCTCCTGCCCAAGATCGAATCGCCGGAGGATGTGCGCTGGGCGGCGGAACTGCTCGACGAAGCCGGTTACGACACGACCCGGCTGATGGTGATCATCGAGACCGGCCGTGCGCTGGAAGCGGCGCTGGAGATCGCGGCGGCGAGCCCGCGCAACGATACGCTCCTGTTCGGCGCCGCCGACCTTTCCGCCGAGTTCGGCTCGACCCTCGATTGGGAGGCGCTGCATTATGCCCGGGGGCGCGCGGTACATGCGGCGTCCTCCGCCGGACTCGATCTGATCGATGTGCCGAGCCTCGACATCAAGGACGAGGAAGGGCTCCGGCGCGAGGCGCGGCTCGCCCAGCGCATGGGCTTTACCGGCAAGGCGGCGATCCACCCGATCCAGGTGCCGCCGATCAACGAGGTGTTTTCGCCCGACGCCGAGACCGTCGACTTCGCGCGCCGGGTGCTTGCCGCCTATGAAGAGAGCGATGCCGGCGTGGCGCTCTTGGACGGCAAGGTGGTGGAAATGCCGGTGGTGCGCGCCATGCGCCGCGCGCTCGCGATCCACGAGAAGATCGCCGGCGGCGCGTCATGACGCCGCTTTCCGGCATCAAGATTCTCGCCGTCGAGATCGGCGCGGCGGGACCGTGGTGCTCGCGCATGCTCGCCGTTATGGGCGCGGAGGTGGTCAAGGTCGAGCCCAAGACGGGCGATGTGGCGCGCCATTGGGACGGCGTCGCGGGCGGCCTCTCCGCCGCCCATGCCTTTCTCAACCGCAACAAAAAATCCCTCGCGTTCGATCTCAAATCCGACGAAGGGCGGGAGATATTCCTCAAGCTCGCCGCCGAGGCCGACGCCATCGTCGAGAATTTCACACCGGGCGCCGTCACCCGCCTCGGCATCGGCTACGAGGAGGTGCGCGCGGTCAAGCCGGATATCGTCTATGGCCATATTTCCGGCTTCGGCCAGGACGGGCCGTACCGCGACGAAAAGGCCTATGACATGATCATCCAGGGCGAGGCGGGCTACATCATGATGACCGGCACGCCGGACGAGCCGGCCAAGATCCCGATCTCGATCTGCGACGAAAGCGCCGGCTTTTACGCCGCCCTGGGAATCCTTGGCCTGCTCAACCGGCGCCACCAGACGGGCGAAGGCGGCGAGTTCGAAGTCTCCATGCTGGAATGCGCCGCGACGATGCTGGGCTATGCGCCGCATTTCCTCTGGCACCGCGGCGAGGAGCCGGTGCGCACCGGGCTGTTCCATGGTTTGATCACGCCCTACGGCCCCTATCGGGCAGGCGACGATCTGTGGTTTTCCATCGCCGTGCTCAGCGAAGCGGCGTGGCAAAAATTCTGCGAGGAGGTGATCGAGGCGCCGGAGCTTTTCGCCGATGCGCGCTTCCAGGACAATGAATCGCGCATCAATAACCGCGCCGCCCTCGAAGGCCGCCTCACCGAGATCTTCATGGGCCGGCCCAAGGCGGAATGGCTCGCGCGTCTGCGCGCCACAGGCATCCCCTGCGGCGGCGTCAACAATCTCGCCGAGGTGCTCGACCATCCGCAACTGAAGGCGCGCGGCGCCATCGGCGAATTGACCTCGCCGGTTGGCCCGCTCAAGGAATTCCTTTCACCGATCCGCGTCACCGGGGAAGACCCGGTGTTCGATCATCTGCCCGGCCTCGGCGAGCATAATGACGAAATCTTGCAGGCGCTCGGCTATGACGCCGAAGCCCGCGCCCGCCTGAAGGAGTCTGGTGTCATATGATCCCGAAACGCGATGAGCCCTTCTCATCTCATTCCGGCA
>CAZUVO010000220.1:5789-6212 GCA_964623955.1 uncultured Rhizobiaceae bacterium
CCCCCGCCCGGCGCTTGAGGGAACATACGGAGGGTCATACTTTATGACCCGACGGTACATAGAGAGCCCGTTATGGATTTTGAATTCTCAGACGATCAAAAGCATCTGCAATCCTCCATCGTCGACTTTCTCAACAAGCAGCCGTTCGACAATGTCTATTGGCGCGAGAAGGAAGAGAAGGGCGAGTGGCCGATCGAATATTGTACCGCCATGGCGGAAGGCGGCTGGCTCGGCGCGCTGATCCCGGAGGAATATGGCGGCGCCGGCATGGGGCTCACCGAAGGCTGTATTCTTATCGAAGAGATCGGCCGCCATGCCGGCATCAATGCGTCCACCGCCGTGCACACCTCGATCTTCGGCCCCTGGCCGCTGATGCTGCACGGCTCGGAGGAACTGAAGCAGCGCGTGCTGCCGCGCATCGCC
>CAZUVO010000221.1:0-6211 GCA_964623955.1 uncultured Rhizobiaceae bacterium
TACCGGCAGCATCAAGGATTGGAACCGGATCGAGGAAATGGCGGGTATCAGCCAGCCGGCCTTGGTGCTGTGCGGCATGCATGACGAGCTGACGCCGGCCTGCTCGCGAAAAATTCATCACGCGTTGCCCAATTCGGAGATTAAAGTATTCAAGAACTCTTCGCATCTGCCGATGTGGGAAGAGCCCGAGGCCTATTTCCCCGTGTTGCTGGATTTCTTGGAAAAACACCGTTCCTAGCGATTTGAAATAAATTTAGTTAATTGTGGCAACGATCACCTTGCTGAGGCATTCGAAATGGTAATATCCTGACTATTCCAAGTTCACGTAACGGGTTTTGTTGTGATTACGGCGTTAATGCCGGAAGTCACGGGAGTTTTATTTGCGAAATCGCCTGCGCTACATATTGACGGCGGTATTCACGCTGATCGCTATTGTCCCGGTACTTATTACCGGGCTTTGGGTCGAGCGCACGGCCTATTTGCGTGAAGTTTCCTCGGTCGAGGAAAAGCATTTGCTGTTGGCCCAGAACATTACCAATGCGCTGGAACTCTATACGCACGACACTTCGGCACTGTTCCATTATCTGATTGAATCCGTCGGCGGCGATGGTTGGCGTGAGGGCACGGCCGGACTGGCCGATTCTCTTCAATTTCGTCATTTCGCGATCTTCGGGCCGAACGGCGCGCTACGTAAATCCTTGCATCCAGCGCGCGCCGACGACGCAATATTACCGCTCGGCGGCCTCGGCGCGTTCGATGCGCTGATCGCCGAGAAGGACCGGCTCTTCTCCGGCGTGATGGCCGATGCCGACGGGCGGCCGACGATCTATCTCGTCCGGCCCCTGACCGGCGGCGATATCGCCGTCGGCGCCCTGACTGTCGATTATATCGCCAAACTACAGGAACAGATTACCTTCGGCGAACGCGGCCATGCGGCGATCGTCGATCGAGATAGACATATCATCGCCCATCCCAATCCGGACTGGAGCCGGGCGATGAAGGATATTTCCCAGGTCAAGCCGGTCGGCCATATGATTCAGGGCAAAAGCGGTGTAACGGAGTTCTATTCCCCGGCGGTGAAGGCCGACATGATCACCGGCTATACAACGGTCCCCGGCGTCGGCTGGGGCGTGATGGTGCCGCAGCCGCTCGAAGAGTTGAGCGACAAAGCGGCTTCCGTACGCGGCGTGCTGATCGGAATCATGGTGGGCGGTATCGTTCTGGCGGCGCTGTTGGGCTGGCTTCTCTCCGGTTTTCTCGTGCGCCCGGTGTCGGCGGTGGTGAGTGCAGCGGAGAAAATCGGCGAGGGCGATCTGGAGACTCGGATGCCGCAATTTTCCGACACCACGCCGCGCGAATTTCATGAGCTCGGCATGGCGTTCAACAGCATGGCCGGGCAAATCCAGGACGATCGACGCCAGCTCGCCGCCGCGGCGCGCCAGGCCGATAGGGCGAGCCAGTCGAAATCGGAATTTCTCGCCACGGTCAGCCACGAATTGCGCACGCCGCTCAATGCCATTATCGGATTTTCCGAGACCATGCAGGAACGGGTGTTCGGCGAGCTCGGCAACAACAAATACCGCGAATATGCCGGACATATTCATTCGTCCGGCCGGCATCTCCTGTCGATCATCAACGATATTCTCGATCTCTCCAAGGTCGAGGCAGGTAAGCTCGAATTTGAAAGTACGCCCGTCGCCCTCGGCAATGTGATGTCTCAGGCCGTCACGATTATTCGTGGCAGCGGCCAGACGAGCGGCGCCCGGGTCGAGGTCGAGGATCTCAGCGCCTTGCCCGATATACGCGCCAGCGAACAGCGGCTCTTACAGATATTCGTCAATCTGCTGTCGAACGCGGTCAAATTCACACCGGCGGATGGTGTCGTTCGGGTGCGCGCCAAGGCAGAGGGCGACGATGTGGTGATTTCCATCGTCGACAACGGCATCGGCATGACGGCGGAGGAAGTCGAGCAGGCGATGCAGCCCTTCACTCAGGTGGAGAGCAAACTGACGGGTCGCTTCGAAGGCACCGGCCTCGGCCTGCCCCTCGCCAAGCTGCTGGTTGAGGGCCATGGTGGGGCGCTGCATATGGCGAGCGCGCCGGGCAAGGGCACCGAAGTGACCATTCGCCTGCCGCTTGTGAAGCTTGCCGCCTAAATTAAGTTAGGTCAGAGAGAAGCGGCATCACCTCGGCGCCGAACCGGTCCATCTGGTCGATTTGGTCCGACCGTTCGGCGATGAAATCCAATACCAAATGACGTACCCCGGCGGCGTGGAATTGGCGGATCGATTCGGCGACCTGTTCCGCCGTGCCGAGGGCGCAATAGCGCTTCGCCGGCTTGGAGAAATCCATCGCGTAGCGGGCGCTGAGCTTTTCCGTGGCATAGGCGAGCGCGCTGTCGTAATCGCCGGCGAGGCGGACGAAGAGGAGATGCCCGGTGCCGAACCCGGAAAGATCGCGGCCCGCTTCCTCGGCGGCGCCGGCGATGGTATCCAGCGCGGCGCGGTATTGATCCGGCGTCATCACATAGGAGAGGAAGCCGTCGGCGATGCGCCCGGCGCGGCGCAGCGCCGGCGCCTGACGGCCGCCGCACCAGATCGGCGGGCCGCCCGGTGTGTGCGGCGTCGGCAGCATTTGTGCCTCGGGGTGGGTGTAGAATTTACCATCATGGGCAACCGGCTCGCCGCGCCATAAGTTGCGCAACACCCTGATGCCTTCGCTCAGGCGTGCGCCGCGCTCTTCCACCGGCACACCGGCCAGGGCGAACTCGCCGGGAAATTCACCGCCCACGCCGACGCCGAAAATAACCCGACCGGACGACAGCCGGTCGAGGGTCGCCACCTGTTTGGCGACGCCGGCGGGATGGCGCAGCGGCAGGAGATAGACCGCGGTGCCCAGCATCAGCTTGTCGGAAAAAGCCGATGCCTGGGCGAGCTGCATGAGCGGCTCCATGATCGGCTGGGCGAAGGCGAGATGATCGCCCGCCCACATGGCGTCGAAATTGTTGCGCTCAAGCGCCTCGACGAGGCGTTTGGTGGTCTCGCGGTCGGCGATGTCGAAGCTGCCGCCCGCATCGGCCGGCGGCTGGACATTCTGAAAGCCGAATTTGAGCGGCCCGGCAGGTGTCGGAAACGCCATCTTCGACCCGTTCCCGCCAGCCCCTTAGCACACCAACGGCATAATATCCGAGGCGAAGGCCTCCATATTGCCGACCGATTCCTCGACGCTGCCACCGAGGAAGTTGAACAGCACATGGCGCACGCCGAGATCGCCGAGGGCTTTGATGTCGCCGGCGACATCATCGGCGCTGCCGGTCAGGATCATGCGCTCGCCGCTCTCGGTTTTACCCGGCTCGCCGAGGCTGGCCCACACGGCCCAGAAGGCGAGATCGATGCTCGCCGGGTCGCGGTCGATCTTCTCCGCCTCGGCTTTGAGCTTGTCGAGGCCGGCGGCGAATTTCTCGACCGTATCGAGCGGATGGCGCGGATTGCAGCCGATCGGATACCAGGCATCGCCGATGCGCGCAGTGCGCCGGATCGCCGGGCCGCTTTCGCCGCCAATCCAGATCGGCGGATGCGGGTCCTGCACCGGCTTGGGCGCGAAGAAGATATCGCGGAACTCGGTATAGTCGCCCTTGAAATTGGGGTTCTCGGCGCTCCACAGCTCGCGGAAGGCGGCGATATATTCGTCGGTCACCTTGCCGCGCTCCTTGAAGGGCGGCGCGTTTACGGCGACGAACTCCTCCTCCATCCAGCCGGCGCCGCAGCCGAGGATGATGCGCCCTCCGGAGAGGACGTCCATGGTCGAGACCAGCTTGGCGGTGAGGATCGGGTCGCGGTACGGCACTACCATGACGGAGGTAAGGATCTTGGCCGTCGTGGTGATGGCGGCGACATGCGCCATCAGGGCGAGCGGCTCGAGAAAATCGCCCTCGAACTCCTTGGCGAAAGTGAAGGAACCGTCGGCGGAATAGGGATAGCGCGAGTCGATGCTGCGCGGAAACACGATATGGTCGGGGATCGCCAACAGGCTGAAGCCGAGCGCTTCGCCGCGCTGCGAGATTGTTTTTATATCGCCTGGATTTGCCATGCCGCCCGAGTTGGGGACGTTAAATCCGAATTCCATTTTTTTCCTCCCAGGAGCGTTGTGTTGGCGCATACTATCCGGCACAACCTGACATGTCTTGCCTGTCGTGCAGGATGGGCGTCGAAGCGAAAAAAATCGAGTGGGAGGAGAGGCACATGGATCTGGGACTGAAGGGGCGCAAAGCGATTGTCACCGGCGGCACCAAGGGAATCGGCCGCGCCATCGCTAATTTATTGGCCGACGAGGGCTGCAATGTGGGCATTTGCGCGCGCAATGGCGACGAGGTGGATGCGGCGGTAGCGGCGCTCAAGGGCAAGGGCGTGGACGCCTGCGGCGCGGCCATCGATGTGCGCGACGGCGCCGCGGTGCGCAAATGGGTGGCCGATTGCGCTTCGGCGCTCGGCGGGCTCGATATCGTCGTGCCCAATGTCAGCGCGCTCGCCATCGAGCGTAACGAGGAATCCTGGCGCGCCCAGTTCGAGGTCGACATGCTGCATACGGTGAACGCGGTGGAAGCCGCCTTGCCGGAGCTCGAGAAATCGGATGCCGGTTCGATCGTCATCATCTCCAGCGTCTCGGGGGTGGAGATCGATTTCGCCGCCGGTCCGTACGGCGCGTTCAAGGCGGCGCTCATCCATTACGCCAAGACGCTCGCTTGCGAGCTTGCCGGCAAGAACATCCGGGTCAATTCGGTCTCGCCGGGCAACACCTATTTCGAGGGCGGCGTGTGGGAGATGATCGAGAACAACATCCCCGATCTCTTCAGCAAGGCGCTCAGCCTCAACAAGACCGGCCGCATGGCGACGGCGGAGGAGGTGGCGAATGCCAGTGTGTTCCTCGCCGCGCCGATCGCGACCTTTATCACCGGGACCAATATCGTGGTCGACGGCGCGCTGACCAACCGCGTTCAGTACTAGTCGGAACCGGACAAAAAAAGGGAAGGCGCCGCCGCGTCTTCCCCTGTTTGCGCTTATGTGACGTAACTATTCGACCTTGATGGTGAGTTTCATCTTGGGGTGAATGGCGCAGCGCACATCCACCAGACCGGCGCTGTCGAAGGTGATGCTGTCGCGCGCGCCGGGCTTCTGTTTCTTGATCTTGAATTTATGCCCGGACGTTCTCGAGAAGACGTTGTGGCGCGTTTTGTCGTCATTGACGAAGGTCACCGTGTCGCCAACCTTGATGCTGATTTCTCCCGGGCTAAATTTTTTGCCCTTCTGCGTAATGATATGTTCGCTGCCGGCA
Organism: uncultured Rhizobiaceae bacterium; assembly: GCA_964623955.1. Lineage (GTDB taxonomy): Bacteria > Pseudomonadota > Alphaproteobacteria > UBA828 > UBA828 > PTKB01. The sequence continues at coordinate 5,332 of CAZUVO010000221.1, forward strand.
TGGGCGGCAAGCGGCATGAGGAAGAGGGCGGAAATTAGAATTACGAAAGGCAATCGCATTTTCGTCTCCTTGGCAGACATAATACTGTCCCCGAAGGGCGCCGGGTTAATTGGCGCCCACACGGTATTCGTCGGGCAGGAACATCAAACTATCGTCTTCGTCCCCGGCGATAATATGGCAATCGCTGCAAAACTTTTGTATCGCCGCGCTGTCCTGAACCTTGCCGTTCGGCATGATCATGGAATAGGACCAGTCGCCACGCTCCGGCGCAGTGCCAGGGCTGTGTTTCTCCATGATAAAGAGCGGTCCGACACCGACCCGGCCATCCGCCGAGAGCACGAAGCTTTCCTTGATCGCGAGCGTGCCGGGCGGCATATCGCCGGCCTCCTCATAATTGCCGTAATCGCGGCCGGTCTCGTTGGTGTAATTGTGGACATATCTGAGGCCGTGCGCGTCGGAGAGATAGGGCGTCGTGCTCCAACGCGGCCAGCTCTGATATTTGCCGGCGAGCGCCACGCCTGATTTCGAGTAGGCGGCGACCAGATCGCCCTTGATGCGATCGAACGCCGCAATAGCTTCCGCATCGGTGAGTTCGGGTGTCGGCGCGCCGCCAGTGCAAGGATTGCACGGATTGCATGCCCCGCACGGACCGCAGGGATTTGCTGCCGCGCAGGGGTTGCATGGATTGCACGCCCCGCACGGGCCGCAGGGGTTCGCCGCGGCGCACGGATTGCAAGGATTGCACGGATTGCATGCCCCGCACGGGCCGCAAGCGCCGCAGGGACCACAGGCGCCGCAGGGACCACAGGCGCCGCAGGATTTCTTCGCGGCGCACGGGTTGCACGCACCGCAGGCGCCGCACGGATTTGCTGCCGCGCAC
>CAZUVO010000222.1:0-6197 GCA_964623955.1 uncultured Rhizobiaceae bacterium
ATAGGCGGAGAAATCGCGCGCCTCATATTTCTTGCCATGCACGCCGATGAAGTGATTGGCATGGACCGCGTAATTTTCCGGCCCCTGGAGATTGTCCCAACTGGTGGCGCTGGTCTCCATGTTGAACAAGAGACCCCCGGCATCGCCCAGGATATAATTCATCGAGCCGGCGCGCTCGCAACCCAAGAGACAGGCGAGCGCATCGCCCGGGCGCGCCTGTTCGAGCATGGCGCGGATGATGAAGGTATAGGGCACGCCGAGCTGGCTGTCGGTGCCATAGAGCTTGTTGATGACGACGGCGAAGCCGGCGCCGGACATGCCATTGGCGCCAAGCGCCCCGGCAAAGGATAAGGCCAGCACTTCGACGCCGTTGCAGCGCGTCTTCAGCGCGAAGGCGGCGTCCTCGTAAATCTTCGACATGTCGTAGGTCTGCCCGACCACCGCGCTCTGCTCCGCCACCGCGCCACCGCTGCCGCGGCGATGCGCCCAGGCGGTGCAGCCGCCGAAACCGCCCGGCGAAAAGGGCTGGCTGATATCGTAGCTTTCGAGATAGAGATTTTGCGCCAGCACCTGGTTGACCGTCATGCGCGCGCCGGCGGCGATGCCTTCGAGCTCGGCCCAGAGATGCGGTGCATAGGCCTCGGCATGAGGGCGGAAGCGCGCCGCATAGGCCTGGTAGGCGGCTTCGTCGGTAATGCCTTGCGCCACCGTGGCGGGCTGCATCAGGAGCTGTTCGACATGCGCCTGATAAAGCGTATTGGCTTCCTCGCGCAGCGTCTCGCCATGGACTTCGCCGCGCTGACGCGGATCTTCCGGCAGTTCGAGCAATCGCAATGTCATGACAAATCCTTATCTTGCCTCCGGGCCATGATAGCCGAAACTAACCCGCCGCGCGCCATTCTTCCGCCCGCTGTTCGGCTTCCGATATTTCCGCCGGCGTCATCTGCCGCACGATCACTTTGAGCAATCGCTTGGCGTTCTTCTTGCCCTGTCCCGCCGCCAAGCTGAACCACATATGCGCGGCGACATTATCCTTGGCGACGCCCTTGCCGCTCGAATAGAGCACGCCGAGGGCAAACTGCGCCTGAGCATGATTTTGCGCCGCCGCTTTCCGCCACCAATCCGCCGCCAACGCGCTGTCCTGCGTGACACCCTTGCCCTCGTTATACATCGAGCCCAGGGCATATTGCGCCCGCGCATGGCCGCCCTCGGCAGCGGCGCGCAGCTCGGGCAGAGCGGCGGCATAATCGCCCGCCTTGTAGGCCGCCATGCCTTCGTCGAAGCCGGCAAACGCCGGCGGCGCCAGCAGCAAAAGAGCGGCCAAGAAGAATGCAGCGACGCGTATCGTCATGTCATTTGCAGCATAGCCGGTTTTCGCCCCAAATCTTTGCATAATCGCCGGGTCAATGATTGTGATGACGGCGCATTTGGAGGAAGGTGGTCGCCATGGCGAGCACCGATTCTGTGATGGACAAGCACCGCATTCTGAAGGAAATGTTCGGCTTCGACGCCTTCCGCCCGGGCCAGGAAGCGGTGGTCGATGCGGTGCTCGGCGGCGAGGATGTGCTCGCCGTGATGCCGACCGGGGCGGGCAAATCGCTCTGCTTCCAGGTGCCGAGCCTGGCAAAGGGCGGGCTCACCATCGTCGTCTCGCCGCTGGTGGCGCTCATGCAGGATCAGGTGATGGCGCTCAAGCTGGCCGGCGTCGCCGCGGACTGCATCAATTCCGCCGCCACCCGCGCCGACAATGTCGCCGCCTGGCAGCGCGCCGCCGAGGGCGAGACGCGCCTGCTTTACATGGCGCCGGAGCGCCTGATGACCGGGCGCATGCTGGAGGCCCTCACCCGCCTGCCGCTCGCCCTCATTGCCGTCGACGAGGCCCATTGCATCTCGCAATGGGGCCCGGCCTTCCGCCCCGAATATGAAGCGCTCGGCGAATTGAAAACGCGCTTTCCCGGCGTGCCGATCGCCGCCTTCACCGCCACCGCCGACGAGATCACCCGCGCGGATATCGCCGAGAAACTGTTCTCCGGCCAGGGCCGCATTTTCGTCAGCGGGTTCGACCGCCCCAACATCCATCTCGGGGTCGAGATCAAGGATCAGTGGAAGCGCCAATTGCTCGATTTTCTCAAAGGGCGCGAGGGCGAAAGCGGCATCGTCTATTGCCTGTCGCGCAAGAAAACCGAGGAGGCGGCGGCGCATCTGGTCGAGAAGGGCTTCACCGCGCTGCCGTACCACGCCGGCATGGAAGCCGAGACGCGCGCCGCCAATCAGAACCGCTTCCTCGCCGAGCGCGGCGTCATCATCGTCGCCACCATCGCCTTCGGCATGGGCATCGACAAGGCGGATGTGCGCTTCGTCTTCCACACCGACATTCCGGCCAGCATCGAGGCCTATTATCAGGAGATCGGCCGCGCCGGGCGCGACGGCCACGCGGCCGAGGCGCGCATGCTGTTCGGCCTCGGCGATATGCGCATGCGGCGCATGTTCATCGAGGATGAGGACAGCGAGCCCGAGCGCAAGCGGCGCGAACATAAGCGCCTCGACGCGCTCATCGCCTATTGCGAATCGCCCGCCTGCCGGCGCCGCGTGCTGCTCTCCCATTTCGGCGAACAGCCGGAGCCGTGCGGCAATTGCGATATGTGCCTCGATCCGGTGGAACTGGCCGACGGCACGGCCCAGGCCCGGCTCGCGCTGAGTGCGGTGATGGCGACCGGCGAGCGCTTCGGCGCCGCCCATATCATCGATGTGCTGCGCGGCGGCGAGACCGAGAAGATCGGTCAGTTCGGCCATAACCGGCTTGAGGTGCACGGCGAGGGCGCCGCGCTCAGCAAGCGCGAGTGGCAATCGATCCTGCGCCAGATCGTCGCCGCCGGATTCCTGCGATTGGATATCGGCGGCTATGGCGGCCTCAAACTCACTGAGACAAGCCGGGCGCTGATCGAGGGCGTGGCGGAATTCCACTACCGCCCGGACACCGCGAAGACCAAGGCCGAGCGCAAACCCAAGGCCGCGCGCGCGGCCCTGCCGGACCTCAGCGACAGCGAATTCATCCTGCTCGACCGCCTCAAGGAGCTGCGCCGCGACCTCGCGCAAGCGCGCGGCGTGCCGGCCTATGTCATCTTTTCCGACCGTTCGCTCCAGGAAATGGCCCACCGCCAGCCGCAAACGGCGGAGGATTTCGCCGACATCCACGGCGTCGGCGAAGCCAAGCTGCGCGACCTGGCGGAAACCTTCCTCAGCGCGATCGCCGAGGCGGATGGCTGATCGCCATATACAACGAACTTATTGAACATTCCTCGCTCCTTCGCCAAGCTACCCTGGAGGAGGAGTTCAATGTTTCGTATCGCATCCCTGACGCTCGCTTTTTTCCTCGCCACGGTTCTCGCGCAGGACCATGCCAAAGCCGAGGCTTCCGAGTTCGATGGCCGTTGGTCGCTCGAAATTGCGAACGGCTGCCGGCCACTCGAAGGTCGCTTCGAGGCGGTGATCGAGAATGGCCGGCTGAAGGCCGACATCCACAATTCGGGCAGAATCGAAAACCTGACCGGTACGGTAGACGTCGGCGGCAAACTGAGAGAAGGACGATTGGGATTCAGAATGTTCAACGGCCGATTCGACGGCGATTCCGGAATTGGCGTCATGCAATTTCGCAACCATTGCCTCGCGGGCTGGACAATGACGCTGATCGAGCGCGCGCAAAGCGCGCCGGCGGCCGAGCAGTCCGCCGCCGCCGCCACGGCGGCGCCCGCCGAGGACGACACGCCGCCGATCATCGAAGCGCCGGGCGCGCTCGCGACCGACGGGCCGGTGGTCGAATTCGCCGGCCGCGTGAGCGACAATTCGGCGATCGTCGAGTTTACCGTCAACGGCGCCGCCACGGCGCTCGGTTCGGACGGCAGCTTCAACATCAGGCGCGGCGTCGCGCAGGGAGAGAGCGAATTGGTGATTGCCGCGCTTGACGAATGGGGCAACCGCGCCGAACGCCGCGTGCATGTGACGCGGAGCGCCGAATCCGTCACACGCGGCAGCGAAGCCACCGCCGAGACAGGCGACAGCAGCGCACCCATGATCGCCGTTCTACCGGCGCTTGAGACCGACGACCCGATCATCGAAATCACCGGCGCCATCGTCGATTCCTCGGCGATCATCGATGTGACGGTTGCCGGCGGCCAGGTCGCGCTCAATCCGGACGGCAGCTTTGCCATCCGCCGCGGCGTGCCGGTCGGCGAAAGCGAAGTGGTGGTGAGCGCTCTCGACGAATGGGGCAACGAGGCGGAGAAGGTTATCCGCGTGACGCGCCGCGCGCCGGAGCCGGCTGCCGAAGCCGCGCCCGAGGAGCCGCAAAGCGCCGCGATCATCGAGGCCGAGCGCGACGGCGAGGCGCCGCGTATCACGCTGCCGCCCAAGCTTGTCACGGAAGGCCCGGAGATCGACATCACCGGCACGGTCGCCGACGATTCGGCGGTAACCGACATGCTCGTCAATGAGCGTCCGATAACGCTGCGCGCCGACGGTTCCTTCCGCGTGCGGCAAAATCTCAAAGTCGGCAGCAACAAATTCGCTTTTACCGCCATCGACGAATGGGGCAACAAGGCGACCGCGACAATCGACGTGTTGCGAAAACCGCTGGACCTGGCGCTCGGCGACTATCACGCGCTGGTCATCGGCAACAATGATTACGGCGACATGCCGAAGCTGAAGACCGCGATAGCCGATGCCGAGGCCGTGTCCGAGGTTCTCGAGAGCCGTTACGGCTTTACCGTTACCAAACTGATCAACGCCACGCGCTTCGATGTCATCAGCGCGATGAGCGGTCTCCGCGCCAAGCTCAGCTACGACACCAACCTCCTGGTCTATTATGCCGGGCACGGCGTCGTCGATCCGGTGACCGAACGCGGCTATTGGCTGCCGGTCGATGCGCATCAGGATATTTCCGCCAACTGGGTGTCGAACGACGACATCACCGATATGCTGAAGGCGATCCCGGCGCGCCACATATTGGTCATCGCCGATAGCTGCTATTCCGGCACCCTGGTGCGCGCCGCACCGGTCAGCTTCGACACCTGGGAGGACCGCCGCGACTGGCTGCGGCGCATCGTCAAGAAACGCTCGCGCACGGCCTTGGCCTCGGGCGGATTGGAGCCGGTGGCGGATTCGGGCGGCGGCAACCACTCGGTCTTCGCCGCCGCGCTCTTGGGCGTGCTGCGCGACAATACGGAAACCGTCGAAGCCCAGGCGCTGTTCGAGCCGGTGCGCAAGAAAGTGGTGCTCAACGCCAACCAGACCCCGGTCTATTCCGACATCCGCCTCGCCGGCCATGACGGCGGCGATTTCATCTTCGCGCCGAGATAAGAGGCGCGGAACCGCAATTGACGCTTGGCCGCCCCTGTCCGTACCTTCTCCTCCGGAAGGAACGCGGATGAGCGACGATAGATCGAAGAGGCGGCGCCGCGCCGGGGGGCGTGGGGCGAATCTGCGCGGCAAGGGTGCGGTGATCAAGCAATTGCCGTGGTCCCTGCCGGTCAATCCGGACAAGCCGACCGAGCCGCTCGAAGGCGACGGGGTCGCCGCCATTCACCATGGCGCCATGCGCGTCCTCGAGGAAATCGGTATCGAGTTTCTCCACCCGGAGGCCGTGGAAATTTTGCGCCGGGCGGGATGCGAGGTGACGGAGCAGAATGTCCGCATGGGGCGCGACTTCGTCATGGCGCAAGTGGCTCTGGCGCCGTCTAGCTTCACCATCACGCCGCGCAATCCCGAGCGAAAAATCGAAATCGGCGGGCGGCATATTGTGTTCGGCAATGTCTCCAGCCCGCCCAACTGCTCCGATCTCGACCGTGGCCGGCGCACCGGCGACCGCGAGAGCTTTCGCGACCTGATGAAGCTCACGCAATATTTCAATTGCATCCATTTCGCCGGCGGCTATCCGGTGGAGCCCTTGGACATCCACCCCTCGGTGCGCCATCTCGATTGCCTGCACGACAAGCTCACATTGACCGACAAAGTGGTTCACGCCTATAGCCTCGGCAAGGAGCGCGTCGAGGATGTGATGGAAATGGTGAAGATCGCCGGCGGCCTCACCTGGGACGAATTCGAGGCGAGCCCGCGCATGTACACCAACATCAACTCCACCTCGCCCCTGAAGCACGACCATCCCATGCTCGACGGCGCCATGCGTCTCGCGCGCCGCCGCC
>CAZUVO010000223.1:0-6170 GCA_964623955.1 uncultured Rhizobiaceae bacterium
GCGCGGCGTGCGCCTCTCGGGCGGCCAGCGCCAGCGCATCGCCATCGCCCGGGCGATCCTGCGCGACGCGCCCTTCCTGGTGCTCGACGAAGCGCTCTCGGCGGTCGATGCGGAGAACGAGGCAGTCATCCAGCAAGCGCTCGACCGGCTGATGAAAGGGCGCACCGTGCTGATCCTGGCGCATCGCCTCTCCAGCGTGATCGATGCCGACCGCATTCTCGTGCTCGAGGAAGGTGCGCTGGTCGAGGAGGGCCGCCACGCGGCGCTGATGACGAAAGGCGGCGTCTATGCCCGGCTGATGGCGGCGCAGGCAGCGGAGGCGGTTGCCGGCGAGGACGAGATCGAGACGGAAACCGCGACCGACCTAACGGTGGACGCCGCGCCGACGCCGCTCGAAGATGTGCAGCTCGACCGGCTGCAGCCGGCGGACGAGATCCTGCGCGCCGGCGAGATGGGTTGGTGGCGCGCCGCCGGTTTGCTGTTGCGCCTGGTGCGGCCGGTGCGCCGGCGGGTCGGCCTCGCGTTTCTGCTCGGCGTCGCGCGCGTCGTGGCGTTTATCGGTGTCGGTGTGCTCAGCGCCTTCGCCGTGGCGGCGGTGCGCAATGGCGAGCCGTTCGGCGATCTCCTGATTGCGCTCTACGTGCTGGCGCCCTTCGCCGGCATTCTCCATTGGCTCGAATCCTGGGTGGCGCATGACATGGCGTTTCGTCTGCTCACGCAAATGCGCATCGCGCTCTTCGCCAAGCTCGACACCCTGGCGCCGGCCTATCTGTTGCGCCGGAGGAGCGGCGATCTCGTGGCCATGGCGACGCAGGATATCGAGAATGTCGAATTCTTCTTCGCCCATACCGTGGCGCCGGCCTTCGTGGCGATCCTGGTACCGGCCGCCGTGCTCGCAGCCGTGCTGCTTTTCGGCTGGCCCATGGCGGTGGCGCTGGCGCCCTTCCTCGCGCTGATCGCCCTCTCGCCTTTCCTCATGCGCAAGCGGGTCGACCGGCTGGCCTCGCGCGCGAGCGAGGCGCAGGGCGCGCTCAACGCCCACACCGTCGATACCCTGCAGGGCCTGCCGGAAATTCTCGCTTTTCGCCAGGAGGCGCGGCGCGGCAAGCAATTGATCGATCTGGTGCATCACCATCATGGCTTGCGTCTGCCCTTTTTCAGCGACCTCACCATCCAGACGGCGCTGGTCGAGACGGTGACCGGCCTCGGCGGCCTCGCCGTCGTGATCACCGGCGCGGCGTTGGTGAATTCGGGCGATCTCGAGCGCACCATGCTGCCGCTCCTCACCTTGCTCGCCATGGCCGCCTTCCTGCCGGTCTCCGAAATCGCCAATATCGGCCGCCAGCTCGCCGAGACCCTCGGCGGCACGCGGCGGCTCCATGGCGTGCATAGCGAGCCGGTGGCGGTGACCGACGGCGCGGCGGCGGCGCCCGAAGCCCATGGCGGCGGCGCGGCGCTCACCCTCGACAAGGTCAGCTTCACCTATCCCGGCATCAAATCGCACGCGCTCGACGGCGTGAGTCTCGACCTGCCGGCAGGCCGCACTCTCGCCCTGGTCGGCCCGTCCGGCGCGGGCAAGACGACGCTGGCTCATCTCCTGATGCGTTTCTGGGACCCGGACGAGGGCACGGTCAGCCTCGATGGCCGCGACCTTAGGGAATGGCGGCTCGACGATCTGCGCGGGCGCATCGCCCTGGTGGCGCAGGACACCTATCTCTTCAATGACACCATCCGCGGCAATATCCTGATCGCCCGGCCCGATGCGAGCGAAGCGGAGGTCGATGCCGCGGTCAGCCGCGCCGCGCTGGAGGATTTCACCGCGGCGCTGCCCGACGGGCTCGACACCGAGGTCGGCGAGCGCGGCACGCGGCTTTCGGGCGGCCAGCGCCAGCGCATCGCCATCGCCCGAGCCTTTCTCAAGGACGCGCCGGTGCTGATCCTCGACGAGGCGACTTCGCACTTGGACGCGCTCAACGAGCAGGCGGTGCGCCGCGCCCTCGACGAGCTGATGGTCGACCGCACCACCATCGTCATCGCCCACCGTCTGTCGACCGTGCGCGACGCCGATCAGATCGTTGTGATGGAAGACGGCCGGGTGCGCGAATCCGGCAGTCACGCCCAACTGCTCGCCCAGGACGGTCTCTACGCGGCGCTTGTCGCCCGCCAGCTCGCGGTCGCCGCCAACCCGGCGGCGGACTGAGCGCGGCGCGCTTGACAGCGGGGGGAGCATCCTAATCTCTAGCATTAAGTCAGGAGTCGCCGCCGTCGCGGCGCATTAATCAGGGAGAGAACAAATGGCCGATACAGAGCAAACCGCCAACAATGGTGTAAATGTACAAGCGCTTCTCGACGCCCGGGTGGCGTTGGAAGGCGCGCCAGAGGCCGCCAAGTTCGAGTGGCGCGCAACCTGCGAGTGGAAGAACGGCACCCACAGCTATTCGACGGTCGAGGGCTATTTCGGTCTTGGCGAGCAACAGAAACATAAAACGGTGTTCAATTTCGACGCGGATCATCCTGAGGTGTTCGCTGCCGAGGATAATGGCGCAACGCCGGTGGAATATGTCCTGGTCGGTCTCGCTTCTTGCCTCACCGCCGGCGTCGCCGCGGTTGCGCAGAACCGCAATATTCAGCTCAATTCCGTCACCGCGGTTCTCGAAGGCGGCATGGATATTCAGGGCATCCTCGGCATGGACAGCGATATCCGCAACGGCTTCGACGGCATCAAGGTGAGCTATCAGATCGATGCCGATGCCTCGCCCAAGGATATCGAGGCGCTCGTCGCCCAGTCGCAGAAACGCTCGGCGGTTTACGACATCGTGACCAATCCGACGAATGTGACGGTCGAGGTCAACAAGTAACGGCATAAGCCGTCTCGCCGGGAGTTAGTTCCGTTCATACCGTCACCACCGTCGTGATCGGCGGCGGCCAGGCCGGCTTGGCCATGAGCCGCTGCCTGTCCGAGCGCGCGATCGATCATACCGTGCTGGAGCGCGGCGAGGTCGCCAATTCGTGGCGCACCGAGCGCTGGGATTCGCTGCGTCTGCTCACACCCAATTGGCAGAGCCGGCTGCCCGGCTTCGGCTATGAGGGCGACGATCCCGACGGCTACCGCGATATGGCGGAGACCATCGCCTTTCTCGACCGCTATGCCGAGGTGATCTCCGCGCCGGTTGAAACCCAAACAAACGTGACCGCCTTGCGTCAGGAGGAAGGCGGCTATCTCGTCTCGACCAGCGCGGGCGAGTGGCGCTGCAAGGCCGTGGTGATGGCGAGCGGCGCCTGCAATATCGCACGCGTGCCGAAGCTCGCCGAGGCGGTGCCGAAGGGCATCGACAGCTTGAGCTCAATGGATTACCGCAATCCCGAGCAGCTCGGCGAGGGCGGCGTCCTCGTGGTCGGCGCCTCGGCGACGGGCACCCAATTGGCCGATGAAATCCACCGTTCCGGCCGCCCGGTGACGATCTCGGCCGGCGAACATATCCGCGCGCCGCGCCTCTATCGCGGCCGCGATCTCGAATGGTGGATGGACGCCGCCGGCGTGCTCGACGAGCGCTATGACGAGATGGAGGATATCAACCGGGCGCGCAAATTACCGTCGCTCCAGCTCGCCGGCACGCCGGACCGCTCAACCCTCGATCTCAACGCGTTGACCGACAGGGGCGTCAAGCTGGTCGGCCGCCTCGCCGGCATAAATGACGGCAAGGCGCAATTCTCCGGCTCACTCCTGAACCAATGCGCGCTCTCCGACCTCAAGATGGGGCGCTTGCTCGATACCATCGACGAATGGGCGGGCGAGAACGGCATCGACGGCGAGGTCGAGGCGCCCTACCGCCTGGAGCCGACGCGGGTCCTGGACGAGCCGCCGCTCGGCCTTGACCTCACTTCGGGCGAGATCAAGACCATCCTCTGGTGCACCGGCTACTCTCCCGACTATTCCTGGCTCGACGTGCCGGTGCTCGACCGCAAGGGCCGCATCCGCCATGACGGCGGCATCGTCAGCGAGGCACCGGGCCTCTATCTCATGGGCATCCAGTTCCTGCGCCGGCGCAAATCCGCGCTGATCGACGGCGCCGGCGACGACGCGCGCGACCTCAGCGCCCATCTCGCCCAATATCTCGACGGCTGACCGCCGGCGCCATTCGCCATGGCCGCCAAAATCTGCTATGATTTAGGTTAAGAAGCGATCATCCGGAAAGAACCGGTTGATCCATCAGGTCGGAGGAGGCAATGCAGGTTGCGGCCATACTTCGTGCCAAGGGAAGCCAAGTCGCGCGGGCGAGCTCGAGGAGCCGCGTGGCCGATGCGGTGAAAATTCTTGACGAACAAAAAATCGGCGCCGTCTTGGTGACGGATGACGATCGTTCGGTGGACGGCGTGCTCTCGGAGCGCGATATCGTTCACGCCCTGGCAATAAATGGGGTAAGCACGCTCGACCTTCCGGTCACGGCGCTCATGACGCGCGACGTGATCACCTGTTCGGAAGAGAGCAACGTCGGCGATCTCATGCGCATCATGACGGAACACCGTATCCGCCATCTGCCGGTCCTTCGCAACGGCCGGCTGGCGGGAATCGTCAGCATCGGCGATGTGGTGAAATACCGCTTGGGCGAGTTGGAATATGAGCGTGACGCGATGCGGGACTACATCGCGACCGGCTAACGGTTGGCGCGCCAAAAGGGCCGGGCGGCACATCGCGTTGCCGCGATGGGATAGCTCGGCCCGGTGAGGTTATCTGTTCTCGGGCGCGATTTGCCCGGCGCGGGCGATCAGCGCGCGCTGAGCCTCGCTATCGACCGGGCGGTGTTTTTGTTCCTCCGCCGGCGGGTTGGCCGCCAGCGTCACGCCGGGCCGCCATTCCCCGGCGGGGCGGATCGGGCGCGGTACGAAGCCGCCGCCGCAATTGGGGCAGACATTTTCGAGCACGCCCGCGACGCAATCGCGGCAGAAGGTGCACTCATAAGAGCAGATCATCGCCTCGGTCGATGCCGGCGGCAGATCGGTGGCGCAGTTTTCGCAGATCGGTCTCAGATCGAGCATGATCAGCCATCCTCCCCGGGCGCGCCGATGACCCAGGCCCAGGGGCGCAGCTCGACGGACGTGAACAGGTCGGCCTTGGCGTAAGGGTCGCCGGCGGCGAAGGATTGCGCCGCCGCGAGGGAGGGCGCCTCGACGATCAGCAAGGTACCGTTCATGGTCTCGCCATCCTCCGCCAGGGTCGGGCCGCCATGGATCACGGAGACCTCCGGATGCGCCGCCATATCGCGTAAGTAAGCGCGGTGGGCCTCGCGCGTCTCCAGCCTGAGCTCTAATGCGCCGGGCCGATCGGTGGCGAAAATGACGAATTGCATGGGCTGCTCCCGGGCAGTTTGGCGGCGGTTTGACGGTGATGCGGCGCGGCTTGTTCGCCGCCGGTTGGTGCGCTAAGAGTGCGCCATGGGAGATGACCGCGCAAGCGAAGCCGCCGCGCTGATTTGGCGGAATTGGAGCAGCCACGGCCGCATCGCCACCCTGCCCGACTCCTGCCGTCCGGCCAGCGTCCAGGAAGGCTATGCGGCGCAAGAGGCGCTGGTGAAACTATCGGGCTGGCAGCCGGTCGGCTGGAAGATCGCCGCCACCAGCATTGCCGGGCAGAAGCATATCGGCGTCGACGGGCCGCTCGCCGGCCGCCTGCTCGACGGCAAGCTGCATCGGGATGGCGCCGAACTGCCGGCGGCACATCTCCATATGGCGGTGATCGAGGCGGAATTCGTCTTTCGTCTTGGCAAGGACCTGCCCGCGCGCGGGCGCGATTACACCGCGGAAGATGTGGTGGCGGCCACGGCGGCGCTCCATCTCGGCCTCGAAGTGCCGGATTCGCGTTTCGAGGATTTCACCATCGTCGGCGCGCCGCAGCTGATCGCCGACAATGCCTGCACCGAATTTTTCGTACTCGGCGATGCGCTGCCGGAGATTTGGCGCGAGCTCGATCTGGCGGCCCATACCGCGAGCCTCACCATCAATGGCACCAAAGTGGCGGACGGCATCGGCGCCAATGTGCTCGGCGATCCGCGCATCGCCCTCGCCTGGCTGGCCAATGACCGCATCGCCCAGGGCGATGCGCTGCGCGCCGGGCAGATCATCACCACCGGCACCTGCATCGTGCCGGCGGCGGTCGCACCGGGCGACGATGT
>CAZUVO010000224.1:0-6153 GCA_964623955.1 uncultured Rhizobiaceae bacterium
GTTCAGGTGGTGCGGGCGGTGCAGGTGCAGCCGGGGGCTCCGGCGGCGCTGGTGGTTCGGGCGGAGGCGGCGCGGGTGCAGCAGGTGCAGCCGGTGGCGCCGGTGGCGGACCGGGTGGATCGGGTGCCGGTAATGGCGGTGGTAACGGTGGTGGCAATGGTGGTGGCAGTGGCGGCGGAAGCGGTGGCGGTGCTTAGTTACGGCCGCAGCGATCGTGCTTGCCGGCGCACCATGCTGTGCCCGCACGCGGTAGCCGGACCATGAGGTTTCTTGCCAAGCTTGCGACGCTGTCGCGCGAGCGGACGCTGTTCGCCGTCTTGATTGGCGCGCTCATCCTGGCCTATGCCCTGGGCGGCTTGGCCGGTCTCGACAATCTGCTGACAAGCTCGCGCTTCAAGCTGGCGCGAACCGATGCCAGCCAAAATCTGGTCCTGATCGAAATCGACACCTCATCTATCGAGACACTCGACGCTTGGCCGTGGGCGCGATCGGTTCATGCCGGCATGATCGAGCGGCTCGGCGAGGCGGGGGTGCGCGAGATCGCCCTCAATCTCGATTTCAGTGCGCGTTCCACCGCCGAGGATGATGACCTGCTCGCCCGCGCCCTCGCCACGGCCGAGCGGCCGGTCATCCTTCCCGTCTATCGGCAAATCTCCTCGCGCGCCGGTACGGCGGCCCATATCGTAATGAAGGGCCCGATCCCATCCTTGCGCGACAATGCGCTTCCCGGCTCGGTCAATGTGATCGCCGATTCAGACGGCATGATCCGGCGCCATGCGATGGGAGAGCAATGGCAAGGCCATTTCGTGCCCAGCCTGGCGGCGCTGCTCGCCGGCGCCGCGCAAGCCGAAGGCAGCGAATTTCATGTCGATTACGGCATTCGCGCCAAGACGATCCCGGCCTATTCCTATGCCGATCTTTATCTCGGCCGGGCCGACCTCGCGCCTTTGGCGGGCAAGTCCGTCTTGATCGGCGCGAGCGCCGCCGAACTGGGCGCGAATTTCACCATTCCCCACTACGGAACGGTGCCGGGCATCCTGCTCCACGCCATGGCCTATGAATCGATCGCACAGGACCGCATGTTGAAGCCTTTCCCGGTCGCTGCGGTGGCGGTGATCGGCCTCGTGCTCGGCTTTGCGTTCCTGGTGCTGTTCGGCACCGGCGACTGGCGCCGGGGCAGCCTCATTCTGGTCCTCGGCATTGCCGTCATCTATGGCGTTACCCTTGCTATTCAGGCCTGGACGCCGGCGCTTATCGGCGGCGGCTATTGGATGCTGTGTTTGCTGGCCGCCTATCTTTCGGCGATGGCGCTCGGCAGCGACCGCCAGGCGTTTCGCGTTTTCCTTCAGGGCATGGCCATCCAGCACCGGCGCAACATGATGGACGCGGTGCTGGAAAAGAATTTTCATGGCATCGTCATCACCGACGGTCGCGGACAGGTTCAGTTCGTCAACGAGGCGGCGGAACGGATCCTTGACATTTCCGGCGATGGCGCGCTGCACAGCCCGATAACCGAAATCCTGCCCGGCGCGGACAAACCAGATTCCTCGGCGGACGAGCCGCCGGTCATGGAACTGGAATTGTCACGCGGCGACGGCGAGGAGGTTTCCCTCGAATTGGTGGTCAGCCAATCCTCGGTCGGAATCGGTAAATCACCCTTCGAGCGCCGCGCCGAGGCGCGTTCGGTCCGGGTCTATACCTTCCGCGATATTGGTCAGCGCAAGCTGCTCGAAAAAGCGCAGCATCAGGCTCTCGAGGAGGCCGTCTCCGCCGGCCGCTCGAAAGCCGAGTTTCTCGCCATCATGAGCCATGAATTGCGCACGCCGTTGAATGCCATTATCGGCTTTTCCGAGATTCTGAAGAATCAGATTTTCGGGCCCATCGGCAACGCGCAATATCTCGAATATGCCGAGGATATCCACCGCAGCGGCGGCTCTCTCCTTACCCTGATCAACGATATTCTCGACGTCTCCCGGGTCGAGGCCGGCAAGTTCAATATTCACGACGCGGAAGTCAAAATTTCAGCGCTGATCGAATCCAGCATGAAGCTGGTGCGCAATTCGGCGGCCGATCAGGACATCGCCCTGAAATTGGATATTCCCGACAGCTTGCCGCGTCTCAAAGCGGATGAGCGTCTCCTGATGCAGATGATGATCAATATTCTCTCCAACGCGGTCAAATTTTCGAAGGAGAATGGCGAAATCCGCGTTCGCGCCTTTATCGACGATGGCGGCTCTTATGTGATCGAAACCGCGGATAGCGGCATCGGTATCGCCAAGGACGATATCCAAAAAGTGCTGATGCCGTTCCAACAGGCCGACGGTTCCCTGGGACGGAAATATGAGGGCAGCGGCCTTGGGCTGTATCTCGTTTCAAAATTTATCGACCTGCATGATGGCGAGCTGTCCATCGAAAGCGAACCCGGCGAAGGGACGGTTGTCTCGCTCAAATTCCCGCCGAAGCGCGTGGCGCGGGATACAGGCGACGGCAAGCAGGCGGCAAATTAGGACTGGCCGGTTCGTATGGTCTAACAGGTAGACCAGCGCTATACTGACCCCGTCGGCGGCAAGGCAAATAACAAGCAGCGCCGATGGGGAGAGAAACATGACGGTCGCACCCCCTTCGAGGGCCATCCAGCTGTTCGGCACGGAGGAACCCCGCGCTGAAATTCATTCCTTGCGCGCCGGCGAACTGACCGCCGAGTTGGAAGCCGGCAAACTGCGCTATGTGCGCCATCGCGGGCATGAAGCCATTCGCGGCATCGCCTTCGTGGTGCGCGGCCCGGGGTGGGAGACCTTTCATCCGGCGATATCCAATCTCGCCATCGAGCAGGAAGACGAAACATTCCGCGTCTCCTATGACGGCGAGATCGATGCCTTCGCCGGCCGTATGAGCTTTCATGCGGAAATTACCGGCTCGCAATCGGACGGTCTCGAATTCAAGGTCTCGGCCGAGACCGGCAGCGATTTCAATACCGGGCGCACCGGCTTTGTCATTCTGCACGCGGTCGAGGCGGTCGCCGGCGCGCCGTGTACGATCCTCCATGTCGACGGCACTTCCGAGGAGACGGTTTTCCCCGATCTCGTCATGCCGCTGCAGCCCTTTTTCGACATGCGCGCGGTCACCCATGAGGTGGCGCCGGGCCTGAAGGTGACCTGCCGCATGGAAGGCGAACATGCCTGGGAGTGCGAGGATCAGCGCAATTGGACCGACGCCTCCTATAAAACCTATTACCGCCCGCTGTCGCTGCCCTTCCCTTATATGATCGATGGCGGCAGCAATTTCGACCAGTCCGTTACCCTCGCCTTTGCGGGCGAAGCGGGCGGCGCGGCGGCGGGCGGAGACGGCGCGGTCGAGATCGCCCTGGGCGCTCCCATCGGCACATCCATGCCGCGCATCGGCATCGGCATTCCGGCCGATCTTGGGCGCAGGAGCCTGGAGGCGCTCGACCTGTTGCGCGATGTCGGCCCGCAATTGCTGGTGGCGGAATATAGCGCCGATCAGGCGCCCGATGATCTCTCCGCCTGCCAGCAATTGGCCGATATACTTGAAGCCGAGCTGACGGTAGAGATCGTCGCTCCCTGTGAAGGGCCGCTCGATGCGGAAATGGCCGATGCCGCCGGCGCCATCGCCGCCGCCGGGGTTAAGCCGGACTCGCTGATCGTCGCCCAGGCGCGGCTGATGAACTTCACCCTGGAGACCCTGGAAGCGATGGGCGTGCCGAGCTTCGCGGAAACTTACGGCGCGGCGCGCAAGGCCTTTCCCGATGTCCAGTTGGGCGGCGGCGTGCTGACCAATTTCACCGAAATGAACCGCAATCACCCGTCCCCGGGCCTGTTCGATTTCATGACGCATCTGACCTCGGCGGTGGTGCACGAGGTCGATGACCGCTCGGTGATGGAGACCCTTCAATCGCTGCCCTCGATCATCGCCTCGGTACGCGCCATGGCCGGCGGCAGGCCCTACCGCGTCGGGCCGAGCGCCATCGGCATGCGCTACAACCCGTATGGCCCGAGCACTTACGACAATCAGGACAATATCCGCATGGCCTTCAACCAGCAGGATCCGCGTCACCGGGCGCTCTCCGGCTCGGCCTTTACGCTGGGCTATGTCGCGCGCATGGCGGCGGGCGGTGTGGAGGCGGTCAGCCTCGGCTCGGCGGTCGGCGAGTTCGGCCTCGCCTACCGCAAGATGGATCACCCTCAGCCCTGGTATGACGATCTCGCGCCGGGCGGGCGGGAAGAAAAAGTGTTTCCGCTTTGCCATATCGTCGCCGCCATGGCCGGCGCGCGCGGCGCGGATGTGCTCGTGGTCGAGACCTCGGCACCGGATAAAGTCCTCGGCCTGGCCTACCGGACGCCGACCGGCTGCCTCCTTTGGCTCGCCAATCTCACGCCCGAGCCCGAGCGCGTGACGGTCTCCGGCCTGCCGGCGGGGGAGACGCACATCGGCCGGCTGGACGAGAATAATTTTACCCGTGCGGTGACGGAGCCTTCCGCATTCGCCGCCGATTGCGGCCCGGTCGGCGATGCCTCGACGCTCGACATCGGCGCCTATGCGGTGCTCCGCCTCGAGGTGACCGCGTCATGAGCCGCTTCGCCATCATCGTCGAGTTCGACCTTCTCGAAGGCAGCTTCGATCTCTTCCACCAAGAGGTCATGAAAAATGCCGAGGCCTCGAAAAGCGAGGAGCCGGGCTGCCAGATTTTCGATGTGCTCGTCCCCAACAAGGAGGAAAACCGCATCGTGCTGTACGAGGTCTATGACAGCGAGGCGGCGTTCCAGGAGCATCTCATGTCGCAACATTTCAAGGAATTCAGCGACCGGGTAAGCGGCCTGGTGACCGACCGCAAGCTGACCAAGTTCCAGGTCAGCAACAACGCCTGACAATGACAATCTAAAAAATAACGAAGGAAAGACGATGGTCGATTCAGCATTCAAAGAGATGACCACCCACAGCCGGCTCAAAGTCGGCACGTTTCTCGTCGAGTTCAACACGCCGGGGATCGGCCAGATCCTCAAGGCGTCGGGCTGCGATTTCGTGCTCGTCGATATGGAGCATAGCGGCTTCAGCATCGGCGACATCAAGAGCATCCTGCGCTATATGCAGGCCGCCGATCTGCCGGTGATCGTGCGCCCGCCGTCGAAGGAATATCACCATGCCGCGCGGGTGCTCGATATCGGCGCCGGCGGCGTTATGTTCCCGATGGTTGGCTCGCCCGAAGAGGTCAAGCGGCTGCTCGACTACATAAAATATCCGCCGCAAGGCGGGCGCGGCGTGGCGCTGCAAATCGCCCATGACCGCTACGCGCCGGGCCCGGTGATGAAGAAGCTGCGCGACGCCAACCGCGACACCGCCTTCTGCGCTCTGATCGAGACCGAGGAGGGCGTCGAGAACGCCGATGCCATCGCCGCCATGAAGGGCGTCGATCTGATGTGGATCGGCCATTTCGATCTCAGCGCCGATATGGGCATCGCCGGCCAGTTCGACCATCCCCGCTTCAAGGCGGCGATCCGCAAGATCGTCGCGGCCAGCAAGAAGCACGACAAATCCCTCGGCCGGCTCGTGCCCGAGGCCAATGTCGGCAAGGTGCTCTTCAAGCAGGGTTTCGATTTCATCTGTCATTCGGGCGATGTCTGGATGCTGCAGGCCACCATGCAGGCCGGCTCGGACAAGCTGCGCGCCACCTGCAAGGGCGGGCGCAAAAGGAAGAAGGGGCGCTAATCATGGCAGACAGTTTCCGCATCGCGGTGAGCAGCGATTTCATCAAGCCGGACGGCTCGCCCGCCTTCCCCATGTTCGACATGTCGCCGCTCGACGAAGCGGCGAACGTCGAATGGCAATATCTCGAGGATCGCGACGGTCCGGTCTCCGCCGACGAACTGGCCGGGCATGACGCGCTCATTCTATTGGGCCAGCGTTTCGCGCCGGAGAGCGTGCCGGCGGATGGCCGCCTCGCCCAGGTGGCGCGCTTCGGCGTCGGTTATGACACGGTGGATGTGCCGGCTTGTTCAGAGAGCGGGATCGCGCTCACCATTACGCCGGACGGCGTGCGCCGGCCGGTGGCGGTCTCCATCATCGCTTTTATGCTGGCGCTCACCGGCAAGATGCTGATCAAGGACAAGCTCACCCGCCAGGGCCCCGAAGGCTTCG
>CAZUVO010000225.1:0-6119 GCA_964623955.1 uncultured Rhizobiaceae bacterium
GCTGATCACCGAAATCGAGGCCGATCAGCCGCGTACCCGCCTCAATGACGGCAAAGTCGACCGCCGCGGGCGCTTTTTCGCCGGCGGCATGGACGACAAGGAAGAGCTCAAGATCTGCGGCTTGTGGCGGCTCGATCCGGACCTTTCCACCACCAAGGTCGATGACGGCATCATCTGCTCGAACGGCCCGTGCTGGAGCCCGGACGACAAGACATTTTATTTCGCCGACACCTTCCAGGAAGAATTCTGGGCCTATGACTACGATATCGAGACCGGCACGCTTTCAAATAAGCGGTTTTTCGCCAGCACCAAGGACGATAGCGGCGTCGCCGACGGCTCGACAGTCGATGAGGAAGGCTATCTCTGGAACGCCCAGGTGATCGGCGGCGATCTCGTGCGCTATGCGCCGGACGGCTCGGTCGAGCGGCGCATCGGCATGCCGGTGAAGAACCTCACCAGCGTCAATTTCGGCGGCCCCAATATGGACGTGCTCTATGTCACCTCCATAGCCCGGGTCAGCCACCCCGCGGTGCATGATATGTTTAACGCAGAGGTCAAGCCGCAATATCTCGCCGGCGGCCTTTTCGCGGTCACCGGCCTCGGTATCCGCGGCGTTCCCGAACCGCGCTTCGCTGGCTGACGCAAAGCACTTGCCGCACGGCCCGCACTCGGATTTATTAGCGATAGAAAACGCCCTATGAACAGGAGGCACAATGTATCCGGCAGCAATTGAAGAATATGTCCGTCCCGGAACGGTCGCGGAGGCGATAGACGCGATCGGCCGTTTTGACGAAGGGGACGCGATATTCCTGGCCGGCGGCCAGAGCGTCATGCAGGCGGTGAAGACCCGCTTGTTGCGCCCGCGCTGTGTGATTGATCTGCAGGCGGTAAGCGAGCTCAAAGGCGTCTCCGCCGGCGGCTCCGGTGTCGCCATCGGCGCGATGACGGCCTACGCGGCGCTGGCACAGGAAACATCGCTCGACGGCGCCTATCAGGCAGTGCGCGATGCCGCCGCCCGGGTCGGCGACCGGCAAGTGCGCAACCGCGGCACCATCGGCGGGAGTCTCTGCTGGAACTATGTCGCCGCCTGCATGCCGGCAGTGGCCCTCGGGCTCGGCATGGAAATGGCGCTCCAGGGCAAGGGCGGCGCACGCTCCCTGCCCGCCGATGAGTTTCTCGGCGGCCCGTTGGAGACAGCGCGCGAAGACGACGAAGTTCTCGTCTCGCTCAACCTGCCGGCGGCGCCCGCCAATACCGGCAGCGCCTATAAGAAATGGGGCCTGATCACGGACGCCCTGCCGGTGATCGGCGTGTGCGCTTCGATCACCACCGACGGCTCGGGCAATTGCGCCTCCGCGCGCATCGCGGTCGGCGGTCTCGGCGACGGGCCGAGGCGCTCGGGCGCGGCGGAAAGCGCGCTCGCCGGCGTCGCCTCGGGCGACGCGGACGGGATCGCGGCGGCGCTGCAAGCTGCCTCGGACGAAATCGAAACGCAAAGCGACATGTGGGCGGATTCGGATTACCGCAAACTGCTGATCCGCTCGTTGGGCGCCGAAGTTGTCGCGACGGCCTTCGCCCGTGCGGCGTCCTGAATTGGGAGACAGAAAAATCATGAATACGACAGTCAAAATCACCATCAATGGCGAGACCTACGAGGAGAGCGTCCCCAACCGCATGCTGCTGGTGGACTTTATCCGCGAGGTCGCGATGCAGACGGGCACCCATGTCGGCTGCACCTATGAGGGCGTGTGCGGTGCCTGCACGATCCAGATGGACGGCGAAGCGGTGAAATCCTGCCTCATGCTCGCCGTGCAGGCGGATGGTCACGAGATCACCACGGTCGAGGGCCTCGCCCAAGGCGGCGAACTGACGCCGCTGCAAAAGGCCTTCAACGAGCATCACGCGCTGCAATGCGGCTATTGCACGCCGGGCATTCTGATGAACATGGATGAGTTCCTCAAAAAACATCCGAACCCGACGGAAGATGAAATCCGCCACGGTCTGGTCGGCAATCTCTGCCGCTGCACGGGCTACGCCCATATTGTCGAAGCCGTCAAGGACGCGGCGTCGAAATCGGCATAACGAAGTTATTCAGAGGGAGTGGCACGAATGAGTGCAAAGAGTGACGGCGCCTGGGTCGGCGAAAAATTCAACCGCAAAGAAGATCACCGCCTGACCACCGGCAAGGGACGCTTTCTCGCGGACCTCAGCCTCCCGGGTATGCTGCACCTGACATTTCTCAGGAGCGAGCGCGCCCACGCGACGATCAAGAGCATCGACATCTCGGCCGCCAAGGCCATGCCCGGCGTGGTCGCCATCTATACCGGCGAGGACATCAAGGACGAGATCCTGCCGATGCCGCAGCCCGTGGTGCAGCCCAATTTGCCGGCGCGCTTCCCCAAGCATTGGCCGCTCGCGGTCGGCAAGGTGAAGTTCCACGGCGAGGCCGTCGCGGCGATTATCACGCGCGACAAATATGTCGGCGCCGACGCGGCCGAGGCGATTCAAATCGATTACGAGGATCTGCCCTATATTGGCGATCCGGAAAAAGCGCTCGAGCCCGGCTCGCCCTTGGTGCACGACGATTGGGAAGACAATGTGATCTTCGAAATGGGCTTCACCGGCGGCGACACGCCGGAAGCGCAGGCGGCGAACGACGCCGAGGTCGACGAGATCATGAAGACCGCCGATGTCGTCATCAAGAACCGCTTCCGCGTGCAGCGCTGCGGCATGACGCCGATGGAGACGCGCGGCGTGCTGGCCGATTGGGACGATGCCGACGGCCTCGTTGCCCATATCACCACCCAGCGCCCGCATATCGACCGGCTCGGCCTCTCTGACATTCTCGAAATACCGGCCGAGAAGGTGCGCATTATTTCACCGCGCGACCAGGGCGGCGGGTTCGGCGTCAAGGCGCCGTTCTACCGCGAGCCGATCCTCATCTGCTGGCTCGCCAAAGAGCTTGGCCGGCCGATCCGCTGGGTCGAATCACGCCAGGAACATCTCATGGTGGTCAGCCAGGAGCGCGATCAGATCAGCGATCTCGAAGTCGCGGCGACCAAGGACGGCAAGCTACTCGCCATCCGCAACCGCGGCATCGCCGATTGCGGCGACGGCTGCGAGGGCGTCTATTGGGGCTTCGTCATGCCGTTCCTCGGCGCGGTCGAACTGCCCAATGGCTACACCTGGGAAAAAGGCGATGTGAAGGTCAAGGTGGCGGTGACCAACAAATCCTGCCTCTCGCCGGCGCGTGCCTTCGGCGAGTTCCCCACCCGCTTCGCGATGGAGCGTTCGGTCGACATGATCGCCCATCGCTGCGGCATGGAACCGGCGGACGTGCGCCGCAAGAACCTGATCCCGGAACTGCCCTACACCTCGATCTGCGGCGAGTATATGGATTCCGGCGACTTCATTAAGGTGTGGGACAATCTGATGGCCCAGGCCGACCTCCCGGGCTTCCGCAAGAAGCAGGCGGCAGCGCTGAAGGAAGGCCGCTATATCGGCATGGGCTTCGGCTTGGGTGTGGAGCTGTCCGGCGTCTCGTCCGAACTGATGGTGCCGATGGAGAACCAGCCGGGCTATGGCGCGGCGACCATCCGCCTCGATGCCCGTGGCAAGGCATTCGTCTATGAGGGCGACGCGCCGCAGGGCCAGGGCCATGAGACCACCGCCGCCCAGGCCGTGGCGCATGTCTTCGGCATCCACCCCAACGATGTGGTGGTCACCACCGGCGACACCGGCACCACGCCGTTCGGCTCCGGCACGATCGGGGCGCGCATGGGCTCCTATTTCGTCAGCGCGGCGGTCGATGCGTCGAAAGTCCTCAAGAAGAAGCTCGCCCGTTTCATGGCGCACGATCTCGAGCTGGAGGGCGCGACGGAGGACGATTTCGAGTTCAAGGACGGCGAAATCATCTACGCCAAGGACCCGAACATCCGCCAAACCTTCCGCGATGCATGCAACCGCAACATCATGGCGCCGATCAATCTGCCGGAAGGCGAATCGGCGGGCCTCGAGCACACCGCCTTCTTCGAGGCCGCCATGCCGATGATCGCCTTCAATGCGGATTTCTGCACCGTCGAGGTCAATCCCGACGACGGCCAGTTCAAACTGACGAGCTGGACCTCCTCGGAGGATGTCGGCCAGATCATCAATCCGCAGATCGTCGAAGGCCAGATGCAGGGCGCCATCGTCCAGGGCATTTCGAACACCATGTTTGAGGAGTTCATCTATGACGAAAACGGCCAGCAGCTGACCGCGGATTTCGAGAACTACAAGCTCGCGACGGCGGCCGACGTGCCGGACATGAAGATCACCCACGCGCCGACGCCTTGCCCGCACACGCCCTTGGGCTCGCGCGGCATCGGCGAAGGCCGGCCGAGCGATGTGCCGGGCTGCATCACCAATGCCGTCTGCGACGCGCTCTCGCCCTTCGGTATCGAGATCACCGATCTGCCGCTCAGACCCAACATGATCTGGCGCCTGATCGAGGAAGCGAAATCAAAACAAGCCGCCGACTAAACGGCGGAGAGAGACGAACAAATTAGGGGCTCCCTCACGGGGGCCCTTTTCTTATCCCGCTTGCCCATCGCTCGCGGGAATGACACATTTCCGCCCACAGGGAAATTTCGCGAGGGAGTCGAGAGCATGGAAACCAGGGCCGCGATAGCGACGAAGGCCGGAGAACCGCTCAGCATCGAAACGGTCAATTTGGAAGGGCCGCGCGACGGCGAAGTGCTGGTCGAAATCAAGGCGACCGGCGTCTGCCACACCGATGCCTTTACGCTCTCGGGCGACGACCCGGAAGGTCTCTTCCCCGCCATTCTCGGTCATGAGGGCGCGGGCGTGGTGGTTGATACCGGCCCCGGCGTCACCAGCCTTAAAAAAGGCGATCACGTCATTCCGCTTTATGTCCCGGAATGCCGGCAATGCGATTATTGCACCAGCGGCAAGACCAATCTCTGCCAGTCGGTGCGCGAGACGCAAGGCGCCGGGCTGATGCCCGACGGCTCGAGCCGCTTCTCCCTCGGCAAGGACCAGCTCTTCCACTATATGGGCACCTCGACCTTCGCCAATCACACCGTGGTGCCGGAAATCTCGCTGGCCAAGGTGCGCGAGGACGCGCCGTTCGACAAGATTTGCTATATCGGCTGCGGCGTCACCACCGGCATCGGCGCGGTGATCAACACCGCCAAGGTCGAAGCCGGCGCCAATGTGGTGGTGTTCGGCCTCGGCGGCATCGGCCTCAACGTGATTCAGGGCGCGCGCCTGGTCGGCGCCAATATGATCGTCGGCGTCGACATCAACCCGGATCGAGAGGCGCTCGGCGAGCGCTTCGGCATGACGCACTTCGTAAATCCCAAGGAGGTCGAAGGCGAGCTCGCGCCTTATCTCGTGGACCTCACCGGCGGCGGCGCCGATTACAGTTTCGAGTGTATCGGCAATGTCACCACCATGCGCCAGGCGCTCGAATGCTGCCACAAGGGCTGGGGCGAGAGCGTCATTATCGGCGTCGCCGGGGCCGGGCAGGAAATCTCGACGCGCCCGTTCCAGCTGGTTACCGGGCGCGTCTGGCGCGGCACCGCGTTCGGCGGCGCCAAGGGCCGCACCGACGTGCCGCGTATCGTCGATTGGTATATGGACGGCAAGATCGAGATCGATCCGATGATCACTCACATCATGCCGCTCGACGACATCAACGAGGCGTTCCACCTCATGCATGCCGGCGAGTCCATTCGCAGCGTGATAACTTTCTGAAATCATGTAAACTAACCGCATGGCCCGCACCAAATCGCAAGCCCGCGAGCGCGATCAAAAACTCGCTTATCTGAAAGCGCTCGAACGCAAGATTCTGTGGCTCTCCTCCTGGACGATCCACAACGCCAACTATATCCGCGACGCGCGCGACGGATTGAAGGTCGGCGGCCATCAGGCGTCCTGCGCCTCCGTGGCGACGCTGATGACGGCGCTTTATTTCGACGTGCTGCGCCCGCAGGACCGGGTGGCGGTAAAGCCGCACGCCTCGCCGATCTTTCACACCATTCAATATCTCCTCGGCAAACAATCGCGCGACAAGCTCAAGCAGTTCCGCTCGCTCGGCGGCGCGCAATCCTATCCGT
>CAZUVO010000226.1:0-5993 GCA_964623955.1 uncultured Rhizobiaceae bacterium
GGGTGAAGCCTTTGAAGCGGTAAATCACGCTCTCAGGCCCCATCCCAAGCGAAAATCAAGCGTTTCCAAAGGAAAAATAAAGCCCTCCTTCAAGCGGGCCCGGCCTCCGCCGCCTAGAGTCCCGTCATCAATCAATGACGCCGGAGCGGAAAGATGTCCAACGAAATCAAGCGCAACGCCGATGGCTCGATCGACATGACTTATTATACGGCGCGGGCACGGGATTGCCGCAGCGAAGCGGCGCTGAATGCCGCCAAAGGCACCCGCACCCTCCTCGCCCGCCTGCCCCGCCGCCTGTTGCTCGCGGGGGCGGCGCGCTAATCGATTTCGGAGAGATAATCGATGAATTTTCCGCTGGGGGCGCGCGGAATTTCCGTGTGATAGCTGAACGAGACGTTGAAGGGATATTGGAAGCGCTCGCGCAGCCAGTCCGCGAGGCGCGTCTCCTCGTCCTCGGTGAGATCGCGGTGCGCCACCAGCTTCATCTCCAGTTCCTCTTCCGCGCGGCGGACGATCTGAAACTGCACGACATGATCGAAGCCGTCGAGAATGTCCTGATAGTCGGGAAAATGGGTTTGGCCGTTGGGGAGACGCACCATATTGCGCGTCCGCCCGAGCACCCGCTCGATCGCCTGAAACTCGCGCCCGCAGGCCGCCGTGCCGCCGACCTCGGCAAGATCGCCGACCTCGTAGCGGATTAATGGCATGGCGAAATTATGCAGCGGCGTGACGATCACATTGCCGGTCTCGCCCTGGCCGCAATCCCGCCCCGCCGCGTCGAGGAATTCGGCGTGGACGCTTTCCGGCTGCACCAGCAATTGTTCCGAGGCCGGGCATTGCAGGGCGATATAGCCGGTCTCCTCGGTGCTGTAGGTGTCGTACACGGCTGCACCCCAGGCTTCCCGGCAGACCCGCCGCACCTCGGGGCGGAGCACTTCCGACATGGCATGAACCCGCTTGATCGACGGCAGTTCGATTCCCTCATGCAGGCAATGCTTGGCGAGCGCTTCGAGGATGGAGGGATAGCTCAGGAGATAATCCGGCGCGGTGCGGCTGAGCCATTCGGCCTGCTCATGGGTCTTGGCGTTGAGATTGAGGATCACCGCCCGACCGGTCACGAGCGGAAAGCCCGACGACCAGCGGCGCACCTGTTCGCCCTCCGGATAGCGCGCGGTCTCCGCATCCTTTTGGGTTTTGATGGCACCATAGGTGAGGCTCAGATCGTCGCCGTTCCACTGGTGAAAGCGCACCATGAAGGCGCTCCAATAGAGCTGCGATAGAGCGGTCTTGTTCACCCGGACCGGCGTGCCGGTAGAGCCGGAGGAGAAGACCTCGTGCACGGCGCCATGCCCCTTCGGCAGGGCCTCGGATTGCAAGGCGGCAAAACTCTCCTGGATATCGCCGCGGGTAAGCAGCGGAATCCGCCGCCAGCTCTCCGCATCGAGCGGCGCCTCCGGATCGAAGCCGATATGCCGGACCCGCTCGCGGTAGAACGGCACATGCTTGCCGGCATGGCTCAGCAGCAGCCGCAATTGGCGGAACTGATAACGCCGGATGCGCTCCGCCGGCCAGCGCTCGGAACGCTCCAACTGATAAAGAATGCTGAGCGTGACGGCTTTGTCCCGGCTCGGCACCGCCGGCCACAGCAGGTCGCCATGGGAGGGCAGCGTATCGCCCCCGCGCAGGGTCCGTTTTCCTGTCGCCATCCAAAAGCTCCTATCGCGGTGCCGCATTGCCCGCCGCCGCTCTCACGAGGGGCGATTCGTGATATTGTGCCGTCGCTTGTCAATGAACAATCGCCGAATGCGAAACGGAGAACGCCTCGTGGCGAACGGAGCGCCGACAGCCTTCATCACCGGATCGAGCCGTGGCATCGGCCGCGGCATCGCGCTCCGGCTCGCACAAGCCGGTTTCAACATCGTGCTGCATTGCCGCACGATGAGCGACGACCTGCTGGAGACCGAAAACCATCTCAGGAAATCCGGCGCCGACGTGCGAACCCTGGCCTTCGACATTTCCGATATCGCCTGTCACGAGGACATGGCGGAAGCCGTCTTCGCCAAGTTCGGCGGCGTCGATTGCCTAGTCAACAATGCCGGCGTCTCGGTTCTTAAGCGCGCCGATCTGCTGGACGTCTCGCCGGAGAGCTTCGACCAACAGGTTGCGGTCAATATGCGCGGCACGTTTTTTATGACGCAAGCCTTCGCGCGGCGCATGCTGGGCGCAACCACCGAACATTTCCGCTCGATCATCGTGATCTCGTCGTCCAACGCCGTCGCGGCGGCGGTCGAGCGCGGCGAATATTGCATGGCGAAATCGAGCCTCAGCATGATGGTCAAGCTGTTCGCGCTGCGCCTCGCCGAGGCCGGCATCAATGTCTATGAAGTGCGGCCCGGCTTGATCCGCACCGCCATGACCGCGCCGGTCGCCGACAAATACGACGCCATGCTCGCCGAGGGGTTCAGCCCGATAAACCGCTGGGGTGAGCCCGACGATGTCGGCCGCGCGGTCGCCATGCTCGGCCGCGGCGAGATGCATTTCACCACCGGCGATGCGCTGCATGTCGATGGCGGGCTACTGATCAGCCGTTATTGAGCGCGTTCTTTTCGGCCAGCTTCGCCAGCTCGCCCTTGAGAATCTTGCCCGCCGGATTGCGCGGCATCTCGTCGACGATCCAAATATGCTCGGGCGTCTTGGGACCGATTTGCGCAAAACAGTAGCGCCTGAGCGCATCGGCGCCGAGCGACGGGTCGCTCACGGTGACGGCGGCGGCGGGGATCTGCCAGCGCTTGGCCGAGCTAAGCGGAAAGGCCGCCGCGTGCTGCACCGCCGCATGGGATTCCAACGCCTGCTCGATCTCGCGCGGATAGATGCTGATGCCGTCGAAGATCATCATATCGTCGCTCCGCCCCTTGAAGATGAGCGCGCCGTCCGGCGTGAGTGCGCCCTGATCGCCCGGCCGGTACCAATCGCCGTCGAATGCGCGGGCGGTCGCCTCGGGCTCGCCGAGATATTGCGAAAACAGGCCCTCGGCGCGGAGCAGAACCTCGCCCGTCTCGCCCGGCGCCAGCGCTTCGCCGTCCGGCCCGGCGATCTTGATGTCGACCCCCGGCGCCGGCTTGCCGACCGTGCCCGGATGGGCCTTCTGCATGTCGGGCGCGGCGAAACAGGCCTCGCCGATTTCATTGGTGCCGTAGCCGATATAGAGGTTCGGGCTGACGCCTTCGCGCAGCCGCGCACGTAGATCCTCGCTGATCGGCGAGCCGCCGATCACCAGGGATTTGAGGCGCGGCAGGCGCGGCGCGCCGGCGGCGAATGCCTCGGCCATGGCCTCGGCATGATTGACCACCAAAGCGAGATGATCGACCGCCAAGCGTTCGCATATGATCGCGGCCGAGGCCGCCCGCTCGGTGAAGACCAGCGTCCCACCGGCGGCGAGACAGCCGAGGGCGCGCCGCTTGCCGGTGAAAAAATCGAACTGGATCATCGAATAATAGCGCTCTTGAAAGGCGATCGGCCGGACCGCGAGATCGCGCGCCGTCATGGCCGCGATATTCTCCGCGTCGTAGCAGATGATCCGGGGATCGCCGGTGGTGCCGGAGCCGAGAACGAACAGGGCCGTGCCGGACGCGGCCGCCGCCGGCGCTTCGGACGACGCGCGCGTTCCCTCCAGGCTGGCGGGGTCGACCGCCTCGAACGGCAGGCCGCCGCCGGGCCAGGGATCGTCGCCGAACAGCTTCGTAGTGCCGCAGCGCCGGGCGAAATCGGCGCCGAGCTTATCGGGCCAACCACGAAATATGGAGAGATGGGCGATACCGTTTTCCAGCGCCGCGAGGGTGAACACCAGATGCACCAGCGGATCGCGGAAGCGGAACCCGGCGATGCCGCCCGCCTCCGGGCCGGCGCGGCGCAATCGCTCGGCGGCGGCACGGACATACCCGCTTAGCGTGGCGTAGTGGATGACGCGCCGATCGTCGATCGCGGCGACGGCGAAGGGGTCGCTCTGCGCCAGCTTATGGATGCGCTCTGTCAGCGAAGCCATTGATCAACGCGCGAACATATGTCCGGCGGATTCGAGCGATGCGGCATTTTCGAACTCTACAGATTCCGGGCCGACAAGCGGCAGGTTTTCATAATGCCTAAGCACGGCGTCGAGAAACACATATTCGGCGGAGGAATCGAAATAGGCCCGGGACGTCAGCGCGTGGGAGATCTTCGCGTCGAGGTCGGGGGTGAATTTGCAATGGGCGAAGGCGAGGCGAAGCGCCGCCGGCGGCGCCACATTGCCGTCATGCTGGTTCCACACCCTGGCGCCGCTGTCGCAGCGCAGCAGCGGCACTTTCCAGGTGAGGGCGAGCGCCGCGCCGGCCTCACCGAACAGGCGGCGATATTCCGCCGCATGCTCCTGCGCCAGCCTGTCGCGCAACCGCGCGCGCAGCCCTGCCTCATGCTGGCTGGGGCTAAGCGCGCCCGCCGGCCAGTCGAACAGCGCCGTCTTGTCGAAATAGCGTTTGGCGCCGAGCGGCGGCAGATCGCGGGCATGGGCCCGGTCGGCAAGTTGCGCGGGATAGAAATCGACCAGGCTCGCCGCCGCGCACACCGCCCCTTGGGCGTCGAGAAAGCGCACCAGCTCGCGGATATCGCCGAAGCCGCCCGGCAGCAAAAGATATTCATCGGCATCCGCGAGGAGCGCCCAGCCGGTCTTCACGAAGGCGCCGGGCACGGTCTCCTTGAGTACGGTGGCCCATCTTTGCGCGCCCCGCACCTTGGCGCCGAACGGGGTGTCGGAGGTAATGACGGTCACATCGTCCTCAGCCAGCAGCAGCTCGCGCGTGCCGTCGGAAGAGGAATCGTCATAGATGAGGAAATCGCGCAGGCCGAGAGCGCGGTAATGGGCGAGAAAATGCGGCAAATGGTAGCTCTCGTCGCGCATGATGGAGAACAGCACCGGGCCGCTTCGCCGGCGCGGGGATTTGCGCAATATCTTGATCCGATGCTCACCGGCCATCGCCGCCCTGCCCCCTGCCCGCGGCTCAAAACTCCTGGCGCGTTTCCTCGACGCCTTCCGGATCGGCGTGGATGATCACTTCGGCGTTGGGGAAGGCGGCGAGGAGGTCGAGCTCGACCGTGTCCGAGATTTCATGCGCTTGGTCGAGGGTGAGGCTGCCATCCATCGAGATGTGCAGTTGGATGAAGCTGTTGAGCCCCGCCGCGCGGGTCTTGAGATCGTGACATTCGATGACTTGCGGATGGCCGAGCGCGATCTCGACGATGCGTGCGCGGTCGGCATCGGGCAGCTCGCGGTCCATCAAATGGTTGAGCGACTGGCGCGCGATCTGGACGGCGCTATAGATGATGAAGACGGCGATGATCAGCGCGACGATCGGATCGGCCGCCTGCCAATCGACGAACATCACCAGGAGCAGCGACACGATCACCCCGGCATTGACCAGAATGTCGGTGGCGTAATGCAGCGAATCGGCGCGAATCGCGAGCGAATCGGTGCGCCGGACGACGCTCCGTTGATAGAGGACGAGCGCCGCGGTGACGATGATCGAGAGCACCATCACGCCGAGACCGACCGAGCCGCGCTCGATCGGTTGCGGCTCGATCAGCCGTCCGACCGCCTCGGCGATGAGGTAAAATCCGGAGGCGCAAATGAACGCCGCCTGGCCCAGCCCGGCCAGGGGCTCGGCCTTGCCATGGCCAAATCTATGTTCTGAATCAGCGGGTTGCAGGGCATGGCGCACGGCAAAGAGATTGACCAGCGAGGCCAGCGCATCCATCAGGGAATCGGCGAGCGACGATAACAGGCTGACCGAATCGGTCACCAGCCAGGCAGCGAGCTTGAGGCCGATCAGCAGCACCGCGACGCTGACCGCCGCGGTCGTTGCGCGGCGCATGAGCCGCCTCGCCTGGTCGCCGGAAATCCGCCCCTCCGTCATGCCGCCAGTTTAGCCCGAAGCGCCCGGAGGTGGTTCAAGGAAAGAGAC
>CAZUVO010000227.1:0-5992 GCA_964623955.1 uncultured Rhizobiaceae bacterium
GCCCTTGCTGGCGAAGCCGCAGTCCAAGGTTTGACCCGCCGCCACGGCGACGCTTTCCCACATGGGAACGGCCGCGCCGTCGAGCGTCGCGCTGGTCTCGGCGCCGGTCAGCGCAATCACGCACGCCTCGGAAAATGTCAGCGTCGGACCCATGAACTGGCATTCCAGCCCGGCGGCATCCGCATCGTTGCCAACAAGAAGATTGGCGAGGCGGAACGACCACATATCGAACGGCCCGGAGGGCGGAAAGCCCTGCTCCCAATAACCGTAGCGGCCGGGGAAATCCTGCACCGAGGTTTCCAGGCCGGCTTTCTTCACGTCGATCCGGACCGGCATCTAGAAGCGCTCCTTCATGTCGAGACTACCCAGCCAGGTGTGATAGTCGCGGATGGAGAATTTGGCGTAGCGCGCGACATTGTGCACATAGTCGCCGGCGTCCACCCGGCGCTCGACATAATCATATTCCTCGCGCTCGACGGGGAAGAAGCGCACCCGGTCGCCCGGGCGCAAGAGCGCGAGATCGTCTTTAAATGCGGGTAAGCTCTGCGCGATATCGCACACCGGCACCGGGGTGTGGCCGATGATCTGATAGCCGCCCGGGGTTTGCGCCGGATAGACGCAGGTGACCGAGCCGCCATAGCCGATGGTGCCTTTCGGCGTCCAGGTCCGCGGCGGATTATATTTCGGCGCCGTCATGCGGCAGCGCGGATCGAGCGCGATGAGCGAGGCGAGGCCGGGATAGAAGCCGAGCGCCGCGACCCAATATTCCGTGCCGGAATGAATGCGCGCGAGCTGAGCGTAACCGTCGAGATCGTTGAGCCGCACCATGAGGTCCGGGTCATATTCCTTGTCGCCGATCTTGGCGCAGTAATCCTCCCAGCAGGCGCGGGTGACATGGTCGCAATAGAGTACCGGGATGTAATAGATCGGGCTCAAGAGCTCCATATCCTCGAGCGAGCCCATGGCGCGGTAATGGGTAAGGATTTCCGCCTTCAGATCGCTATAGGAGATGGCCTCCGGGTCGTAGCTGATGACGATCGAGGCCATATTGGGCAGCAGCTCGATCAGCCCGGCAATCTCCGCCTCGCGAATCTTGGCGGTCAGGGCATGGACGAGGAAATTGAGATCGAAATTGAGCTCGTCGCCAAGCTCCATCTCGATGAAGCGGTCGCCGCCGGGCAGAAATTTCGGTTCTTCATAAATCACGCGCGGCTCTCCCCCTCCCCCGGACGGCAGCGAATTCTTTCCGCCTTTCGGACACGCCCGGCGATCTGTTATACGTTGTAGCCCGTGATGTGATCACACGCCAGACGGCAATAACATCCGATGCGCCCGGGCGTAGCGGCCAAAACAGATCAGTGGAGATAGAGACGTGGCGAAACTCGCACCGCTCAAGACCAACACACCCTGGTTTCGCGTCGAAGCGACCGAGGCCGATTGGAAAAAGGAAGACCCGGCGGTTCTCGCCCAGCTTCTCGAGCAGCTTCTGCTCGTGCGCAAATTCGAGGAACGCATCCTCGACCTGTTCAAGGCGGGCTGCGTGCACGGCCCGGCCCATGCCAGCATCGGCCAGGAGGGCGGCGCCATCGCGGCGATCTCCCTGCTCGGCGAGGGCGACAAGATCAACGGCACCCACCGCGCCCATCACCAGTTCCTCTCGCGCTTCCTCTATCACGAGATGCCCGAGGGCTACGACCCGCGCGAGGGCGACTTTCCCGACATGATGCAGGATGCGGTCTACCGCTCCATGGCCGAGATCATGGGGCTGACGCCGGGCTATTGCGGCGGGCGCGGCGGCTCGATGCATATGCGGCGCGACGAGGCCGGCGTGCTCGGCACCAATGCCATTGTCGGCGGCAACCCGCCGCAGGCGACCGGCTACGCGCTGGCCGACAAGATCCTCGGCACCGGCAACATCACCGTCACTTTCTTCGGCGACGGCGCGATGCAGAACGGCGCCGCCTATGAATCGATGAACATGGCGGCGCTATACGACCTGCCGATGGTGTTCGTCGTCGAAAACAATCTATACGGCGTCTCGACCCATGTCAGCGACGCGACGCGCGAGACGCGGCTCTCGGCGCGCGGTCAGGGCCTCGCCGTGCCGTCCCTCGAAGTCGATGGTATGAACGTCATGTCCATGCGTAAGGCGATGGAATGGGCGCTCAAGCAAATCAACGATGATAAGGGACCGGTGCTGATCGAATCCCAGACCTACCGCTTCTTCCATCAGCACGGGCCGATGCGCGGCAGCGCCTTCGGCTACCGCGAAAAGCAGGAAGAAGAATCCTGGCGCGCGCGCGATCCCTACAAGACCCTGCCGGAGAAATGCCTCGAGCTCGGCGTGGTCGACAAGAAGGGCCTGGAGCGGCTCAATCAGCGGACCGACGCAAGCGTCCGCGCGGCGGCCGAGGCCCTCACCGAACCCGAGCCCGGCTCGAACCAGATCCGCATCGTCCCGTCGCTCTGGCCCGATGCCGGCTCGGTGGAAAGCGGCATCCGCGGCGATCTCAGCGAATTGGCCGGCCAGCGCATGTTGGAGGTCGAGGATATCGACCCGGCGAAATCGAAGAGTATGAAATTCATCGAGGCCATCGCCGCCGCCCAACTCCACGCCATGGAGCGCGACGAGCGGGTGATCGTCCTCGGCGAGGATGTACACCGGTTGAACGGCGGCACCGTCGGCGCCACCAAGGGCATCGCCGAGAAATTCCCCGATCGGCTGCTCGGCACACCGATCGCCGAGAACGGTTTCACCGGCATGGGGCTTGGCGCGGCGATCAACGGTCTCAGGCCCATCGTCGAGATCATGTATGCCGATTTCTGCCTCGTCGCGGCGGACCAATTGTTCAATCAGATCGCCAAGGTGCGGCACATGTTCGGCGGCGAATCCGCGGTGCCGCTGATCGTCCGCATCCGCGCCGCCGGCGGCCATGGCTACGGCTCGCAGCATTCCATGGACCCGAGCGGCTTGTTCGCCCTCTGGCCGGGCTGGCGGGTTATCGCGCCGACCACGCCGTTCGATTATATCGGCCTCTTCAATTCGGCGGTGCTGTGCGACGACCCGGTGGTGATCGTCGAATGCCAGACTCTTTATCAGGAAGAGGGCCTCGTGCCGGCGGACGATCTGGATTACTGCATCCCCTTCGGCAAAGCGCGCGTGATTCGCCCGGGCACGGCCTGCACCATTCTCGCCTGCGGCAATATGGCGCCGATCTGTATCGAGGCGGTCGAGAAGAGCGGCATCGACGCCGAAGTGATCGATCCGCGCACGCTCGACCCGGTCAGCATGGATTGGGCGACCATCGGCGCCAGCGTCGAGCGCACCAACCGGCTGCTGGTCGCCGAACAGACCGCTCGCGGGCCCTCGCTCGGCGCCCGCATCGTTCAGGAGGGCCAGGAGCGCCTGTTCGACTGGCTCGATCATCAGATCTTGCGCGTCTCCGGCTCGCAATCGGCGCCGGTGGTGTCCAAAGTGCTCGAGCAGGCGGCGCTCGCCAATGTCGACGACGTGATCGCCGGCATTCACGCGGTAATGGGCGGCGGCGTGCGCGAGGCGGCGGAATAATGGCGGTCGCCCCGCCGGAAGCCGGATTGACGGACGCCAATCTCGCAGGCTCCGACGATGCGCCGCTGCACGAAACGGTCTACCTGGAAATTCGCCGCAATCTGATCGCCGGTCAGTTCCAACCGGGCGAGGCGGTAACGCTGCGCGGTCTCGCCGGCCGGCTCGGCACCAGCGCCATGCCGGTGCGCGAGGCGCTGCGGCGCCTGGTCGCCGAGCGGGCGCTCGATCTCGGGCCCAACCGGACGGCGCGGGTCCCCATCGTCACCAGCGCCAAATATGCCGAGATTTGCGAAGTGCGCATCGCGCTGGAGGGGCTGGCGGCGGAAAAAGCGGCGCTCCTCATCGCCGACAGCGAGCTTGACCGCATCGAGGGTCTTTGCGCCGAGGTCAGCGCCGCCGCCGAGCGGCACGATGCGCCGACCTATTTCGCGCAGAATCAAGAAATGCATTTTTCCGTCTACCGCGCCGCGCGCTCGCCGCTCCTCTTGGACATGATCGAGGGCATCTGGCTGCGCGTCGGGCCGACGCTCAACTATCTCTTTCACGATATCCGCTTCGCCGGGCGGGCGGCGGCGACCAATTTGCCCATCGTCGAAGCGCTGCGCTCGCGCAAGGGCAGCGCCGCGCGCGAAGCGGTGGCGCATGATATTTCCCATGCCATGGTATGGCTGGTTCAGCATCTGCCGCAAAGCGACGGACAATTTGCCGACAACGGCGCGGCGCAGAAGTAGACGGAGACGAAACATGGCGGAATCGGCGCCCACACTTACCGGCAAGCGCGCGCTCGTCACCGGCGCCGCACGCGGCATCGGCGCCCGCACGGCGGAAGCGCTGGTGCGTGAGGGCGCGACGGTCGCCATTCATGCCCGCCGGATGGACCAGCTCGACGCCGTCTCCGACAGCGTGCGCGCGCTCGGCGGCGAGCCGATCCGCGTCGCCGGCGACCTTACCGACGGCGCTTCCGTCGCCGCCTTTTGCCGCCAGGCGATCGACGGGCTGGGCGGCATCGATATCGTCATCAACAATGCCGGCGTCGCGGCGCATGGCCCGGTGGTGGATCTGGAGGAAGAGGAGTGGGACCAAGTGATGGACGTCAATCTGAAGGCGCCCTTCCTTGTCACCCACAACACGCTGCCGGTCATGCTCGACCAGGGCAATGGCGGCGCCTTCGTGTTCAATTCCTCTTCGTCAGCGCGCATGGCCCAGGCCGAGCGCTCGGTCTACAACGCGACCAAGGCCGGTATCGTCGGCTTCACCCGCTGCCTCGCCGAGGAAGTGGGCCCGCAAGGCATCCGCGCCAACGCGGTCTGCGCCGGCTGGATCGCCACCGAAATGGCGATCGAGCTGCACCAACAAATGGCGGAGGACGAAGGCGTGCCATTCGAGCAGCTCTACGATCAGGGCATGCGGGTCAACGCCATGAAGGCAATCATCCCGCCGGAAGACGTCGCCGACATGATGGTCTTCCTCGCCGGCCCCGGCGCGCAACATGTGACGGCCCAATCGATCTACGTGTGTGCTGGGCGGAGTGTGGTCTAGCCGGCCCAAAACCCTCTCCCGGCGGGAGAGGGCTGGGGAGAGGGAGTAAACTTAGCGCGCAAGGCGCGCTTTGCTCTCCCCTCCCACCCAAATCCTCCCTCCCCGCTGGGGAGGAAGGGCCTTGTCACGCTTACGAAATATGCAAAAACCCCAACTCATCCACGCGCAGCTTTTGCCCGGGATGAAGGATGATGTTGGCCGAGGGTTCCTCGACGATCATCGGGCCTTCCGCCTCGAAACCGGCGGGCAGCAGGTCGCGTTCGAAGATGCGCGCTTCATGGCGGCCGTCTTCGCCGAAATGGACCGAGCGGGTGCCCTTGGCCGCGGCTTCCCCCGAGCGCCCGGTGCCGTTGAGCGGCTTGACCTCGGGGCGCGGCACGCGGGCGGTGGCGGTGAGGCGGAAATTGACAAATTCGACCGGTGTGTCGTCGAGCTGGAAGGTGTAGGCGCGCTCATGGGCGACATGGAAATCGGCCAGGATACTTTCGACGCTCAGGCCCTCGCGCGCGACCGGCACCGTCACCCAATGCTCCTGGCCGAGATAGCGCAGGTCGATGCCGAATTCGTAATTTAGCGCATCCGCCGCAACGCCGACCTGATCGTGGAAATAGTCCTCCGCCTCCTTGCCGAGGCCGGCGAACAGCTCGTCGATGCGCGCCGCCGTCATGTCTTCGGCGCGGCCGAGGGCGGTTTGCACGAAGTCGCGACGGGGCTCGGTGGCGAGCATGCCCCAGGCGGAAAAATAGCCGGGATAGAGCGGAATGATGATCTCGCGCACGCCGAGCTCGCGGCCGAGCGTCGCCGCGTGCATGGCGCCGCCGCCGCCGCCCACGACGAGGACGAAATCGCGCGGATCGTGGCCGCGCTGGATCGAGACCAGCTTGA
>CAZUVO010000228.1:0-5980 GCA_964623955.1 uncultured Rhizobiaceae bacterium
CGCCGCCCTCCTCATAGCCCACATAGCCCGGCGGAGCGCCGATGAGCCGAGCGACGGCGTGCTTTTCCATATACTCGGACATGTCGATGCGCACCATTGCCTGCTCGTCGTCGAACAGGAATTCGGCCAGCGCTTTGGTCAGCTCGGTCTTGCCGACACCGGTGGGGCCAAGGAACAGGAACGAGCCGATGGGCCGATCGGGGTCCTGCAGTCCCGCGCGCGCCCGGCGCACGGCATTCGAGATGGCGACAATCGCCTCTTCCTGGCCGATGACGCGAGCGCCTAGCCCCGCTTCCATCTGGAGTAATTTTTCGCGCTCACCCTCTAGCATCTTGTCGACCGGGATGCCGGTCCAGCGCGAGACAATGGCGGCGATGTCGTTTTCCTTGACCTCCTCCTCGAGCATTTGCCCACTCGAAGATTCCTCTGATTCGCCAAGACTGCTTTCGAGTTCAGGAATAACGCTGTAAGCGAGTTGTCCCGCCCGCTCGAGTTGCCCTTCGCGCTGGGCGATTTCGAGCTCCTGGCGCGCTTTATCCAACTCTTCCTTGAGCTTCTGCGAACCCGCCAGCTTTTCGCGCTCGGCCTGCCATACGGCAGTCAGGTCGGCGGACTTGCCTTCAAGCTCCGAAAGTTCGTGCTCAAGAGTCTCCAACCGATCTTTCGAGGCGGCGTCGGATTCCTTTTTCAACGCCTCGCGTTCGATCTTGAGCTGGATAATGCGGCGGTCAAGCTCGTCAACCTCCTCGGGCTTGGAATCGACCTCCATGCGCAAGCGCGAGGCAGCTTCGTCGACTAGATCGATCGCCTTATCGGGCAGGAAGCGGTCGGAGATATAGCGGTTAGACATCGTTGCCGCGGCAACGAGCGCGCTATCGGTAATGCGTACACCATGGTGCAGCTCGTACTTTTCCTTCAAACCGCGCAAGATCGAGACAGTGTCCTCGACCGTGGGCTCGGAAACAAACACCGGCTGAAACCGCCGCGCCAGCGCGGCGTCTTTTTCCACGTGCTTGCGGTATTCGTCGAGCGTTGTGGCGCCGACACAGTGCAACTCGCCGCGCGCCAGAGCCGGTTTCAGCATATTCGAGGCATCCATCGAGCCTTCCGCCGCGCCGGCGCCGACGATGGTGTGCATCTCATCGATGAACAGAACCACTTCGCCGGCAGCGGTGCCAATCTCTTCCAGGACCGCCTTCAGACGCTCCTCGAATTCGCCGCGAAACTTGGCTCCGGCGATTAGCGCGCCCATGTCGAGCAACAACAGCCGCTTGTCGCGCAGGCTTTCCGGCACGTCGCCATTGACGATGCGCAGAGCCAGGCCTTCGATAATCGCGGTCTTACCGACCCCCGGCTCGCCGATGAGCACCGGGTTGTTCTTGGTGCGCCGCGACAGCACTTGCACCGTGCGGCGGATCTCTTCGTCGCGGCCGATGACCGGGTCGAGCCGGCCTTCGCGGGCTGCTTCGGTCAGGTCGAGAGTATATTTCTTTAAGGCTTCGTATGCGTTCTCCGCCGTCGCAGAATCGGCGGTTCGGCCTTGGCGCAGGGCCTCAATGGCCTGGTTTAAATTCTGCGGCGTAACGCCAACGTCGGAGAGAATTTTCGCCACCGGACTACCCGACGCCATCGCCAGGGCGAGCAGCATGCGTTCGACGGTAACGAACTCATCGCCGGCTTTGTTGGCAATGGTCTGCGCGGACTTCAGATTTTTTGCTGCTTCGGATGCGATGTAGACGCTGCTGGCGCCGTCTCCTTCGACCCGTGGCAACTTGTCGAGTGCGGTTTCGACCGCGGTCTCCGCGGCAACGGGATCGCCACCCGAATTGCGAACGAGGTTGGCGCACAGTCCTTCTTCATCGTCGAGCAAGACTTTCAGAAGGTGTTCGCTGGTCAGTTGCTGGTGGGATCGCACCTCGGCCATATCATGGGCCGCTTGGACGAAGCCCCGGGCGCGCTCGGTAAACGCTTCGAAGTTCATTTTGCCCCTCTTCCGTCTTCCCCATCCGAGGCAAGACATTCTGGCGGACCCAATATGCGGCATCCACCCAAAGGAAACCACAATTTCGCCGGTTAATGTGCGGACCTGTGAAGGGTGCTAAAAGGCTCTTGCACCCGCCAAATGGCAGGCTAACCGGCGTCTTTAGATATGGTGTGGCTTTGCCGCAACACAAGCCATGCAATCGCAATTATGCAACGCGGTGGCTACACAAACCGAATGGCCCCGTGGTGCGTACAAGCAGTTAATGAATATTTACCGATACAATGTGGCCGCGCTATGCGCTGGCGGGATTTGTATCCTCAGCCGTCGGTTCCGCATCATCTTCCGGTGAATCCGCCTCGGCGCTCTTGTCCGGTGCGTTTCGGTCATTTCCCGATCCATTCGGCTGGCGGCTTCTCGTGCGGCGCGCCGGCTTGGCGTCGTCTTTGCTATTGCCGCCCCCATTTGACGGATCGGCCTGCGCCTGATTTTTACGCTCGGCACCCCCTTGTTCCACCGCCTCAATCAGAGCGGCTACGCTTTCAGGCGCATGTTCGGACGTGGGTTCGGGAGCCGGCTGAGGGGCCGCATCGGTTATCACAACAGCTTCGCCACTTTCGGCCGCGTCGCCTGTTTGGGTCGCACCGCCGTTTTGGGAGGCATTGCCGTTCGGGGCCGCGTTACCATTTTGAGCGGCATTGCCGTTCTGGTTCTGGTTATCGCCACGCTGTTGCGAGTTTTCCTGCGCGTTGCGATTGGCGCCAGACGCTTCCAGCAAGCGGAAATAATGCTCGGCGTGCTGATAATAGTTTTCAGCCGCAACCCTGTCGCCACTGGACGTGGCATCGCGCGCCAGCTGCTGGTATTTTTCGTAGATCTGCGACGAGTTGCCCCGGACGCGCGCGCCTGGGCCGTTGCTGTCAAAGACCTGATTTCTGGAATTTCCCGGCTTTCTGCCGCCGCGGCCTCGTGACCGTCTTGAGTTCGGATTTTGTCGCATTTTTTCCAATTTTCCGGTTTGCTACCGCTGCCCGATGGCCACCCCCGCGGCCCACTGTTTAAGCACGATCTGAAGACCGAACTAAAACCCGCTCACCCCTGCGGTGGGTGGAGTGCGGTTATTCTAATCGGGGAGTTCACCCTCGACTCAAATACTTAATAGATAGTGATCACATAAGCATTTTTTGTCGTATGAACCGTCCCTACCCTAGGAAAACCGAGCCTATATTCCAAGTCTTTTTTCTAAAAAAACAAATCTATTCTAGGGATGACGCAAAATGGCAACACGCGGTACTCCTGTAATATCGGCCCGCAAACCCGCAGTTTTAAAGCCCTCCGCGGCCGCCAGCGAGTCAATTGCCTGGTCTTGGCCGGCCCCCATCTCAAATAAAACCAACCCGCCAGGTGCGAGAACTTGGACTGCGAGCGGCAAAAGAGCGCGGTAGGCGTCCAGGCCGTCCTGGCCTCCGTCCAATGCGCCTCGTGGCTCGTAGTGCGCCACCTCCGGCTCCAACCCCTCGATATCCCCGCTCGCGATGTAGGGAGGATTGCTTATTACAACATCGAATCGCCCGGCGAGCGGCTCGGACCAATCACCGGCGATAAATTCCGCGCGTGCGCCGAGACCCAATTTTTCGGCATTGCGCCGCGCCAGCGCGATAGCCGCCGGACTGATATCGACACCCACTCCCGATGCCGCCGGAAATTCATGCAGCAACGCCAGTAACAGACATCCGGAACCGGTCCCCAGGTCGAGGATGCGATACTGCCGGTCGCGCGCCGGCATATACTCGCACGCGGCTTCGATTATCGTCTCGGAATCCGGGCGCGGCGTTAAAACGCTGGCGGAGACTTCGAAGTCGAGCGACCAGAATTCGCGCACGCCGAGAATGTGGGCCATGGGCTCGCGGGCGCAGCGGCGGGCAACCATGGCAGACAACCGGTGGGCCTCTTGCAGCGACAAGCGGCGCTCGGGCCGGGCGATCAAACCGGCGGTGGTCTCGCCAGTCGCCGCGCCGACGAGCAACCTTGCGTCGAGGCGGGCGCTGTCAACGCCAGCCGCCTCCAGACGCCGCGTAATCGCGTCCAGCTTGGTGGCCACATCACCGCCGATACTCTCGATGTCTACATCGACCGTCATGCCGCCTAGTTATCCTGTGCCATGCGCGCCGCCTGATCCTCGGTGGTGAGGGCGTCGACAAGCTCGTCCAATGCCTCGCCGTTGAGGATTTTTTCCAGCTTGTGCAGTGTCAGCCCAATGCGGTGGTCGGTAACCCGGCCCTGGGGATAGTTATAGGTGCGGATGCGCTCGGAGCGGTCGCCGGAACCGATCTGGCTACGCCGGTCGGCGGCGCGCGCGTCTTGCTGCAGCTGGCGCTCGTGCTCGTACAAACGTGCCCGCAGCACCCGCATCGCCTTTGCCCGGTTCTTGTGCTGCGATTTCTCGTCCTGCTGGGTGACCACGATGCCGGTCGGCAAATGGGTAATCCGCACCGCGCTGTCGGTGGTGTTGACCGACTGGCCACCGGGCCCTGACGCGCGATAGGTATCGATGCGCATTTCGTTTTCGGCAATCTCGATATCAACATCCTCGGCTTCGGGAAGAACCGCGACGGTCGCTGCCGACGTGTGGATGCGGCCACTGCTCTCGGTTTCGGGAACGCGCTGTACGCGGTGAACCCCGGATTCGAATTTCAACCGGGCGAAGACGTCACGCCCGCTGATGCTGGCGATGACTTCCTTATAACCGCCAATTCCAGTGTTGCTGGCGTTCATCACTTCCACTTTCCAGCCGTGCATTTCCGCATAGCGCTGGTACATGCGGAACAGATTGGCGGCAAAGAGCCCCGCCTCATCGCCACCCGTGCCGGCGCGAATTTCCAGAATGGCGTTGCGGGCATCGGCGGCGTCCTTGGGCAGCAACATAATTTGCAGTTGCTCCTCAAGCTCAGGCTCGCGCGCCTTCAGTTCCTCGAGCTCGGCCTCTGCCATCGACATCATTTCGTCGTCGCTGTCGCTATCGTCGCGTATGGAACTGAGGTCTTCGGCCTCGCTGCGCAGATCACGCAGCGCGGTGATGGTTGCCACCACCGGGGTCAAATCAGAATATTCCTTGGATAATTTGGCGTAGGTCTGGGAATCAGAGGCATCAGCCTCGTTCAACAGCTGTTCCAATTCCTTGTGCCGACCGATGACTCGATCGAGTTTTTCTTCGAGGCTCATGGGCTCGTTTTCTCCAGCGGGAGGATATCTGTACCGGTTCGCTACGATTGCGGCGTCTGGCGTTGCCGCTGGCTAACGATATTCGGCCAAATGATCTTTCAATTCAGCTAGCGAGACATCGGTCTGCGAACCATCATCCAGATTCCGCACCGTCGCTCCCTCGCGCGCCAACTCGTCTTCGCCTAAAAAGACCGCCGCAGCGGCGCCTAATTTATCGGCGCGGCGTAGACCCCGCTTAAGGCCGCCGCGATAGTTCAATTCGATCACGAAACCCGATTGCCTGAGGTCGTGCGCCACTTTGAGCGCCGCCTTTTCGCCAGCCTCGCCGATGCCGATCACCGATATGGGCCTTGGGCCCGCAGGCGCCGGGCCGGTCAACATGGACAAGCGCTCGATCCCGGCGGCCCAACCGACACCTGGTGTTGCCTGTCCGCCCATCATCTCCATGAGGCCGTCATAGCGCCCGCCCGCCAGCACCGTTCCTTGCGCGCCGAGTTGGTCGGTCGTGAACTCAAACGCCGTGTGGCAATAATAATCGAGGCCGCGTACCAGCCGTGGATTGATTTGGTAGGCGATCCCCAAATCTTCAAGGCCGCTGCGCACCACATCGAAAAATGCCTGAGCGTCGGATGTCAGATAATCGCCAAAGGATGGGGCGTCGGCGATGATCGCCCTATCGTCTTTATTCTTGGAATCGAGAATGCGTAACGGGTTGCGCTCGAGGCGTTGTTGGCTGTCCTCCGATAAGCGATCGCGGAACCCCTCCAGGTAGGCCAC
>CAZUVO010000229.1:0-5930 GCA_964623955.1 uncultured Rhizobiaceae bacterium
ATATGCGCCGCCTTGGCGAACGCCGCGTCGGTCGCGGCCTCGTCGCCATGGGTGGTTTGCAACACTAGATTGCTGCCGAGATCGGGATGAACCAGCGGGGTACCGGCATCGAGGGCTTTCGCCGTGACCGTGTTGGCCGGCAGCGCTTCATAACCGACCTCGACCGCTTCCGCCGCATCCAGCGCAAGATGGCGGGTCTCCGCCACCACCATGGCGACGCATTCGCCGACATAGCGCACATAGCCATCGACCGCGAGAAACGGGCGGTTGACCGTCTTTGCCGCCT
Organism: uncultured Rhizobiaceae bacterium; assembly: GCA_964623955.1. Taxonomy (GTDB): domain Bacteria; phylum Pseudomonadota; class Alphaproteobacteria; order UBA828; family UBA828; genus PTKB01. Next base: position 287 of record CAZUVO010000229.1, read on the forward strand.
CGCCGCTCATATCGTTTACCGGCCATACGCCCTCGGCCTCGCCGTAACCGGCGTCGAGCCAATCCTGGCCGGTGAGCACCGCCAACACGCCCGGGATGGCCAGGGCGCGCTCGGTAGAAATGCTGACGATCCGCGCATGCGGATGCGGGCTGCGCACATAGGTCGCGTGCGCAATATTCTCCGGCAGGGACACATCGTCGACATACTGACCGCCGCCGGTCAGAAATCTGACATCTTCGCGCCGCCTGATCGATTGTCCGACATACATGGCTGAAACCCCTCCCCTGGTGCCATTATTATTCGCACCGTTCCCTCACGAACCTTAGCAATAAAAAGCCGCTTTGGGTAAACCCTCCTGTCCCTTTGGTTTTCCCGCCGCCGCGCCTGCTATTCCGCCGCTTCCTGGGTGTCTGACATCCAGGCCGGCTTGTTGGTTGCGTGCTGGCGCACGAAGTCCTGGGTCGGCATGCGCGAATCGCGCCAATAGAGCATCGGCTTCTCCCAGGAATAGACTGTGCGTTCCGGCAGCGGCGTCTCGGTATCGACGATCTCGCCGCCTTTCATGATCACGCTAAGGCGGGATTTGTCCTGCAGCACCGAGATATCGGCGAGCGGGTCGCCGTCGACCACCAGGAGGTCGGCATATTTGCCTTCTTCGATTGTGCCGATCTCGTCTTCCATACCCAGGGTGAAGGCGGCGTTGATGGTGCCGGCCTGGATTGCCTCCATGCTGGTCATGCCGAGATAGGTCATGAGATGCTCCATCTCGCGGGCGTGCCACTCGCCGTAAGGCACCGAGCCCTGGCCGCTGTCGGTGCCGGACATCATCATGATGCCCGCCTTATGCGCCTTGGTGAGGCCGATGCTGGCGGCTTCGAGCTCTTTTTTGTAGTGATCGATGATATGCGGCGGGATGCCGAGATCGGGGCCCCAATCGATGGTGTTGGCGACCAGGCTGAGGGTCGGGTTGATCGGCGTCTTGTGCTTGACGATGGTCTCTAGGTGTTCGTCCGCCATGAACGAGGCGTGGATCACCCAGTCGAAGCCGGCTTCCGCCGCGTCGGCCGCGGCCTGGCCGGAGCGGGCGTGGATCGTGCAGGTCTTGCCGAGGCGGTGGGCGGTCTCGGCGATGGCCTTGAGGTCCTCGACGCTGAGGCTGCCGCGCCAGCCATCGTCATGGGCTAGCACGTCGCCGTCGCCCGCCACCTTGATCACGTCGACGCCCTCTTTCACCTCGCGGCGGACTTCCGTGATCATCTCATCGCGGGTGTTGCAAAGCACGGCGAAGGAAGACGGCGGATGCTCCATCCAGGTCGGCCAGGGCGAGCCGATGGCGTTGAAGGTGGTGATATAGCGCCCGCCGGCGGCGATGCGCGGGCCCTCGATCATGCCGCAATTGATGCCGTCGCGGAGGCCGACATTGATGTTCCAGGTGCCGCCCGGGGCGCAGATGCTGGTGACGCCGGCGCGCAGCACCTGGCGGCAGGCGTGGGCGCCCCGGAGGGTGCGGAATTCGACGCCGGTATAGAGGTCGAGCTCCTCGAAGGAGAGCACATCGCCGTAGGAGGGGTGGACATGGCAATCGACCAGGCCGGGCATGACGGTTTTGCCGCCGGCGTCGATGGTCTGATACGCGCCGTCCGCCTGGGCCGCCGCCTCGACCTCTTGCGCCGCGCCGATCTTGGCGATGCGCTGGTCTTTTACGTAGAGGCTGGTGTTCGCCTGGCGCGGGCTGCCGGTCGCATCCAGCAATTGCCCGTTTGTCACGAGATATGAGGCCATACCTACAACTTCCAGTTGATTCAGGCCCTTCGGAGCCTTTGCTACTTTATTGCTACTTTAGCAAAGCCCCGCCCCTAGCCGAACAGAAGTTTCGCCGCCGCCAGCAGCTTCTCCGGATGCTCCAGCGCCGGCGAATGGCCGCAGCGCCCGACCAGGATCACATCGGCATGGGGTATGGCGGCGCTCAAGGCAAGGCTGTTCTCAGCGTAGGGAAACGGCTTGTCGTCGCGGCCATGCATCAGCACCACGTCGCAGTTAAGCCCCTCCAGGCTCTCCACCGGCAGCACGGCGGCATCGACATATTGCTGCTTCGCGCCCGAAAACATCGATTTGAAGTAAGGCCCATAAACGCCGTCATGCAGGATCTCCATCCGGCTATCCAGGAGCGCATCGGTCACCACCGATTTGTCGTAAACAAGGCATTCGACCGCCGCTCGGAGATTGTCGCGCGTCTCGGGAAAGGTCCAGCACAGCTCGGTATCCGCATTGACCGCGAAATGCCCGCCCATGGCTCCGGTGGTCAGCACCTTGCTCACCCGCTCGTTGGCCGCTGCGAGCCCAAGCGCAAGGGACGCCGACAAGGAATGGCCGATAATGCCCACCGGCCCGTCCCCCAGCCGGTCGAGCATGAACTGCGCCTGGCGGCGCCAGAGAGCGATATCGAAATAGGGCTCTTCGCTCTTACGCCCGGATTCGCCGAAGCCGATGAGATCGGTGGCGAGCACATGATATTTCTCGGCGAGCGGCTCCAGCACAAACCGCCAATTTCCCATCGTCCCTGCGCCCGGGCCGGAGCCGTGCAGCATCAAGACCGGAAACCCCGATCCACCTTTCCAGATATGGACCGAATGGCCCTCGAACTCGATATCCCGATCCGTCACCGCCATGCGCTAATTCCGTTCGATTGCTTCTCCCGGGTATCATAACATTTCCGTCCGGGGCAGCGACCGCCAAACTGGCGGGCAATGCGCGTTGGCGCTAACATACCCACTGCCTGGAAAGAGCTTTTGCGTCATCAAATTCACTGCGGGAGATGTCAAATGAGCGATAAGGAACAATTCGAAAGCGTCGTCGAAGATTATTACAACGCCATGTACAAGGGAGAACCGGATCTGATCCGCAAGGCCTTCCATCCCGAGGCCCGATTGCAAGGGGTGATGGCGGGCCAATCCTTCCATGGCTTGACGCGCGATAATTTCTGCAAGTTCATCTCTCTCATGCCGACACCGGCGGACAAGGGCGATCCGCACGATTGCCGCTTCGAGGTGCTGGATCTGACCGGCGATCAGGCGGTGCTCAAAATCACCGACTATGTCTTCGGCGTTTGGTTCGTCGACTATCTCAGCATGCTGAAGACCGACGATGGCTGGAAGGTCGTCAATAAGACCTACTACGCCGATGAACTGCCGGACGCGCCGGAGGATGCCGCCAAACTGCTCGGCTGATCCACCGCTGCGTCGATAAAGTTGGTGCCCCTGGAGGGACTCGAACCCCCACACCCTTACGGATAACAGATTTTGAGTCCCCTAGAGCATAGTTCTATGTTGGGCTGTACGTCGATTTATTGCGCTAGTTTCAACGCTTTAAAGGCAACGGACGCCGAAAACTCAAGGCTCATTTTACCGGAACATTCTCGGACCATCTGTGCGCGATTTCACAGGAATTACACCGAGTGAATCATGGCCGCAACGGAGGGCCGGGCACCCCCCTGCGGCCCCTCGCGTGCGTGGGCGTAGGCCCCCTTTATGAATTTTCCCATTTCCAAAACCGCCCCCCGTTCAAATCCGACCCGCGATTCCGCTTCGGCCATATTTTCCCCACCTCTTTCCAAATCCGTCCCACGACATTGCTTCGGCCATTTTCGATCCGACGATTTCCAAAGCGGCCTCGGTCGCGCCCGGCGACCAAGGGCCGAGCTCGTATCCGACGACGAATTGCGGAGAAACAATTATTCTATGGTATGCGTGCCGAAAATCTTCCAAGGTTGACTACCAAGGGGGCGTCGCTTGGCGCTTGGATCGTCTGACAGGGGATTTTAAATGGTGCCAAGCCGAAGAATAGAGAAACAACATAGAAATCAGATGCAGGTGATCTGTTAAATGGAGTGGTGGCTCATAGTCGCGGTTATAGCCTGTTGCGTGTTTGGCTCGGGCCTCGCGTTCGCAGCCTATTTAGGCGCCTCGCAGCTATGGGACAACGCGGTTGAACAGGGCTTTACCGGTCGAACCGCCTACATTGCGATGTGGGTTTTCTTTTCACCGGTCATGCTCGTTATCTGTTTTGCGGCCGGCGTTATCGTCGTTTGGAACGACCGGCCCCTGTCGAAGGGGTGATATCCGAAAATTCAATACCGGGAGCGTTGCGCCATGAGTCTGGAAAATCAAAAGGCTGAACTTCTTCGAGGGTATAAATTTTTTCATCATCCGAGCATGCCCACCCTAGGCATTCTCCGTCTAGACACAGAAAATGAACAACATTGGGTGGCTGTGACGAAGCAGCTTTTGCTGCATCTTTCGGAGACATGCCTGAAGCACGCGGACGAACTGGAGGAAACTCAATAGCCACAGAAATTTTCGTTTCCCATTAGATCAGGCTCGAATATTGGCGGATCATAGGAAATCTCGATGGCCCCGTTTGTGTCGATCTCAATGATCAATTTCTGACCGGGAGCAAACGCTCGGATTAGCGTCAGCCCCAGCGCGTGAACCAGTCGTTATTTCGTCTTTCGCGCCGTCGAACAATCCATCTTCGTACTCAGCTAAACTGCATTGGACAATCTGACCACTAGCATATCGCAATTTCGGAGTTGGTGGTATTATATTACCACCTAGCAATTTGAATCTAAGGCCATGACCGAAGTTCCCACCGACAAGCCATTAACGCTCAAGGAGGAGCGATTTGCCCAGAAATGTGTCGAATTGGGCGATAAATCTGCTGCATATCGCGATGCCTACGACGCTAGCAGGATGCAAGCAAAGAGCATCCACTCGAACGCACACAAGCTAGCGAAAAAGCCGAACGTCGCCGCTCGCATCGCCGAGTTGGAGAATGAGGCGGCAGCAGAGGCCAAGCTGAGCCGCGGCATGGTTATCAAGAGCCTGATGGCCGAGGCGGGCATGATGGACAATGCATCAAAGGCCAAGGAAGGAAGCGCGCGCGTTCGCTCCCTGGAACTCCTTGGCAAGGCCACCGAAGGCGGGATCTTCACCGACCGCACCGCCGGCGAAGAAATGAAACAGGACATCTCTGAAATTTGCGGTAACTTGCGGACCACCCTCCGCGAGGTGTCGGAGAAACTGCCACTTCCTGAGTTGGTTGAGTTGGAAGCTTCGCTTGCCGATGCGCTGCAGGTCATCCGGACGCGAAGGGGAAAGGCGACAGCACACGAGAACGTAGTTCCTCTGTCACGCTGAGAATGCACTGAGGCACTTTAGGGCGATTTCAGCGCCTGTCGCTGCCAGAACGGCGGGAAACGGTGGTTTTTGGGTGAGTGGAGGGGGCGAGGTTCTAGAGCCGCGCGATGTGTGGCCGCATTTCGTGATGACGCCGCAATATTCTCGATACTATAAGGAAATCAACCGGCAGTGTGATTGGGAGGTCAAGCGACGCGGCGCCGGAAGATGATGGCGAAGTGGGGCATTGAGGCGCTGCTAATGACAGAAATTATTGACGCTTGACCTTTCGCGACTTCTGGCTGCGATCGTGCTCGCGTACTTGTTGAGCTACCTGAAGCTCCCCGTTAACGGTCACAATTTTGTCTCTGGTGGACTCGGAGGATTTAGTCACGGTAATTTTTGTGTTACCTCCGGGCGAGGCCCCTGAGCTTACATCCGTTGACCGCGAGGCTATTCGACGGTTCCGC
>CAZUVO010000230.1:0-5892 GCA_964623955.1 uncultured Rhizobiaceae bacterium
GTGGAATCACCTGCGACGACGCATTTGCGTCAACAAAAACGGAATAGAGCATGTCGCGCGAGCGCAAGCGAACGTGACAGACTCTATTCGACCGGCGGCAGACCGTCCAACAGGGGAACGAAGCGGGCATCCATCAGGGTTTCCTGCTCGACGCCCTCTTCGGTGCGGCGCAGGCGGACGACCTTTTGCCCGCGCCCCTTTTCGACGATCGGCAGGATCATCACGCCGCCTTCGCGCAATTGGGCGAGCAGCACATCGGGCAGCATATCGGCCTGGGCGGTGACGATGATGCGGTCGAACGGCGCCTGGGCGGGCCAGCCCTCGCTGCCGTCGCCGACCAGCATGACGATATTGCTCAGCCGCAATTGGGCGAAGCGCGCCTCCGCCTCCTCGGCCAGGCTGCGATGACGCTCGACGGTGTAGAGGCGGCGGCAGAGATGCGCCAGCACCGCCGCCTGATAGCCCGAGCCGGTGCCGACTTCGAGCACCTTGAGGCGCGGCCCGAGCTCCAGCGCCGAAGTCATTTCGGCAACGATCTGCGGTTGGCTGATGGTCTGGCCGGCGCCGATGGGAAGGGCGATATTCTCGTAGGCCTGATCCTGAAAGGCTTCGGGCACGAACAATTCGCGCGGCACCCGCTCCATCGCCGACAACACCCCGGTGTCCGATACGCCCTGGCTCCTGAGCTCCATGAGCAGACGGATCTTACGGGCGTCCTCGTTCAATTAAAGACCTTGCGCAGGCGGGTCAGTGTCTGGCGGTGGGTCAAATCGAGATGCAGCGGGGTGACCGAGACATAGCCCTCATTGACGGCGCGGAGATCCGTCCCGCGCTCGCCCTGAACATCTTCGACATGATCCTGGCCGACCCAATAATAGGTCCGCCCGCGCGGATCGATGCGCTCCTCGAAGGCGTCGAACACTTCATGCTCGCCTTGCTTGCCGGCACGAATGCCTTTGACTTTGCCGGCCGGCCGGTCGGGGAAATTGACATTGATCAGGACGTTCTTCGGCCAGCCCTCCTTCAAGAGCGCGCGCACCGATTTCACACCCCAAACCTCGGACGTCTTCCACGGAATATGCTCGCCATCGTCATAATATTGGCTGAGCGCGATGGACGGCACACCGAGCAGCGTCGCCTCCATGGCCGCCGCAATGGTGCCGGAATAGGTCACGTCCTCGCCGATATTGCTGCCCCGGTTGACGCCGGAGAGCACGAGATCGGGGCGCTTGCCCGCCAGCACCTTATGGATGGCGAGATAGACGCAATCGGTCGGCGTGCCGTTGACCGCCCAGCGCCTGGCCGAAATGCGCCTCAGGCTCAGCGGGCGGTGGAGGGTGAGCGAATGGGAAGCGGCGCTCTGCTCGGTTTCCGGCGCCACCACCCAGACATCCTTGGAAAGCTGGCGTGCCAAGCGCTCCAGCGCCTTCAGCCCGGGCGCCAGGATGCCGTCATCATTGGTCAGGAGAATGCGCATCTTGGCTAGCCGATCCGCTCCATCCCGGCCATGCGTGAGCGCAAGGCTTCGGGCACGGTGATCGAGCCGTCGGGATTCTGATAATTCTCCAACACGGCGACCAGGGTACGCCCGACCGCGAGGCCGGAGCCGTTCAGGGTATGGACGAATTTGGTGCCCTTGGCGCCCTCGGAACGGAAGCGCCCGTTCAGACGACGGGCCTGGAAATCGCCGCAATTGGAGCAGCTCGAAATTTCTCGGAAAGTGTTTTGGCCCGGCAGCCAGACCTCGATATCGTAGGTCTTGCGCGCGGAGAAGCCCATATCGCCGGTCGACAGCACGACTGTACGGTAGTGAAGGCCCAGGCGGCGCAGTACCTCCTCGGCGCACTCGGTCATGCGCTCATGTTCGTCGTTCGATTTGTCTGGATGGGCGATGCTGACCAGCTCCACCTTGCCGAACTGATGCTGGCGGATCATGCCGCGCGTATCCTTGCCCGCCGCCCCCGCCTCGGCACGGAAACAGGGGGTATAGGCGGTGAAGCGCAGCGGCAGTTCCGCCTCGTCGAGAATCTCGCCGGCGACCAGATTGGTGAGCGGCATTTCGGCGGTCGGGATGAGCCAGTAATCATCCGTGGTGCGGAACAGATCCTCGGCGAATTTCGGCAGATTGCCGGTGCCGAAGGCGGCGTTTTCGCGCACCAGAATGGGCGGCGCCACTTCGGTGTAGCCATATTCCACGGTGTGCATATCGAGCATGAAACCGGCGAGCGCGCGTTCGAGACGGGCGAGCGCGCCGGAGAGGACGACGAAGCGTGCGCCGGATATTTTCGCCGCGCGCTCGAAATCCATCATCTCGAGCGCTTCGCCGAGCTCGAAATGCTGCTTGGCCTCGCCCGCCGCCTCGGGCGCCTCGCCCCAGCGGCGGATTTCTTCATTGGCGTCTTCGTCGGCACCTTCCGGCACGCCTTCCGCCGGCATGTTGGGATAGGCGGCGAGGGCCGTGTTCAGTTTTTCGGCATGGCCGCGTTCATCCTGTTCGAGCGCCTGATATTGCTCTTTCAAGCCCTGCACTTCGGCCAGTTCCTGCGCCGCGTCCTCGCCACGTGATTTGGCGGCGCCGATCGCCTTCGACGCCTCGTTGCGCCGGCGCTGCACATCCTGCAGCTCGGTCTGCGCCGCGCGGCGCGCTGCATCAAGGGCAATCATATCCTCGGCGGCGGCGGCCATGCCGCGTTTCTTGAGGCCCGCATCGAAGGCCTCGGGGTTGTCGCGAATCCATTTGATGTCGAACATCGCTCAGCCGAATGTGGGAAGTGAGCCGGTCATGCTTGCGCTCCTTTTAACCGAAGCGCAGCGGCGGTAAAAGCCCGCGAAACTCAGCGACCGTAATTGAAGTCGGTTTCGTCGGTATTGTCATCGGCGGCGAGGATGGCGTCGAGACGGGCCATTTCGGCCTCTTCCTCGGCCTGCTTCTCGGCCCGCTTCTTCTCCGCCATCTTCACCAGGAAGATCGAGACCTCATAGAGGAACATCATCGGCACACCGAGGCCGACCTGGCTGAAGAGATCCGGCGGCGTCAGCGCGGCGGCGGCGATCAGCACGATGACGATGGCGTATTTGCGTTTTGCCCGGAGGCCAGCCGAAGTGACAATGCCGACGCGGCCCATCAGGGTAAGCATCACCGGTAGCTGGAAACAGATACCGAAGGCGAAGATCAGCTTGAGGACAAGCGAGAGATACTCGTTCACCTTGGGCAACAGCTCCGTCGCGATGTCGCCGTCGGCGCCCTCGCTCTGGAAACTGATAAAGAATCCCCAGGCCTGCGGAAAGATAAAGTAATAAACCAACGCGCCGCCGGCGAAGAACAAGACCGGCGTCGCAACGAGGAACGGCGCGAGCGCCTTCCGTTCATTGTGGTAGAGGCCCGGCGCGACGAACAGCCAGAATTGGATGGCGATAAACGGAAAGGTGATGAAGAAGGCGGCGTAGAAGCCGATCTTCAACTGCGTGAAGAAATATTCGAGCAGATGGGTGTAGACCATCTTCGGGTCGTAGCCCTGGTCCTCCAGCTCCCGCTCCAAAGGCTCGACGAGAAAATTGAATATTTCGTCGGCGACGACGAAGCAGCCGATGAATGCCACGATCAGCACGATGACGACATACATCAGGCGCTGGCGCGCCTCCGCGATGTGCGTCATCAATGGCGCGCGGCTGGTTTCGATTGGATCGTCTGCTTGGTCTACCACGGCCTAGACGTTCGCACTGTTCTCTCGGCTTTCGCCCGGTTTCGGCCCCTGGGAATCGTCGGATGACGCCTCGGCGGCTTGCCCGCCCGCCGCGCTGTCCGGCCGCGCCTCGCCATTGCCCTTGTTGGCCGACGCTGACGCCGACGCCGTATCAGGCGCGCCGGGCTCGGTGACGCTGCCGTCGGAGTTCATCCGGACGATGGTGGTGTCCTTGGTGGCAGCCGCCATATCGCCGGCAATGTCGTTGTGAACGCCGGATGTCTGTTCCTTCAGATCGCGGTGCGCGTCGTTCAACTCGCGGTTCGCTTCGGCGATTTCCTTCTTGATCGCATCGACCTCGCTGACATCGGCGGCATCCTCCATCGTACGTTGGAAATCGCGCGCATAGGCGCTCATCTTGCCGCGCCACCTACCGATCGTGCGCACGATCTTCGGCAGATCCTTGGGGCCCACGATAATCACCGCGAGCCCGAGGATAATGAGGATTTCTGTCCAACCGATATCAAGCATGACGTTGGCCGCGCGGAGCGCGGTTTTTAACCTCCCACAGAAGCCGGTTTGTTGTTGTTAACCTTTTGCGGCTTCGTCTTTTTTCGCGCTGCCGGCATCGGCCGCAACGGTGGTTTCGGCGTCGATCGCCTTGGCGTCATCCTGAGCGTTCTGAGCGGGCTGCTGGGGCGGCGCGGCTTGCGCCGTATCTTCCGTCTCGCCTTCCTTCATTCCTGCCTTGAAGCTCTTGATTCCCTTAGCGAAATCGCCCATGAGCCGGGGAATCTTGTTGGCCCCGAATATGAGCAAAACCACCACGACAATTAGCAATATTTGCCAGATTCCAAACGACATTCAGGTGCACTCCCAATCCTTGATTCCAATTTCCCGAGGGCCGCCAATTACCGCCAGTTTCGTGTTGCGCCGCAACGGTGGCGGCTAAGTGCGGCCTTTGGCTAGGTTTCCTGACTTGCAGGGAACACAAAACTACGCTCCGGGTCAAGCCGAATACGCACTCTTTTCCCGGCTTTCCACAGCGGGCCGTCGCTGGTCCGGGCGGTGAGCGGCCCGATTTCGCCGTCCGGCTGTAGGCGCACCAGGCGGGCCGGGCCGAGGCTATGGCTTTCGACGATTTCCGCCCCGGCGCCGGCGCTTTCTCCGCCGGCTTCGTCCGTCAGTTGCAGCCCTTCCGGGCGGATATAAACGCGTACCCGGCAGCCGTTCTCATAAGGCGCGGCCAGGGTGCCCATGGGCGTGGCGACGGTGCCGCCTTGCGCGACCCCCTCCAGCATATTGACGTCACCGAAAAAAGCGGCGGCGAAGGCGCTTTCCGGGTGGGCGTAAAGCTCCGACGCGGTGCCGAATTGCACGATCGCGCCGTCGCGCATCAGAGCGATGCGGTCCGCCATCAGCATCGCCTCCTCCGCGTCATGGGTGACCAGCAGAGTGGCGACCGACATTTCGCGCAGGACATCGAGGGTATCGTTGCGCACCCGGTCCCGGAGGCGCCGGTCGAGGCCGGAGAAAGGCTCGTCCAAAAGCATCACCACCGGGCGCGGCGCGAGGGCCCTAGCGAGCGCCACGCGCTGCTGTTCGCCGCCGGAGAGAACATGCGGGAAATCCCGCGCATAGCCCTCGACGCCGAGGCGCGCCAGCAGCTCCATCGCGGTCTTCCGCTTGGCCGATTTGTCGCCCTCGCGCAGGCCGAAGGCGACATTGTCGATCACCCTCAGATGCGGGAAGAGGGCGTAATCCTGAAACATCAGGCCGACCCGGCGACGCTCCGGCGGCACCGAATGTCCGGGCCGGGAGACCTCCGTGCCGGCGATTTCGACGCGCCCTTCCTGGATCGGCTCGAGGCCTGCGGCAACGCGCAGGCTCGTCGTCTTGCCGCAACCCGACGGGCCCAGCAGACAGGTGATTTCGCCGCGCGCGATTTCGAGATCGAGACCGCGCAGCACCGGCTCGCGGCCATAACGATGGCTGATTCCCGCCATCAGCAGGCCCGGCGTGTTGCCGCTCTCCGCCGTCATGTGCCCGCCTCCGCCTGCGCCCGTCCGGGCCGGGCGCGGGAAATGGCGAGGCTTAAGAGCGCGACCGGAACGAGGCCCGCCGCGACGATGGCGAGCGCCGGCGCCGCCGCGGCGCGCAATTGCTCGTCGGAGGCAAGCTCGAAGGCAAGCACCGCGAGGGTGTTGAA
>CAZUVO010000231.1:0-5758 GCA_964623955.1 uncultured Rhizobiaceae bacterium
GCCCGATCGGGTGAACAGATCCTGGCGCATCATCCAGGTCATGGCGGCGTCGCGCAAATTCGTGCTCGTGGTGTCGTAATTGGCAAACTCGGTTTTGTGGCTGACGATATGGAGCGTCACCCCCGCCGCGCCGCAAAGTTTCAAAAAATCCGCCACGCCATCGATCAGTTCGGCGCCGCCGATCTCCGGGCCGTAAATCTCGGCCTGAATTTTCTGCCAGCTCGCTTCGCCGTCCGGCAGCAGGCGGATGGCGTCGCGCAGAGCCTTTTTGTTGGGCGCGGCATCGCCCGCGATCAGGCCCCTGCGGATGGCCGCCTGCAGGATCAGGTGATCGTAGGAGATGATGGTGTTGTCGAAATCCACTCCGACAATCGCACCGCTTGTGAGGCGCGGCATTCGCTAGGCTCAGCAAAAATCCAGGGTCTGAAGCTGCTTGATGTTGAAATATTTCGGATCGTCCATGGCGTTCGGCACCTTGCCCGCCGAGAAGGCGTCGAGCAGGGACTGCACCGCATCGTCGATGGTGTGTTTCGGGCGGAAGCCGAGCTCGCGATAGATGCGCTCGGAGGAAATCCGGTAGGAGCGCAGATCGTCCGTCGGGATGGTCTCAACCTCGACGGCGCTGCCGATCACGCCGCGCACCTTGTCGGCGATATCGATGATGCGGTGATTTTCGTAGCCGACATTGAAGATATGCCCATCGAAGGAGTCGCGCGGCCAGTCGAGGCATTGGAGGTAAAGATCGGTCATGTCCTCGATATGGATGTTGGGCCGGGTTTGCGTGCCGCCGAAGACGGTGATCTTGCCGTTGTTGATGGCGTGGTTGGTCAGGATATTGACCGTGAGATCGAGCCGGAGGCGGGGCGCGTAGCCGCAGACCGTGGCCGGGCGGATAATCAGCGCGGCGAAATCCTCCGAACGGCGCTGCAACAGGAAGTCTTCGCACAGCGCCTTATATTTCGAATAATCGGTCAAGGGTTCGAGGGCGAGCTCCTCGGTCACCTCGGCTTCCTCTTTGATGCCATAGACGCTCGACGAGGAGGCGTAGACGAAGCGCCCGACGCCTGCCGCCTTCGCGGCGTCGACGAGGATGAGAAAAGCGTCGTAATTGATCTCCTTGCCGATCTCGGGATTGAGATCGAAGGAGGGATCGTTCGAAACGCAGGCCAGGTGAATCACCGTATCGCAGCCTTTGAGCGCGGTCTCGACGGTGGCGCGGTCGCGCAGATCGCCGCGCACTTCCGTCAGGTTCGGATCATTGCGGCTGCCGGCGAGCACATCCTCGCCGAACAGATAGAGATCGAGCACGGTTACCTTGTGTCCGGCGGCGAGCAGTTTGGGGACGAGCTGGCTGCCGACATAGCCGGCGCCGCCGGTCACCAACACATGATGTTGCCGCCCGGCGGTCATGTTTCGGACCTGCCGAGGAAGCGGAACCAGTTCTCGGTCGCCTTTTCGATCGAGCTCTCGGTCCAGACCGGGGCGTCGCGCCACATTTCGATATGCTCCAGCATGATCTCGACGCCCTTTTCGAACGGCATTTCGGCGCGCCAGCCGATCAGCTTTTGAATCTTGGCGATATCGGCCTGGGTGCAATCGGGCTCGCCAGGGCGTTTCGGCAGATAGGTCACGTCGCCGCCCAGGATGGCGACGATCTCATTGACGCTTTTCGGGTTGCCCGTGCCGACATTCATGATCTCGCCAGACACTTCGCTCTCCACCGTCATGACGAGGGCGTTGACGATATCGCTGACAAAGGTGAAATCGCGGGTCTGGCTGCCGTCGCCGACCACGGTCAGCGGCTTGCCGGCGAGCTTTTGCGCGAGGAACACGCTGAACACGGCGCCGTAGGAACCGGTGGTGCGGGCGCGCGGGCCGAAGATGTTGAAGGCGCGCAAGCTGTTGCATGGCAGGCCGTAGGTGCGGCTCCAATGCATGACATATTGCTCGCCGAGATTTTTCGTCAGCGCGTAAGGGTACATGGCGCGGATTTCGGCGGTCTCCGGCGTGGGAAATTCATCCGGCAGGCCATAACACGAAGAGGACGCCATATAGACCAGCCGCTTCACCCCGGCCTGACGCGACGCTTCAAGCGTGGCGATGGTGCCGTCGACGTTGGAATGGTGATAGCGCAGCGGATGCTCGATGCTGGGCACCACATCGGCGAGCGCGGCGACATGGAACACCCAATCGACATCCTTGAAATGGGGCGCCGCATTGGCGTAATCGGCGATATCCACCTCGTGAAAGCTGAGCGCGGGATTGTCGCGGCAAGCGTCGAGATTTTCCGCCCGGCCGGAGGCGAAATTGTCGAGGACGGTGACATCATGGCCGTCGCCGAGCAGTCGGTCGGTAATGTGACTGCCGACGAATCCGGCGCCGCCGGTAACGAGACATTTCATGTGAGCGGCGCCCTTCTTCTGCACACGCGAATTTCATACCTGCCCCAGGGGCGGCTGCGAAAGATGTCGGGATTTTCCATAAAAATCACTTAAGCAGGACCGAAATATACTGCAGCAGCGAGGCGCGCTCCACCGATCGTTGATTGCCGACGATCTGTACCTCGAGCGCGGCGGCGGCGGCCCCGGCGAAGGCCGCCAATTTGGGCGACAATCCCGTGGCGAGGCATATCGCGGCGATGCAGAGGAACGCATCCCCCGCGCCGACCCGGTCGACCACTTTCGACGACAGCGCCGGCACGTGATGCGGCGCCGCGAGATCCTTATGGATGGCGAGCAAGCCCTTGACGCCTTGCGTCACCGCGATGCACTCCGCGCCGAGCTTGGCCATGATTTCGCGCGCCAGCACGTCGGTCGGATCGTGGCGGTTGTGGCTTGCGAGCCACAGCTCGGGCTCGTTCATGCAGATGAAATCGGCCTTCGGGTAGCGGGTGATCACGTGATAGCCGCGATTGCCGCTGTTGAGCTGGGCATTGACCGCGAGATAGGGGCTGTGGGCACAAATCACCTCGATCATGCGCGGAGTGATCATGCCGTTGCCGTAATCCGGCACGATAACGGCGTCGAATGCGGCAAGGTTTTTTTCCAGCCAGCGGCAGACAGCCGCCTCTTCCGCATCCGTGGCCTGGGGCGAGGGCTCGAAAAAATACATTTCGAACAATTTTGCCATGGTGTCGGAATCGACGAAGCGTTCCTTGACGATGGTCTGCGCCTCGCTGAACTCGAACAGATGCGGCTCGACATTGTCGCGCAGATGGCCGCGCAGAAAGGCCTCGCCATCGAGCCCCTGGGCGCCCTTGCCGCCAAGGCCGGTGACGAGCGCGACCGTGTCGACAAAGGCGGCGGCATGGTTGGCGACGGCCAAGGTACCGCCGGCATGATCTTCCGTGCGCTGGTGTTGCACGGAAATCGCCGGGCTCTTCGCGCTTTTGCCCATCGGCGTGACGAAGGTGTAGCGATCGATGATCGCCTCGCCGATGATCAGCACTTTCTTGTCGGCGATCTTCTCCATCTCGCGCGAGACGTTCTCAAATTCCGCATCCGCGCGGCACTCGCGCAGATATTGGTCGGTCTCCTCGGGGAAGATGCCGAAATGGCGATTGAGGATTTGGCTAGAGGAGAAGGTGATCTCGTCGGTGAAATGAATGCGCCCGCCATGGGCCTCGACGGCGTTTTTCTCGACCACGATCTTGCCGGAAAGGTCATCCTCCGCGTCGCGATAATCGCTGCCTTTGGCGTAGATATCGGGTTTGAGTTTGGCGATCACCTCTTCCGCCGAATCGGCGTGGTTGATGGCGACATAATCGACGCATGCGAGCGCCGCCAGCGCCTCGGCCCGGAGCATGTCGGTAAAGACCGGCCGGCCCGGACCTTTGCGCGAATAGGCATCGGCGGTCACCGTGACCATCAGCACATCGCCTTCCTCGCGCGCGCGCTGCAGATGGCGGACATGACCGAGATGAATGAGATCGAACATGCCGTGGCACAGGGCGATCCGGCGCCCCTCGGCGCGCAAGGTCTCGGCAACGGCCGCGAGGTCATCGATATTTAGGATATTTTTTGCAGTCACACTATTAGACGAACTGGCGAATGGGGTTTAATCAGCTTTAATCAATTTCTCTTCTTCGCAACGAACATCGTCAAAATATTATAATTTCAATGTCTTTGTAGCGAATTCTCTTATTGAATCTCTGTGAGATACCAAAATTATCATCATGTCGGGATATATATTTCGAATTCTGGTAAAAATTTCCCTTTCTCTCTCCATGTCTATATTCGACGTTGCCTCGTCAAGAATAAGAACCTTTGGATTTCGCAACAATGCCCGCGCTATGGAAATTCGCTGCCGTTGTCCGGCGGAAATACCATCGCCGCCTTCCTTTAATTTGAAGTTTAAATTTCCCTCCAATTTATCGACAAATTCACATGATGCCGCGTTGGTTACAATATCTATGTCTCCCGGATATTTTTCCGACTCATTCTGCCCAAGCCGGATATTTTCCTCGATTGTCGCATCAATGAGGAACGGGTCCGAGCCGGAGTAGGATATATGGGGCCTGAATGACTTCGGGTTTATATCGAACAAGTCGATTCCGTTCCAGTAAACGTGACCGCGCATCGGATGCAACAGTCCAAGTATGGTATAAATCAACGTCGTTTTCCCTATACCCGATTCTCCGCTAATCAACAGCAATTCGCCTCGGTCGAGATCGATATCGATATCGCGAATGAGTTCCTTGCCTCGGCCGATGCTCAATCCTTGAGCCGAGAGGGTATTCGGCTGCTCTATATCTATATCGCCGCTGGGTGCGGGCGGCATTTTAATATCGAGCAAAAGGTTGTTGTAGGAGATCATCTCCATGCATGCCGGCTTGTTTAACTGGTACCTTCCATAACTTCCCGTGATATCGCTGATCGCCGCGGCAATCCTGCTCAACAGGAACACGAACGGCACGAGCATCAAATTGGCTACGAAATTCACCTCGTAATTAATTGCCACTATCATTACGACGACGAAAACGGCCAAAAGGTTTGGCCAAACCATATTTCCAAAATAGATGAAGTGATATAGCATTAAGTATTTATATATTCTCTCATTATTGTTCGAGAGTTTTTCCCGCTCCTCGCCAATTTTACCGCTAAATTTCAACAACAATACATTTCGAACATTGCGTACTATATTTTGGGTGAAGTTTGCGGTCTCGTCATAAGCGGACTGGGAGACTCTGACATAGAACTTCCGGAATAGAAGTGTCGGCAATCCGAAGAGGCCGATGGTGGCGATGGCGATCAGGCTTAATTGTGTGGAAAGAGAAAACAAACCGGCCAACAAAACAAACAGCCTGACATTCGCCAAGAGAAAGGAAGACACCGCATTCAGGTAATTTCCGGTCCCCGGGGAAAGATTCACCATGATGTGGCTAACATTGGCAACCGAGAGCTCCGAGATATCCCCTTGCTCTCTCAGAGTTTCCTCGTTGACCAACTGCCTGATCTTCCGCATCAGCAATTGTCGGGCATAATTCGGAACGTTGAACGAGAGGTAGCGAAAAACCGCCACGACAACACCCAACACGAGGACCAGAATCAGTGGTGTCGCGACATCGTTCAGCCATTCGGCATGATCGCCCTTGCTTTCGATAATTTCGTACGACGTTAGAAAACTGGCGAGACTGAGGCCAAATACGATTTCCGCGATGCCCAGCAGAACCCCTACCGCGACGCCGATCAAACAGATGATCGCGACTTTCGGGCCCGATAGTGCGACCAGGTCCTTCGCGTGCAAATATAACGAATTT
>CAZUVO010000232.1:0-5745 GCA_964623955.1 uncultured Rhizobiaceae bacterium
ATCGCCGCTTTACCCTGCAATGTGATAGCCATGTTTCGTTGCCTCTCCCTGAAAGTTTGATTTCGCGCAATCTAACACGCTGGGGAGGCAAGAAAACACGCCAAGATGGATCGACAGGGGCGAAGGATTTGGCGACAATTCCCGCCCCTCAACCTCCGGCCAAACGGGACAGCCATTATGAGCAGCGACATCGGCAAGGACATTCCGCTCATCGACCATCATTGCCACGGCGTGGTGCCGGAAGATTTGACGAGCGAACAATTCGAGGACGCGATCAGCGAGGCCTATGCGCCCGCGCCCGCCGGCACCAGCCACTGGGACAAGCCGGTGGCGCTATCCATCCGGCGCTGGTGCGCGCCGATCCTCGATCTGCCCAAGTTCGCCGCACCCGAGGATTATATCGCGCGGCGGCTCGAGCTCGGCGCGGCTGAGGTCAACAAGCGCTTTCTCCGCGCCGGCGGGTTCGAGGCGCTGCTCGTCGATTCCGGCAACCGCCCGGAAGAGCTGTGCACGGTCGAGGAACTCGGCGAGATCGCCGGCGTGCCGTCGCGCGAAGTGGTGCGCATGGAATCGGTCGCCGAGCGCGTCGCCGAGGCGGGCGGCGTCACCGCCGCCGGCTATAGCGACGCTTTCGAGGCGGCGCTCCGCGATTCCCTGCATGACAATGTGGTCGGTCTCAAGACAGTCGCGGCCTACCGCTCGACGCTTGCCATCGATTACGCCCCGCCCGGGCCGGGCGAGGTGGCGCGCGCCGCCGGCGACTGGCTCGCCGAGGTCGAGAAGAGCGGCAATGCGCGCATCACGGATTCGGTGCTGGAGCGTCATTTGATCTGGACCGGCGCCGATATCGCGCGCGAGAAGGGCTATCCGATGCAGTTCCATATCGGCATCGGCGATCCGGATATCGAGCTCAATAAGGTCGATCCCAGCCTGCTGACGCCGTTCATCCGCGAGGCCGAGGCGTGGGAATTCCCCATCACGCTCCTCCATTGCTACCCGTTCCACCGCCAGGCCGGGCTGATCGCCGAGAATTTCCCTTACGTCTATTTCGATGTCGGCTTCGTGCAGAACTGGGTGGGCCCGAGCTATCAGCGCATCATGGACGAGGCGCTCGACCTGGCGCCCTTCACCAAGCAGCTCTATTCGTCGGACGCGTTTGGCCTGTCGGAGCTTTATTATCTCGGCGCGCTGCGCTTCCGCACCAGCCTCGGCCGCGCGCTTGGCCGCTGGATCGACGAGGACGAGCTGGCGGCGGGCGAGGCGGAGCGCATCGTCGATCTCGTCGGGCGCACCAATGCGCGGCGCATCTATCCGCTCGGCGAATAGGCCATGGCTGAGGCGCTGATCGGCGCGAACGATCCGCCGCCCTTCGAGACCCTGAACGAAGAGGGCACGGCGCCGCTGTTGCTCATTTGCGACCATGCGAGCTGCGCCATCCCCGAAGGGCTGAACGATCTCGGCCTTTCGCGCGAGACCCTCGAAGACCATATCGGCTGGGATATCGGCGCGGCGGCGGTGACGCGCCAGCTCTCCGTCCTCATGGATGCGCCGGCAATCCTCGCCGGCTATTCGCGCCTCTTGATCGATTGCAACCGCCCCGAGGCGGCGCCGGATCTGGTGCCGCCCGTCGCCGACGGCCGCCCCATTCCCGGCAATCAGAACTTAAGCGCCGAGGATATCGCTGCGCGCCGCGCCGCCTTTTTCGAGCCCTATCATCAGGAGATTCGCTATTTCCTCGACAAGTTCGAGACCGGCGGGCTGGTGCCGCTGCTCGCCGCGATCCACAGCTTCACCCCGGCCATGACCTCCGACGACGAGGACCGCCCCTGGGAGATCTCGATCTGCTGGGACCGCGACGGGCGCGTCGCCTTGCCGATGCTGGCGGCGCTCCGCGAGGAGGGGCATCGCGTCGGCGAAAACCAGCCCTATGGCTTCGATCCCTTGAGCGATTTCGCCATTCCGGAATATGGCCTGGGGCGCGGCCTGCCGCATATTCTCGTCGAGCTGCGCAACGACCAGGTGCGCGACGCGGCCGGAGTTGCGGCCTGGTCGGCCCGCCTCGCCCACCATCTGACCGTGGCCCTCGCCGACCCGGCGGCGCAGCGCATCGAATTTTTCTAAGGCGCGTGCCGAATTAGTTAAGCGTCGAATCCCATATCGGCGCGGAATTTCGCCGCATCGGCCACGGCTGTCGCGGCAAATCCGGCGCCCTCCGGGCCAAGACCGTCGCAGAATGCCTCGATCGCCCGATTGCCGAGCGGCACCCATTTGGCGAGCCAATTGTCGAGGACGTCCTTGTTGCCGCTTTCGCTATCCTCCAGGGCAAATGCGACCAGGGCCGTGGTCCACCGGCGGGAACGCATGCTATCGGTCATCTGGGCGTCCAAAAGGAGACTGGTCAGGGTATCGCCGTCATCCCGGCAAAGGCCGGCGAACCGTTTTAACAGGACCTCGTCGATGGCCGGTTTCGCCACCAGGTTCAAGGCGGTGAACTGTTCCGCCCAATCCCAGGTAACGAGAGTTTTTTCCATCAGCTCACGGAAGCCCTGCCAGGCTTCATCGTCCTCCCAATATTGGCGCTCATCCCGGTCGAAACCGGCATCCGCGTGTGTGGCGGAAAGCTCGGCGGTGCGGTACGCGATACGCGACACCCAGCGGAGCTGATCCGCCGACTGGAACATGAAGCAGTTTTCGACCGTGCTGGCCGGCGCCATGGTCACGAGATAGGCCGACGCCATCTGCACCGTGTGAACGACAAACCGCGCCGGCGTATAGAAGCGCGCGAGTCGCGCGACGGAATTGGGCGAAAGCCCGAGATCGTGATGGTTTCGGCTATGATCGTCGAGCAGGGCATCGACAAAGGATTCCTGCCCATCCTGAATCATATTGTAGGCGCGGTAGACGAGCTGGTCCGGATCGCGGAAGGCGTCCCAGTCGGCGTGCTTGAGCGGGCTTTGATTGCGGTATTTGACATACCACTCGCTCATCGGGATTTCCGGCCCCATGGCCCACGGCGCGCCTTGGTCCCGGGTGCTCCACAGCATGTTGGTCGAGACGATTTCGTATTCGGTCGGCCGCCGCTTGTTGTGGACCAGATGGCTCCAGGTCTTCAGCGGCTTAGAAAGATCTTCGGTGCTCATCGGTTTCTCCGTCGCTAAAGCGTAAGTTTGAGATACCACCGCATATAGTCTTCATCGGTCTCGATCTGGCCGGAGAACCCGGACAGATTGACTTCGAGCTCTTGCATGCGGAACGGGCGCCCGAGAATCGCTTCCATCGTCTCGCGGCGGATGATCAGTCCGCCCTCGGCTTCGACACGAAGATAGGTCCGGTGATCTTCGATAAGAATCTCCTTGTCCGGATTGTCTTCTTGAATCGCGTCGCACGCCGCCAGGGCGATTTCGCCGCCGCGCAATAGGGGGCCAGCCATGTTCTTCGATTTCGCCTGCGCCTCGGTCTCGCTCATATTCCCGTCCCACGGCCCTAGATTATTCGACGTAAACGTCGATGCATTCGAAATGCGCGAAGCCGGCTTCCTTTACGGTCAACTCGCGGGCCAATACCGGCGCGCTGTCATCGTCCGTCGTCAGGCGCACGCGCAAGGGTTTTGACGGATCGGGATGGGTGGTCTGGTAGCCGACCGCCGGCGCGGCGCACGCCGCCGCCACTTCGTCCATGGCGAATTCGTCCTCGACGTCGATCACCCGGGTGTGGGCATCGAATTGCAAGCGCGAGAGAACCGCCACCGACGCCATGGCGTTACTCCGCCGCTTCGCCGGACGAGGCCCGGTCGTAGCCTTTCACCCAATCGTAATCATGCGCGTCGCGGCCGCCTTCGCTGACCACGCCCGAGCCCATATAGCGCAGGATGCTCTCGGCGGTCGGCGGGTCGATCTCGCCGTTATACATGCGGTCGACGATGGTATCCCAATCCTTGTAGCGCGTCGGCTCGGTATCGAACACCCAGCGGCATACAGGCGTGCAGAAATTATAGCGCCGTCCTTCATATTCGCGTTGGTAGATCCGCGCCTTCCACTCCACGCCGCCTTTGTTGGAAATCGGGATCTGGCACATGTTGCAGAGCGCCGGCATGCCCACCGCTTCTGTCTTCTCGGGGCGGCCGTTGCGAAGATTGTCGATGATCACACCCCAATATTTGCCGAACGTGCTGTTCCATCCGGGATATTTTTCCTCGAGCCAATCGCGCTCGTCGGGCCCGAGTCCGCCGGTCGGGTTCCACCAAACCGTATTGCGCCATGACCAGATACCGGCCTGCTGGCAGTGATGGTGAGTCTCGATATCTTCGAGGAAATGATCCCAATACCACGGCCGCTCGAGGCCGACATCGAGCAGTTGGCGCTCATACTGGGTGATGACGAACTCGTGCATATATTCCTTGAACGAGCGATCGCGCTTCTCAAGCGGGAACCAATAGTCCATCGGGATTCCGGTCAAGAGCGCAAACACCCGCCAGATCCGCCAGAACGCGACATCGACCGCCTGCTGCGCCTCGGCTTTGTGTCCATTGCGGATCATGATTTCGATAACCGGCGTGCCGATCTGCGCGTGACGGGCCTCGTCCGATTGGATGCTGGTGATCAGGTTGGCGAAGGTGAAGTCGCCCATGTTCGCGGCATCGGCGGAGAGGCCGATCATCTGCACATTGGTGAGGCCGGTCTCGAACGCGAAGTTGAGCATCAGCGATGTGGTCGCGGCGTCGCGCGTCATCATCACATCGTCGAGCGCGTGACGCCCGGCAAGCGTCGCCCAATTCTTGGTGTGGGCCGCTTCGTGCGCCCAATCGAATTGGCGGTCTAAGGTCACCAACTGATGCGGAAAATAAAGCTGAATCTGGCCGTGGCGCAATTCATCCAGCATGCCGAAGGTCGCCATGTTGCGCATCGAGGGCGATTTCGAAAAGCGCGTCATCCGCGCATCGGACTGGCATGCGGCATATTCCGACAAGGCGATCGCGCCGTAATGCATCTTGAGCAGGCTTAGATATGCCGGATCGGCTTGCTCGTAATAGTTCGAACGCATCAATGCCGCTTTGACCGAATAGGCGCCCGCGTCCTTCTCGCGCTGCACGCTGACATATTCCCGGTAGGAGACCTTGTAGGGCTCGTCGAAGGTTTCCCACTCCGAGATCGGAATGTCATAAGGATCGCTCTGATCGGGTGGGAAGAGTTCCTCTTCCGCTATGTATTTCGGAGTCCAGTTCGTCGAGCGGGCAATGTCGTACCATGCGGATCGATCAAGCAGCGCCATGACACACCTCTCTTCCGGATCGCCCCGTAATCTGATCGCCGTGTCACGACTGCAAGACCGGCATCAATCGGGAATCCCCAGATTACCTTCCCTGTTCAGGGCTAAAACGTTAGCACCCGTGCTTAAGTTATGTCCAGATTGCTGCAGATTTTGCGCGCCAATCCGACTTGTTAATCCGCCGGCGTATTGCCACCCTTGACCGGCACCAGGCCGGGGGGCGTGAGGCCGGCGAGGGTGCGGGTGAGCGGGCCGGGTTTGCGCCCGCGATCCTCCGCCGCTTCCTTGCGCCGGTTGGCGGCGAGCACTAGGCCGCCGCCGAAATAGCGGATCGGCTCACGCGGAAACAGGCCGGCACCGTCGCGCACCAACCCGCAACCCGACCATTCGTCGCGCTTACCCAGCACCAGCGAAGCGAGGATCTTGGCGCCGATCATGGTCGGCCCGACGCCATTGCCGGAAAAGCCGAGGCCATAAAGG
>CAZUVO010000233.1:0-4281 GCA_964623955.1 uncultured Rhizobiaceae bacterium
CTCGACAGCCGGATCGACAATTCCTATTCGGGCGTGGGGTTCATCCCGGCTGAGAATTTGATCGGCCGGGCGGAATTCATTTTCTATTCGACCAACGGCGCCGCGGATATTTGGGAAATCTGGAAATGGGGCAAGGCGACCCGGGTCGAGCGCCTGTTCGACGCGGTGGATTAGTGGCCGACCGCCGCACGGCTCCGCCAGCCATCGACGCGACCGGCGTCCAGGCCATCGCCGAAGCGCTCGAGGAGAAGCTGCTGCACCGCTTCGAGGATCGCCAATTACTGGCCCGCGCGCTCACCCATCCGAGCGCAGTCAAAGGCAACGTCCAATCCAACCAGAGGCTCGAATTTCTCGGCGACCGGGTGCTTGGCCTGGCCGTGGCCGAGATGCTTCACCTGGAATATCCCGGCGAGAGCGAGGGCGCCTTGGCGCGGCGCTTCACCGCGCTGGTCCGGCGCGAAGCGTTGGAGCGGATCGCGCGCCAGCTTGAGCTCGGAAAATATTTGATCCTCGGCAAGGGTGAGGACGAAAGCGGCGGGCGCGACAATTCCGCCAATCTGGCAGACGCCTGCGAGGCGGTGATCGCGGCTCTCTTCGTCGATGGCAGTTATGAGGTTGCGGCCAATTTTGTGCGTCAGTACTGGTCGGCGCCCATGGCCGGGGACAAAAGCCCGCCGCGGGATGCGAAGACCGCCTTGCAGGAATGGGCGCAGGCGAATCACGGTGTGTTGCCGGCCTATCACCTGGTCGGGCAGCAGGGCCCGGCCCATGCGCCGCAGTTTGAGATCGAAGCGCGGATCGGCGATTTGCCCGGTGTTGTGGCGACCGGCGGCAGCAAGCAGGCTGCCGAGCAGGCAGCGGCCAAGCAGTTATTGCACCGCCTGGCGGGTGATGATGGCTGAGCCGGCGCAGCCGAAACGCGCCGGATTTGTCGCCATTCTCGGCGCCCCCAATGTCGGCAAATCCACCCTGGTGAACCGTTTGGTGGGCACAAAAGTGACCATCGTCTCGCCCAAGGTGCAGACCACGCGCTCACGCGTGCGTGGCGTCCGTGTCGAAGGCGCGGCGCAGCTCGTGCTGGTGGATACGCCGGGGATCTTCCAGAACGCGCGGCGGCGCCTGGAGCGCGCCATGGTGCATGCGGCGTGGCGCGGCGCGGAGGATGCGGACATTATCCTTCTTCTCGTCGATGCCACGCGCGGCCTCGATTCCGACACCGAACGCATCCGCGAAAGCCTAAAGAAATCGGGACGCAAGGCGCAGGTCGCCATCAACAAGATCGACCAGGTGGCGCCGGAGAAATTGCTGCCGCTCGCCGCCGCGTTGGACGATGGCGTGTCGACCGAACGCATTTTCATGATTTCCGCGCTCGACGGGCAGGGGGTCGAGGATCTGCTCGGCCATCTGTTGGGATTGCTGCCCGAGGGGCCGTGGCTCTATCCGGAAGATCAATTAAGCGATATTTCCGAGCGTCTTCTGGCAGCCGAGATCACCCGCGAAAAGCTGTTCCTGCAATTGCATCAGGAATTGCCCTATTCGCTCACCGTGGAAACCGAGAGCTGGCGCGAGTTGAAGGACGGTTCGGTCCGGATCGAGCAAATCGTCTATGTGACGCGCGATTCACATAAAGCGATGGTTCTCGGTAAAGGCGGCCAGCGCATCAAATCGGTCGGCCAGGACTCGCGCACCGAGCTCGAGGACCTGCTGGAACGCCGGGTGCATTTGTTTCTATTCGTGAAAGTACGGGAAGGCTGGCGCGACGACCCGGAACGCTACCGCGACCTCGGCCTCGAATTTGACAGCTAGATCTCGTCTGAGCCGTCTTCGCCGGCAGCTTGCCGCCGTTTTTTGACCCGCTTGTCGATGACCTTGGTCGCCGTGAAGATCGCCCGCACGATCAAATCGCTCGCTTCCTCTTCGCCGCGCTGGAGCCCAAGTAGCGCTTCGCCATGGACGCGGAGCAGGGCGAACAGATCGGAAGCCGGTACGTCGTCGACCTCGGCTTCGGCCATGACATTTTGCAGCGATTCCACCAGTTGGCGAATCTCCGAGCGTGAATCGTTTTCGACATGTCGTGATATGTAGAGCACCGCATCGGACATTTCCGACAAATCACCGTCGGCGACCGGTTTGCCGGGATTTTGCTGTACGAAACGCTCTGCCTGCGAAGCCATTTTACAGAACTGCAGGGTTATGCGGCGCAGCCGGTGCTCGGTAACGATGGAATTGGCGCGCGAAATTTTCTCCAAATCCACTTTCGCCGATACGTCGCCGGTGGCCTTGTAGCGCACCCCGTTGGGCACTTCAAAACCCTTCAGCTCCGATTCTGCGCCGCGTTTCTGAGTGCGCCGGTCAGGGCCGACATAGCGCAAGGTGGCGATAAACTTCTTGCGGTTCTCGATGATGTTGTCGACGCGGCTGGTGACCGCACCGATGGAAATGGGCATGACGATGATATCGTCGGCACCGGCGTCGATGAAGGTGCGAATAACCTCATCGCTCGGTTCCCAGGTGATGACGTTGATGACGAGAAACGGATTGTCGCCGAGCCGGCCGTGACGGATATCGCCAATATGTTCGCAGACCGCATCGAGATGCGCCTTGGCTTCAAGCACGAGCATGTCGAACCCGCCATCGCGAATGGCGTAGCGCAGTTTTTCGATCGTCTGAACCACATTGACGCGGCGAAACCCGGCGCCATGGATGGCGTCCCGGATGATCCGTCTCGTGTTCTGGACGGGGCTGAACAGCACCACATCGACGTCGGCGAGATCATATCCCGTCGTCTGCTTGCTGCTGTCCGAAAAGGGTGGGGCGCTTTGTGCGCCTGCTTGGCTCATTGGCTCAGTTCTTCACGGTGGCTTGGGGCAATTTATTCATCTTTACTCTGCATTTATAAGATTAATTAAAGGTCAACTTTTACTGGCAATTTTGGGTTTTACGGCGCTGAAAGCCCCGGCGCATGCTATATGCGTGCCATGGAATGGAGCGACAAGGGCATCGTTCTGTCGGCCCGCCGGCACGGCGAAACCGCGTCGGTGGTGATGCTGTTTACCGAGGCCCATGGCCGCCATGCCGGGCTGGTGCGCGGCGGCCAGGGGCGGCGCGCCCGCGGCCTCTACCAGGCGGGCAATGTGGTGAGCGCGGTGTGGCGGGCGCGTCTTGAGGAACATCTCGGCAATTTTCGCTGCGAATTGGCGCATGCGGCGGCGGCGGGGCTGCTGCACGATGCGCTGCGTCTCTCGGCGCTCTCGGCGGCTTGTGCGGTGGTCGAGGCGGCGCTGCCCGAGCGTTACCCCTATCCAGCGCTCTATAAGCAATTTGTCCAGCTCGGCGAAGAGATTGAAAATGGCGAGGATTGGGGCGCGTCCTATGCGCGGTTCGAGCTCGAGCTTCTCGCGGAGCTTGGCTTTGGCCTCGATCTCACGGCCTGCGCCGTCACCGGGGAGGCCGAGGACCTGCGCTATGTGTCGCCGCGCTCGGGCCGAGCGGTCTCGACGGCGGCGGGTGCGGAATGGCGCGAAAAATTGCTGCCTCTGCCCGAGTTTCTGTGGCGGCCCGAAGCCGCACCGCCGGAGAAGGCGGCCCTACGCGACGCGCTTCATCTGACCGGCTGGTTCCTCGCTGCGCATATCTTTGCCGGCTCGACCGTGCCGCCGGCGCGCGAGCGCTTCCTCGAACGGCTGCAACAGGCCGGCTGAACCCTCGCTCAGCTTTCGCCCGGCAGGATCATGGTGCCGGTGCCATGGGCGGTGAAAATCTCCAGCAGCAGCGAATGCGGGACACGGCCATCGAGAATATGCGCCGCTTCGCAATTGTCGCTGAGCGCCGAGAGGCAGGTTTGCAGTTTCGGGATCATGCCGCCGGTGATGACCGAGCTTGCCAGCAGCTTCTCCGTCTCGGCGACGTCGAGCTCGCTGATCAGCTCGCTGTTCTCGTCGAGTACACCGGCGACGGCGGTCAGCAGAATGAGCTTGGCCGCCGACATGGCCGCGGCGATCGCGCCGGCGGCGGTGTCGGCATTGATGTTATAGGTCTCGCCCTCGGGTCCGATGCCGATCGGCGCGACCACCGGGATGATGTGCGATTTTTCGAAGGATTGCAGCACGCCGATATTGACCTGGGCCGGCTCGCCGACAAATCCGAGGCCGTCCGGACTGTCGCTGTCGGCCAGCACCACGCGCTGCGCTTCAAGCAGCTTGCCGTCTTTGCCGCTCAGGCCCACGGCCGTGCCGCCGGCGGCATTGATGGTGCTGACGATTTCTTTGTTGATGGTGCCCG
>CAZUVO010000233.1:4297-5740 GCA_964623955.1 uncultured Rhizobiaceae bacterium
CTTCGATGGCGGCTTCGTCGGTTACCCGGAGGCCGTTCACGAAGCTGCTTTCAATACCCAGGCGCTCGAGCATTTTGGCGATCTGCGGTCCGCCGCCATGCACCACCACCGGGTTGATGCCGACCTGCTTGAGCAGCACGACATCCTTGGCGAAATTCTCCGCGAGCGAGGCGTCGCCCATGGCGTGGCCGCCATATTTGATCACAAAGGTGCGCCCCGCGAAGCGCCGCATATAGGGCAGGGCTTCGGAGATGGTCTGCGCCGCGCGCAGCCACTTCTTCGTCTCGCTGATATTCTTTGTCGTCATGGCACTGGCCCTTAATGATTTCCGCTCGCGCTCGCCAGCGCGGCGAGATGGGCGCGTAATTCGGCGATGCCCTGGCCGGTGCGTACGCTCGTCGCCAGCGCCACCGGATAGGCGGCGGTGTGGCTCTTCAGCGTATCCTCGAATTCGCGCAACAGCTTCTCCAACGGCCCGGCTTTCAATTTGTCCGCCTTGGTGAGAACCACGAGGTAAGAGACCGCCGCCTCGTCCAACGCCGCCATGACCGCCCTGTCACTCGCCATGAAGCCGCGCCTGGCATCGATGAGGAGGCAAGCCCGGCGTAATGTCCGCCGCCCCTTGAGATATTTTTCGGCCAGGTCGGCCCAGGCCTTGACCACGCCCTTGGGCGCCTTGGCATAGCCATAGCCCGGCAGGTCGACAAGCATCAGCCGGCCCTCAAGCTCGAAAAAATTGATCTCCCGCGTGCGCCCGGGCGTGTTCGAGGTCCGCGCGAGGGCCGTCTGTCCGGTCAGGGCGTTGATCACGCTCGACTTGCCGACATTGGAACGGCCGGCGAAGGCGATTTCCGCCAGTGCCGTATCGGGCAATCCTGTCATCGCGACGGCGCCGGTGACGAACCGGCAGGACCGGGCAAATAGCTTGCGTCCCGTCTCTAGCGCTTGGGCGTCCGTTTCTTGCCCTTGGCCCGGCGCGACGGAGGCTTCTTGTCCTCTTGCCATTTGCCGCTCTCATTCTCTTCCTTTGACCCGCCGTCTTTTTCGCGCTTCTCCGCCTGGGCGGCGCGTCTTTGGCGGCGGGTGAGCTTGGTCTCTTTTTCCGCGGGCTCTTCGGCGGCTTTATCCGCCGACTTGCCCTTCGGCTTGGCGGCGCCGCGTCGTTTCGCCCGCTTCTTCGCTTCGGCTTCCTGCGCCTTGCGCCTCTTTTGCCGCAGCTTCTCGCGGCGCATCTCCTCCGCCTGCTCGCGGAAGCTCTTCTTGCGCTTGGCCGGCACGGAAGCGCGTTCCTTGCGCTCGCTTCGTTCTCCGCGATCGCTCGACTTGCGGCGTTTGCCGCCCTCGCCGCGCTCGTCCGAGGGGCGTTTCTTTTTACGCCCGGTCGCCGGGCGCGAGCGGCTCGGCATCGGCAGGGTGCCTGCTGCGGCCTGCTCTTTGATCTTC
>CAZUVO010000234.1:0-5706 GCA_964623955.1 uncultured Rhizobiaceae bacterium
TCGAGCGGATGGTTGATGAGCAGGAACTCCATCACCCCTTCGCGCGCCTTTTTGACCTCCGGCGTGTTGGTGTGGATTACCATTCCCTCGCCCGCCGGCATCGCGCAGGAGGCGATGGGCTTGGGCGACTTCTCCATTTCCACCAGGCACATGCGGCAATTGCCGGCGATCGACAGACGGTCGTGATAGCAAAAGCGCGGCACTTCCGCGCCGGCCTCCTCGCAAGCCTGCATGACGGTCGAGCCGTCCGCGACTTCCACTTCAACGCCGTCGATCGTTAGTTTCGGCATCGCCTCGCTACCTCATGCCGCCTGTGGTGCGCCGGCATCCCGTGGGATGCCCTGGCGCGCCAGGATGCGCTGTTCCAACTCGGGACGAAAATGCCGGATCAATCCCTGCACCGGCCATGCCGCCGCATCGCCCAGCGCGCAGATCGTATGCCCCTCGATCTGGCCGACCACATCCCACAACAGATCGATCTCCTCAACCGACGCGTCGCCGTGAATGAGGCGCTGCATCATGCGGTAGACCCAGCCCGTGCCTTCACGGCACGGCGTGCACTGGCCGCAGCTTTCATGCATGTAGAAATGCGAAAACCTGGAAATTGCCTCGACCACATCGGTTGATCGGTCCATGACGATCACCGCCGCCGTGCCGAGGCCGGATTTCTCGGCAATCAGAGAATCGAAATCCATTAGTACAGTGTCGCAAATCGATTTTGGCAGCAGCGAAACCGAAGAGCCGCCGGGGATCACAGCAAGCAAATTGTCCCAACCGCCGCGCACGCCGCCGGCATGCTTGTCGATTAGCTCGCGCAGCGGGATACCCATTTCCTCTTCGACATTGCAGGGCTGGTTTACGTGTCCCGATATGCAGAACAGCTTTGTGCCCGTGTTCTTGGGCCGGCCGAGACCGCCGAACCACTCCGCGCCGCGCCGGAGGATCGTCGGCACAACGGAGATGGTCTCGACATTGTTGACCGTCGACGGGCAGCCATAGAGACCGGCACCGGCCGGGAATGGCGGCTTGAGACGCGGCCGGCCCGGCTTGCCCTCGAGGCTCTCCAGAAGGCCGGTTTCCTCGCCGCAAATATAGGCGCCCGCACCGCGATGGAGATAGAGATCGAAATCCCAGCCCGAGCCGGCGGCGTTCTTGCCGATCATCCCCGCTTCATAGGCTTCGTCGATGGCTGCCTGCAGCACCTCGGCCTCGCGGCAGAACTCGCCACGGATATAGATGTAGGCGGCATGGGCACGGATGGCGAAGGCGGAAACCAGGCAGCCCTCGATCAGAATTTGCGGATCGTGGCGCATGATATCCCGGTCCTTACAAGTGCCGGGCTCCGATTCGTCGGCATTGACGATGAGATAGTGCGGCCGGCGTGGATCCGGCTCCTTGGGCATGAAGGAAAATTTCACCCCTGTCGAAAAGCCCGCACCGCCGCGTCCGCGCAAGCCCGATTCCTTGATCTGCTCGACGATCCAATCTTGGCCTTTTTCGATCAGCGCGCTGGTGCCGTCCCACGCGCCGCGCTTGCGCGCGGCCTCAAGGCGCCAATCATGCACGCCATAAAGATTTGTGAATATGCGGTCGGAATCGTTCAGCATCATCCGACTCCGCTGTCTGATAGGGTTGTCAATCCGGTCGCCGGCGCCGAGGTCTGGCGGCCGGTCTGCGGACCGGTGGGCGGTTGCTCGCCGCGGCGCAGCATGGCAAGAATTTCCTTTATGCGCGCGGGCGAGAGGTCTTCGTAATAATCGTCATTGATCTGCACCATCGGTGCGTTCACGCAGGCGCCGAGGCACTCGACTTCGACCAGGGTAAAAACGCCGTCCTCGGTGGTCTCGCCGATGCCGATGCCGAGTTCTTCCTTGCATGCCGCCAGCAAATCGTTCGCACCGCACAGCCAGCACGGCGTCGTGCGGCAAAGCTGGACGAGAAATTTACCGACCGGCTGAAGGTTATACATGGTGTAGAAGGTCGCGACTTCGTAGACGCGGATCTCGGCCATATCCAGCATATCGGCGACATAAGCCATCACTTCGCGCGAGATCCAGCCACCGTTCTGGCGTTGTGCGAGATCCAAGAGCGGCATCACCGCGCTCGCCTGGCGACCTTGCGGAAATTTCGCCATATGCGCCTTGGCGCGCTCCATATAGTCCGGCGTGAATTCGAATTTCGCCTCAGGCGTGCTCACCGATCGATCTCCCCGAAAACGATATCCATGCTGGCAAGGTTGGCCACCGCATCGGCCAGCATGTGGCCGCGGCTGACATAGTCCAGCGCTTGCAAATGGGCGAATCCCGGCGCCCGAATCTTGCAGCGATAGGGTTTATTACTGCCGTCGGAAATCAGATAGACGCCGAACTCCCCTTTCGGCGCCTCAACGGCAGCATAGGTTTCGCCGGCGGGTACGTGATAGCCCTCGGTATAGAGCTTGAAGTGATGGATGAGAGCTTCCATCGAATTTTTCATCTGACTGCGGCTGGGCGGGCTGATCTTGTTGTCGACCACTTTGACCGGGCCGTCCGGCATGGCGGCGAGGCACTGATCGATGATCTTCACGCTCTCGCGCATCTCTGCCATCCGCACCAGATAACGCTCGTAGCAGTCGCCGCTGGTACCGACCGGAATCGAGAAATCAAGCTCGTCATAAACCTCGTAGGGCTGATTGCGGCGCAAATCCCAGGCGACGCCAGCGGCGCGCAGCATGGGGCCGGTAAAGCCCCAATCGAAAGCTTCTGCCGGCGTGGTCGGGCCAATATTGACCGTGCGCTGCTTGAAGATGCGGTTTTCGGTAATCAGGCTTTCGATATCGTCGATCACCTTGGGGAAGCGCTTGTTCCACGCGCCGATATCGCTGAGGAGGTCGGGCGGCAAATCGCTGGTGACACCGCCCGGGCGGAAATAGGCCGCATGCATCCGCGCCCCGGAGGCGCGCTCATAGAACTCCATCAATATCTCGCGCTCTTCGAACGCCCAGAAGAAAGGCGTGAACGCGCCGACATCGAGAATCATCGTGGTGATGTTGAGCAGGTGATTGGTGATGCGGCCGATCTCGCTATAGAGCACACGGATATATTGCGCGCGCGGCGGCGCCTCGATATCGAGGAGATGCTCGACAGCCAGCGCAAAGGCGTGCTCCTGGTTCATCGGCGCGACATAATCGAGCCGGTCGAAATAAGGCACTGCCTGCAGATAGGTCTTGTGCTCGATCAGTTTTTCGGTGCCGCGATGGAGGAGGCCGATATGCGGGTCCGCGCGCTCGACCACCTCGCCGTCCATTTCCAGTACGAGACGCAGCACGCCATGGGCCGCCGGATGCTGCGGCCCGAAATTGAGCGTCATATTTTTGATGCGATGCTCGCTCACGACCCTTCGCCCTCTTGTGCCGCGTCTTCGGCTTTCTCGTCACCGGGCAGAATATATTCCGCTCCCTCCCACGGGCTCATGAAATCGAAGCTGCGGAAATCCTGGGTCAGTTTGACCGGCTCGTAGACGACGCGCTTTTGCTCGTCGTCATAACGCAGTTCGACATAACCGGTCAGCGGGAAATCCTTGCGCAACGGGTGGCCCTCGAAGCCGTAATCCGTCAGCAAGCGGCGCAGGTCGGGATGGTCGGTGAAATAGATGCCGTATAAATCCCACACTTCCCGCTCAAACCATCCGGCCGTGTTGTAGAGCCCAATCATCGAGGGTACGGCCCCCTCCTCTTCCACGCCCACCTTAACGCGGATGCGCAAATTGTTGCCGATGCTGAGCAGGTGATACACCACGTCGAATCTGGGATCGCGCTCTGGATAATCGACGCCGCAAATATCGATCAGCATTTCAAAGCGGCAGGAACTGTCGTCGCGCAGAAACTTGATAATGCGCTCGAGGGATTCGACGGGCGCCCGCAGGTTCAACTCGCCATGGACAACCTCCGACGACTGAAGATAGTCGCCAAGCGCCGCGTCGAGATGGCGAGCGAGCTCTGTCAGCGCCTGTTGATCCATGGTCCTACTGTTCGCCCGCTCTAGCGCGCAATCGTTCCGGTGCGCCGGATTTTGCGCTGCAGCTGCATGATGCCGTAAAGCAGCGCCTCGGCGGTGGGCGGACAGCCCGGCACATAGACGTCGACCGGCACCACCCGGTCGCATCCGCGCACGACGGAATAAGAATAATGGTAATAGCCGCCGCCATTGGCGCAGCTGCCCATGGAGATGACGTAACGCGGCTCCGGCATCTGGTCATAAACCTTGCGGAAGGCCGGCGCCATCTTGTTGCACAGCGTTCCGGCAACGATCATCACATCGGATTGCCGGGGGCTCGCGCGCGGAATCATGCCCAAACGGTCGATGTCGTATCGCGCGGCGATCACCTGCATAAACTCGACGCCACAGCATGCAAGGCCGAAGCTCATCGGCCAGAGAGACCCGGTACGCGCCCAATTGATCAGCCGGTCGAGCTTGGCGACGACGAACCCTTTATCGCCCAATTCATCCGTCACGACCTTGACCGCCGCGTTTTGCGCCTCGCCGGGCGGAATCGGCGCGCCGGCCGAATTCGCCGTATCGCTGCCACTCAATCCCATTCCAAGGCTCCCTTCTTCCATTCGTATATAAATCCGATGGTCAGAATGCCCAGGAAGACAACCATCGACCAAAAGCCGTAGAGACCGATCTCGCCGAAGGAGACCGCCCACGGGAAGAGGAAGGCCACTTCCAAATCGAAAATAATGAAAAGAATGGCGACGAGGTAAAACCGGACATCGAAGCGTCCGCGCGCATCGTCGAACGCATCAAAGCCGCACTCATAGGCGGAAACTTTATCGGCGTCCGGGTTTTGCGGCGCCGCAATGTAGGACGCAGCCACGGCGCCAATGGAAATCACCGCAGCAATTCCCAGGAAAATCAAGATCGGCAGATATTCGAGCAGGAACGATTGAGACGCGATCATAAGGTGGTGCCACCATCCATATTCTTCACTTCGCCCTCATATCCTCAAACAAATCGTACAGAAACAAAGGCGCCAACCATGGTTCACAGCTCCTCCAGCAAACATTGCCGGGAACCCGATTGGGTGGCGGGAGTGACGGGACTTGAACCCGCGGCCTCCGGCGTGACAGGCCGGCGCTCTAACCAAACTGAGCTACACCCCCAATACACGGAAAGTCGCTAAAAACCGCGCCGAACCGGGCGGTATTGTTTAATGCAGTGCGCAAGCCCGGTCAAGGAAATTGCCCCATCGGTAATGCCCTTTCCGGTTCCTCGATGGTGGGCGATGACGGGCTCGAACCGCCGACCTTCTCGGTGTAAACGAGACGCTCTCCCAGCTGAGCTAATCGCCCCCAGGCAAAAGACGCTGGCAAGATAGCACCGAAACGGCTTTTCGCTCCGATTCTTTTTACTTCAAGTATAAAAGACTGGTTTTACTGGAATAAAACGGCAGACGCCGGCCAAACCTTGGCCGGCGTCCATCCTAGTGCATAAGCGGATGTTTAGTTGACCGCTTCCTTCAGCGCCTTGCCTGCCTTGAATTTCGGCTGGTTGGAAGCCGGTATGTTGATCGCTTCGCCGGTCCGCGGATTGCGCCCGGTTGTCGCCTTTCTCCTGACGACACTAAAGGATCCAAATCCCACCAGGCGCACTTCTTCGCCGCCCTTCAGGGAATTGGTGATTGAGTCGAAAACCCCATCCACCGCGCGCGCGGCGTCGGCGCTCG
>CAZUVO010000235.1:0-5532 GCA_964623955.1 uncultured Rhizobiaceae bacterium
CGCGCAATTGCGCCGTGGATTTCTCGTCTATGCTTTTCCCGTCCGAGGCAATCACGACGCCGTAATCCTCGCGCGCGATTTCGGCGCTGATATATTCCGCCCGCACTTCCGCCAGCACGTCCTCGGCCGGCCGCTCGAACGGATCGCCATGCCCGCCGCCGCCGCCGGTGAACATGCGGATCACATCGCCGCGCTGCATGATCGTGGTCGGCGCCCGCGCCGCGCGCCGCTCGTCATTACCGACTTGCAGCTCGAAATAATTGCATGAGCCCTTTTCGCCGCCTTCGCGCGACCAGGGCTGTTCGATCGAGCGGCCATAGCTGGCGGAGAGCACCGTGCCGCCGGCGAGAATTTCATATTCGCGGATCGAGCCGTAGCCGCCGCGATAGCGCCCCGCGCCGACGCCGCCCGGCGTGTTGAGGGCATATTGATTGACCCGCACCGGAAATTTCGCCTCCAGCAGCTCGATCGAATAGTTGAAGGTGTCGCCATTGGTGATGGCGCTGGTGACGCAATTGCCGTCGCGCTCGTCGGTCGCGCCCCAGCCGACCATGCCGGGCTCGATCATCACCCAGGGCTCGCCGCGCTCCTGGTCGAGGCCGCCGAGCACGGTAACGCAGAGGCTGTTGGCGCTGCCCATGCTGACCCGCTTGGGCGCGATCGGGGCGAGCGCCTTCCAGGCCAGTTCCGAGGCGTGCGCCGTGCCCTCGTAATACCAGCCGACCGGCGCCGGCTTGGTGGCGGTGAACATGGTGCCGTCCGGCGCCACCACATTGAGCGGGCGAAACCAGCCCTCATTGGACGGCGATTGCGGATCGACGACCGCCTTGAACACGGTTTTTACGGCGGAGACGAGCGCCGAGCGCGAGCAATTGATCGGCCCCTGAACCTGCGGGCTGGAGCCGGTGAAATCGAAGGTAACCTCGTCGCCTTCGATGCGCACCT
Source organism: uncultured Rhizobiaceae bacterium (assembly GCA_964623955.1). Lineage (GTDB taxonomy): Bacteria > Pseudomonadota > Alphaproteobacteria > UBA828 > UBA828 > PTKB01. The sequence continues at coordinate 946 of CAZUVO010000235.1, forward strand.
CGACCTTGGTCGGAAACCGGTCCTCGGTGATGCCGTCGCCATCGACCCAATCCTCGGCATGATAGACCCCGTCCGGGAGCGCCGCGACCGCCGCCCGGCTGACGCCCTCGCTGGTCTCGAGAATATGGCGGAAGGTCTCGCGCACCGCCTGCTCGCCATATTTATCGCAGAGCTCGAGGCAACGGTTTTCCGCGATGCGCACCGAGGCGAGCGCGGCGTTCAAATCGCCGAGCGCCATCTTGGGGATGCGCACATTATGGGCGATCATCTCGAACACGCCTTCCTGGCGCTCGCCGGCCTTATAGATGTGAATGCCGGGGAAGCAGATGCCTTCCTGGAAAATCTCGGTCGAATCGGCGGGCAGCGAGCCCGGCGCCTTGCCGCCGATATCGGTCCAATGGGAAATCGTGATGGCGAAGGCGAACAGCTCGCCGCCGACGAAGATCGGCTTGATTACGCCGACATCATTGTAATGGGTGCCGCCCTCATAGGGGTTGTTGAGCATGTAGATATCGCCCGGCTCGATGCGGCCCCGGAATTTTTCGAGAATGATGTTGATCTGGATTGAGAAGGTGCCGGTAAAGACCGTGATGCCGTTGGTCTGGGAGACGAGCTGGCCGTCGGGATCGCAAAAGCCGCAGGCAAAATCGAGCACTTCGTATATCACCGGGCTCATGCTGCTGCGCTTGACCACCACGCCCATCTCGTCGGCCACGGCGAGCATCTTGCCGCGGATGATTTCGCGCGTGACCACATCTGTCTCGAAATCGGCCATGAACTTGCCTCCCTCGTGCGATCAAATTATTTCAGTTTGCCGGTGGCGGTTCAACGCACATCCGCTTTGGCGTCAAACGGTCACCACGATCTTGCCGCACTGGACGTTCGATTCCATATAGCGATGCGCCTCGGCGATCTCGTCGAGCGGGAAGGTGCGGTCGATGACCGGCTTGAGCGCACCCGATTCGAGGCCGGCGAAGATGCTTTTCCGCGCGCGCTCCAAGCGCGCCGGCTCGCGCACATAATCGAGCACCTGATAGCCGGTGATGGTGAGGGATTTGGCCAGCATCGGCATGAGCGGATAGAGGGTCTCGCCGGGATGAAGCGCGCCATATTCGTAAATCGTGCCATAGGGCGCGGCGGCGGCGGCAAGCTCGGCCAGCATCGGCCCGGCGACCGGGTCGAAGACGAGCCGCGCGCCTTCGCCTGCCGTGATCTCCATGACTCGAGCGGGCAAATCTTCCTCCTCGCTGGCGATGACGTGATCGGCGCCATGACCCAAGAGCGCCGCTTTCTTCGCCGAGCCGCGCGTCGAGGCAATAACCCGCGCGCCACATTGCTTGGCGATTTGAATGGCGGCGATGCCGACGCTGCTGCTCGCCGCAGTGATCAGCACCGCATCCGCCGCGCCGAGACCGCCATAATCCGCGAGCGCGCCATGGGCGGTGAGATATTGCATCCAGAGCGCCGCGCCTTCGATCGGCGACAGCGCGGGCGGGTAGGCGAGCACGATTTCCGCCGGCACCGTCGCGCTCTCGCCATATACCCCCTGGCGGGTTTGCGACAGGGCAAAGGACGGCACCGTGGCGACGCGCTCGCCGATGCTGAGGCCGCCGACCCCTTCGCCGAGCGCCTCCACCACACCCGCCGCCTCATAGCCGATGCGCGAGGGAAATTCCGGCTTCTCGTGATAGATGCCCTGGCGCAGCATCACCTCCGCCCGGTTGAGGCCGATCGCCTCGATCCTGAGGCGTACCTCGCCGGGGCCGGGCTCGGCGTCCGCAACCTCGTCGAGGCGCAGCACCTCGGGCCCGCCGGTTTCGTGAAATCTGACTATCCGCGCCATTATTCAACCTCCGCCAATTGCTCCCGCTTTGGAGAACATCTAAATTCGGGATCAATCTACAGGACCCGCGGACCAATATCGAACTCGGAGGAGCCCCGTTCATGGCAGCCATTCCCTCGGCGCTTGAGATCACCCGGGACATTGTGCGCATGGACACGCGCAACCCACCGGGCAGCGAAATCGAATGCGCGACCTATCTCGGCGATCTGCTTTCGGGCGCCGGCATCGAAGTGAACTATTATGAGTTCGCCGAGGACCGCACCAGCCTGGTGGCGCGGCTCAAAGGCGATGGCGGCAAGCCGCCGATCTGTTTCGGCGGCCATATCGACGTGGTGCCGCTCGGCACCAAGCAATGGTCGGTCGATCCGTTCGGCGCCGAGATCAAGGACGGCAAGCTCTATGGCCGGGGCAGCACAGACATGAAGGCCGGCATCGCCGCTTTCGTCCACACCGCGCTCAAGCTCGCCGATGAAGGCGGCAAGGGCGAGGCGGACATGGTGATGGCGATCTGCGCCGGGGAGGAGACCGGCTGCGAGGGCTCGTTTCACCTTAGCGAGGTCGGCGCCCTCGGCGAAGCCGGCTGTGTGGTGATCTGCGAGCCAACGTCGAACTATCCCATGGTCGGCCATAAGGGTGCGCTCTGGCTCCGCGTCGAGACCAAGGGCAAAACCTCGCATGGCTCGATGCCCGAACAGGGCGACAATGCGATCTACAAGGCGGCGCGCTCGGTCAGCAAGCTGGAGGATTTTGACTTCAACATCGCGCCGCATGAATTGCTCGGCAAATCGACGCTCAATGTCGGCATGATCTCCGGCGGGCTCAATCTCAATTCGGTGCCCGATCACTCCGAGTTCACCGTCGATATCCGCACCCTGCCGGAGCAGGACCGCGAGGACCTGCTCGACGGCATCAAGAGCTATCTCGGCGACGAGAACCGGGTCGAGAGTCTGGTCAATGTCGGCGGCGTCCATACGCCGCACGAGGATCCCTGGATACAGGAGGTCTTCCAGGTCATGGAAGGCGCGCTCGGCGAGCCGATGGAGCCGCGCGGCGCGCCTTATTTCACCGATGCCGCGGCGATCAAGCCCGCCTGCGGCCATCCGCCGACGGTGATCCTCGGGCCCGGCGAAATGAAAATGGCGCATCAGACCGACGAATATTGCCCGCTCGATCATATCGACCAGGCGGCCGATATCTACGAGACCCTGGCGCGCCGCTGGTGTGGGCTCTAGCGCCGCTCCACCGCCGGTGCTAGCCTTTCGCTAAATCGCTTTCATAGGGAGGACGTTCTTATGAAGATCATGATCATCAACCCGAACTCGTCGCAGGAAATGACCGATGCGGATGCCGTCGCGGCGCGCAGCTCGGCCCAGGCGGGGACCGAAATCGTCGCGGTCACGCCGGAATATGCGCCGGCCTCGATCGAATCCTTCTATGACGAATATCTCTGCGTGCCCGGCATTTTGAATGAGATCAGCAAGGGCGACCAGCAGGGCTTCGATGCCTATATCATCGCGTGTTATGGCGATCCGGGCCTGCATGCCGCGCGCGAGATGACCGACAAGCCGGTGATCGGCATCGCCGAGGCGTCGCTCTATTTCGCCTGCCAGCTCGCCGCGCGCGTCTCGATCGTCACCATCATTCCGCGCTTCCGCGTGCCGGTCGAGGACATGGTGGCGGGCTACGGCCTCGGCCACAAAGTCTCGGTCCGCACCACGCCGGTCTATGTGCTCGATGTCGAGACCGATTATGAAGGCTCGATGGAGAAGCTGCGCCAGGAATGTTACCTGGCGCGCGACGAAGACGATGCCGAAGCGATCTGTCTCGGCTGCGCCGGCTTCGCCGAATTCGCCGACGGCCTCGAGGCCGAGCTCGGCATCCCCGTGCTCGACGGCGTGGTGTGCGGCACCAAGATGGCAGAGAGCATCATCGATATGGGCCGCAAGACGAGCAAAATCAAAACCTACAAATTCCCCGAGCGCAAAGCCTTCACCGGCATGCTGCAACCGTTCGGCGTTGAGACGCCGGCGAGCGACGTCGCCGCGGAGTAGGGGGCGGGGCGAAGGGAGGACGGCGATGGAAACCATCCGCATCAGCCGCGAGGAGATGGAAAAGCGCATCTCGCGCCATGCCGATTTGGAACCCTTGCCGGTGCAGAAGGAGAGCGACATTCCCCTCGCGGCGCAGGATCTCATTTATTCGCGCCAATTGCTTTCGGTGCTCGGGCTCGACGGCGGCGCGGAAACACCGATCAATGTCAGCGCGCCGATCAAGGGCGCCGCCGGCATCACCATGACCCTCGCGGTCTGCCCGCCCGGCCAGGGCCCGTCGCTTCATGCCCACCAGCAAACCTATGAGACCTTCACGGTGCTCCAGGGCAAGTTCGAATTCACCTGGAACGACGATGGCGGTGAAAGCGCCGTGCTCGGCCCGTTCGACACCATCTCCGTGCCGTCGCGCGTCAACCGCGCCTTCCGCAGCGTCGGCGATGTCGACGGCATCCTGCAGGTCATCATCAGCGGCGGCGTGCACGATCTCAACGACATCGAAATCGCCCCCGACGTCGCCGGCCGCCTGGACGCCATCGAGCCCGGCACCGCGGCCAAATTCGAAGCCATGGGATTTCGATTTACGGCCACCGGCGGCGGGTGAATTCGGCGTAAGCCAGCCGAAGCTCGAAGAGCGAAGGCTGGCGGATGGGGTGTCCGCCTGTACCCCACAGTCACTTTAAGTTTTGTCGAATA
>CAZUVO010000236.1:0-5496 GCA_964623955.1 uncultured Rhizobiaceae bacterium
TCATGACCGATCCGGAATTCGCCGATGCGACCTATGTCGAGCCGGTGACGCCGGAGATCGTCGCCAAGATCATCGCGTTGGAGAAGCCCGATGCGCTGCTGCCCACCATGGGCGGGCAGACGGCGCTCAACACCGCGCTCGCGCTCGCCGACGACGGCACGCTCGAGGCCCATGGCGTGGCGCTGATCGGCGCCTCGCGCCAGGCCATCGCCATCGCCGAGGACCGCCAGCTGTTCCGCGACGCGATGGAGGAGATCGGCCTCGAAAGTCCGATCAGCCAGGTCGCCGGGACCCTCGAAGCGGCGCGCGACGCGATCGCCCATACCGGCCTGCCGGCGATCATCCGGCCGTCCTTTACCTTGGGCGGCACCGGCGGCGGCATTGCCTATAACCGCGAGGAGTTCGACGACATCGTCCAGGCCGGGCTCGACGCGTCGCCGGTCGGCGAGGTGCTGATCGAGCAATCGGTGCTGGGCTGGAAAGAATTCGAGATGGAGGTGGTGCGCGACAAATCGGACAATTGCATCATCATCTGCTCGATCGAGAATGTCGATCCGATGGGCGTGCATACCGGCGATTCGATCACCGTCGCGCCGGCCCTCACGCTGACCGACAAGGAATATCAGCGCATGCGCAACGCCTCCATCGCGGTGCTGCGCAAAGTGGGCGTCGAGACCGGCGGCTCGAATGTGCAGTTCGCCGTCGATCCGGAGACCGGGCGCATGGTCATCATCGAGATGAACCCACGCGTCTCGCGCTCCTCCGCGCTGGCGTCGAAGGCGACTGGCTTTCCCATCGCCAAGATCGCCGCCAAGCTCGCCATCGGCTACACGTTGGATGAGATCGACAATGACATCACCGGCGTCACCCCGGCCTCTTTCGAGCCGACGATCGATTATGTCGTCACCAAGATGCCGCGCTTCACCTTCGAGAAGTTCCCCGGCACTCAGGCGCTGTTGACCACTTCGATGAAGTCCGTCGGCGAAGCCATGGCGGTCGGGCGCACCTTTCAGGAATCGCTGCAGAAAGCGCTGCGCTCGATGGAAACCGGCATGACCGGGCTCAATTCCGTGACCGTCGAGGGCTGGAGCAATGGCGGCGACAAGAAGGCGCTCCTTTCCGCCCTCAGCCAGCCGCGGCCCGACCGGCTGCTGGTGGTGGCGGATGCCTTCCGCGCCGGGCTGGAGATGGAAGAAATTCGCCAGGCCTGCCATTTCGACCCGTGGTTTCTCGAACAGATCGCCGAGCTGGTCGCCGCCGAGCAGGCGATTAGCGAGAACGGCCTGCCCGGGGACCGCACCGGCCTGGCAGTGCTCAAGGCCGCCGGCTTCGGCGATGCGCGCCTCGCCGAGCTGACCGGCGGGGACGAAGCGGCGGTGGCCAAGCTGCGCCATGAGTTGGGCGTCCATCCGGTGTTTAAGCGCATCGATACCTGCGCCGCCGAGTTCGAATCGCGCACGCCTTATATGTATTCCTGCTACGAGACCGGACTGAACGGGGAAGCTGCCGAGTGCGAGGCCGAACCCAGCGACCGCAGGAAAGCAATCATTCTCGGCGGCGGGCCGAACCGCATCGGCCAGGGCATCGAGTTCGATTATTGCTGCGTCCATGCGGCTTACGCGCTGTCGGAGGCCGGCTTCGAGACCATCATGGTGAATTGCAATCCGGAGACGGTGTCGACCGATTACGACACCTCCGACCGGCTCTATTTCGAGCCGCTTACCATCGAGACGGTGCTCGATATCGTGCGCGTCGAACAGAGCCGGGGCGAGGTCGCCGGGCTCAACATCCAGTTCGGCGGACAGACGCCGCTCAAGCTCGCCACCGCGCTTGAGGCCGCCGGAGTGCCGATCCTCGGCACCCCGCCCGACGCCATCGATCTCGCCGAGGACCGCGACCGCTTCCGCAACCTGCTGGGCGAGCTTGGTCTCAAGCAGCCGGCCAACGCGACCTGCGTCTCGGCCCGGGAAGGCGCGGATCTGGCAAACGACATCGGCTATCCGGTGGTGGTGCGCCCGTCCTATGTGCTGGGCGGCCGGGCGATGGAGATCATCCATGATGCCGGCGATCTCGAACGTTATCTCACCGAGGCGGTGAAAGTTTCCGGCACCAGCCCGGTGCTGATCGACCGCTTCCTCGAAGACGCCATCGAGGTCGATGTCGACGCGCTGGCGGACGGTGAGAGCGTCGTCGTGGCCGGCGTGATGGAGCATATCGAGGAGGCCGGCATTCATTCCGGCGATTCCGCCTGTTCCCTGCCGCCCCATTCGCTCAGCGACGATATGATCGCGCGCATCCGGGTGCAGACCGAATCCTTGGCCAAGAAGATCGGCGTGCGCGGCCTGATGAATGTGCAATTCGCCGTCAAGGACGATGAGATTTATGTCATTGAGGTCAATCCCCGGGCGAGCCGCACGGTGCCCTTCGTCGCCAAGAGTACCGGTCGCCCCATCGCCAAGGTGGCGGCGCGCATCATGGCCGGCGAAAAGCTCGGCGCCTTCGATCTCTCTGAAAATGGCGGCGGCCATATTTCCATCAAGGAAGCGGTGTTCCCCTTCGCGCGGTTCCCCGGCGTCGACCTGCTGCTCGGGCCGGAGATGAAATCGACCGGCGAGGTGATGGGCATCGACCGGGATTTCGGCCGCGCCTTCGCCAAGGCGCAGCTCGGCGCCGGCGCCGATCTGCCGCTCGAGGGCTCGGTATTTCTCTCGGTACGCGACCGAGACAAAAAGGCGCTGACCGCCATCGCGGCGGAGCTTCACGGCCTCGGCTATCGCCTCATCGCCACGCGCGGCACCGCCCAGGCGCTTAGCCACGCGGGTGTCGCGGTCGAGCCGATTAACAAAGTGCATGAAGGCCGTCCGCACATCGTCGACGCGATCAAAAACGGCGATGTCCAACTCGTCGTCAACACCACGGAAGGCGCCCAGGCGATCGCCGACAGTTACGAACTCAGACGCTCGGCGCTGGAATACAAAATTCCCTATTTCACAACCATCGCCGGTAGCCAGGCCATGCTGCGGGCCGTCGCCGCGCTCAAGAGCGGCGCCCTTGCAGTTGCCTCGCTGCAGTCCTATTCTCAACCCTCCGAGGAGCGGACGGTCTAGCTTTCCGCTTATATTTGGGAATTCGAGCGACGGCGGCGCAAGTCGGCGGCGTGTAGCTATTGGCGTAAGAACAAAAGCGCGACAGGGCAATCGCTATGGAAAAACATCCCATGACGCCCGAAGGCTATGACCGGCTGAAGGAGGAACTCGGCCGCCTGAAATCCGAGGAACGGCCGCGCATCATCCGTGAGATCGGCACCGCGCGCGAGCATGGCGACCTCTCGGAGAACGCCGAATATCATGCCGCCAAGGACCGCCAAGGCATGATCGAAGCGCGCATCAGCGAGCTCGAAAGCAAAATCGGCCTCGCAGAAGTGATCGATATCACGAACCTCTCGGGCGAGCATGTCCAATTCGGCGCCAAGGTGACCGTGGTCGACGAAGAAACCGACGAGGAAAGCACCTATCAAATCGTCGGCGCCGACGAGGCGGAAGTGAATGAGGGGCGCCTGTCGGTTTCCTCGCCGCTGGCGCGCGCGCTGATCGGCAAATCGACCGGCGATTCGATCGAGATCAATACGCCGGGCGGTACGCGCTTTTACGAAATTCTCGCCGTTAATTACAGCTGAGTAATTTGCTGGGTTGTCGCCCGGCGCACGCGCAAGTACGCTTTCCCGTGAGGGACCCAATCAAGGAGTGGTAGAATGGCCGAGCGCTATGGGCTAATGGTGCCGGGAGCGAAATCAAGCTCTCCCGCCGTCGATATCGTATCCCCCTATAACCGGCGCAAGATTGCGCGTATCGCCACGGCGGACATGGCGGTGGCGGAGAAGGCGCTGAAGACCGCCTACGCGCTTTACCGCGACCGCGACGCCTGGCTGCCGGCCTGGAAGCGTGTCGATATCTTGGAGCGGACGGTCGAAATAATGACCAAGCGCGCCGATTATCTCGCGACCGAATCGGCCCGCGAGGGCGGCAAGCCGCTGGTCGATTCCCAGCATGAGGTGGCGCGCGCCATCGATGGCGTGAAGCTCTGCATCGAGGCGCTCCGCACTCAGGCGGGCGAGGAAATCCCGATGGGCATTTCGCGCTCCTCGGTGCACCGCCTTGCCTTTACCAGCCTCGAGCCGATCGGCGTGGTGACCGCGGTGAGCGCCTTCAACCATCCGCTCAATCTGATCGTCCACCAGGTCTGCCCCGCCGTCGCGGTCGGCTGCCCGGTGATCGTCAAGCCGTCGGAGGACACGCCGCTCTCCTGCATGCGCTTCGTCAAGATTTTGCGCGAGGCAGGCCTGCCGGACGAATGGTGCCAGCCGATGGTCACCGCCGGACGCGAGGTGTCGGAGAAGATCGTCACCGATCCACGCGTCGGCTTTTTCAGCTTTATCGGCTCCGCCGGGGTCGGCTGGATGCTGCGCTCCAAGCTGGCACCTGGCACGCGCTGTGCGCTCGAGCATGGCGGCGTCGCGCCGGTCATCATGGCGGCGGATGCCGACGTCAAGCGGGCGCTGCCGCTGCTCGCCAAGGGCGGCTTCTATCACGCCGGGCAGGTTTGCGTTTCGGTGCAGCGCGTGTTCGCCCACCAGTCCATCGCCAAGACCGTGGCGAACGGCCTTGCCAAGCACGCCAAGGCGCTGAAGGTCGGCGACCCGACCAAGGCGCGTACGGAAGTCGGGCCCCTTATCCGTCCGCGCGAAGTGGACCGGGTGGCGGAATGGGTCGACGAAGCCAAGGCCGGCGGCGCCAAGGTGCTGGCCGGCGGCAAGCGTCTCTCCAAGACCTGCTACGCGCCGACCGTGCTGTGGGACCCGCCGAAGAATGCGCGGGTCAGCAAAATGGAAGTGTTCGGGCCGGTCGTCTGCGTCTATCCCTTCCGCTCGCTCGACCAGGCAGTGGCGCGCGCCAACAGCCTCGATGTCTCGTTCCAGGCCGCGGTCTTTACCCAGGATCTCGACACGGCGCTCCGCGTCTATAAGCGGATCGACGGCTCGGCGGTGATGCTCAACGACCACACCGCCTTCCGCGTCGACTGGATGCCCTTTACCGGTCTCAAACATTCCGGCCACGGCGTCGGCGGCATCCACCACACCATGGAAGAGATGCAGATCAAGAAGATGATGGTGCTGAACTCGCCGCAGCTTTAGGGCACCGCGCGACAAGCGGCATTTGAGCAGAAAGACGGCGGGCTTCCAAACAGGCCCGCCGTTTTTTCGCTGCGTCGTGATCTGCTCTAACGATGGCCAATCTGGCCGACATGGGCGCGGGTATCGACTTTCATGGCCTCGCCCCGCGGCCGGGTGGCGATTTCGAGCGCCCCCATGATGGCGCTGCCGGTGATGTGCAAAAGGGGCGCATCCGGATTCCATTGCCGCGTGCCCTGTTCCATGCTCTCGAAGAGGCCCAAGATTCCGGCACCTTCGCATGCCACTTGGAGATGGGGCGGTACGAT
>CAZUVO010000237.1:0-5466 GCA_964623955.1 uncultured Rhizobiaceae bacterium
CCCGAGCGCGGCGTTTATATCCTCGGCTTCCTCGTTGTCGTCGTCGGGGGCTCGCTCTCGCTCTATGCCTGGCGCGCGCCCTCGATGCGCGCCACCGGGCGCTTCCGCCCGGTCTCGCGCGAAGGCGCCCTGGTGGTGAACAATCTGCTGCTGGTCACCGGCTGCGCCACGGTCTTTATCGGCACGCTTTATCCCCTCGTGCTCGACGCCATCTCCGGCGAAAAGGTCTCGGTCGGCCCGCCCTTCTTCGAATCCTCCTTCGTCTGGATCATGGCGCCGCTCTTTATCCTGACCGCAGCGGGGCCGCTGATGGCCTGGAAGCGCTCCGACATTCCCGGCGTCAGCCAACGCCTGATCCTCGCCTTTGCCGCGGCGGCGGCGGCGGCGATCCTGCTGGTCGCGCTCAAGGGCGGCCCGTGGGGGGCGATCCTCGGCCTGACCATCGCCGCCTGGCTGTTGGGCGGGGTGGTGGCGGAATTCACCGAACGCGTCCGCCTTTTCCGCGTACCGCTCGGCGACAGCTTGCGCCGCGCCCGGTTTTTGCCGCGCTCGGCCTGGGGCATGACGCTGGCCCATGCCGGCATCGCCATCCTGATCGCCGGCGGCGTCGGCGCCACCAATTGGCAGACCGAGCATGTCCAGGTCATGCAGACCGGCGAGAGCGCCGAGGTCGCCGGCTATAAATTCGACTTCCTCTCGCTTAAAGAGTCCGACGGGCCCAATTATACCCGTCTCGGCGCCGAGTTCCGCGTCAGTCGCGACGGCGAGGAGATCGCCATGCTCTATCCGGAGAAGCGCAAATATTGGGTCCAGACGATGGACACCACCGAGGCGGCGATCCGCACCACATGGATCGAGGACCTCTATGTCGCCATCGGCGATCCGGCGGCGGGCGGCGGCATTGCGGTGCGCATCTATCACAATCCGCTGGTGCCGTGGATCTGGATCGGCGCCGTGGTGATGGTGGCGGGCGGGCTGATCTCGCTCAGCGACCGGCGCCATAGGGTCGGTGCGCCGAGCCGTGCGCGGCGCAAGGCGCAACCCGCAAGCCCGGCGGAGAGCGAAGCATGACGGAGGAGAATGGCGGCGTCCCAACCGAGGGACCGCCCCCGGAAGAAGCCGCGCCGCCGCGCCGTCGCCCCTGGTTCATCCTGGTGCCCGCCGCCTTCGCGGTGATCGCCGCGATCCTCGCCTGGCAATTGCTGACCGGCTCGGCGGACAAGGACAAGCTGCCCTCCGCCCTGATCGACAAGGCGATCCCTGAATTCGCGCTCGAGCCGCTGCCCGGTTACGAGGTCGGGCTCTCGAGCCAGGATATCCGGCAAGGCGGCGTGTCGCTGGTCAATGTCTTCGCCTCCTGGTGCGGCCCGTGCCGCATCGAGCATCCGCTCCTGATGGAAATCGCCGGGCTGAACATCGTGCCGCTCTGGGGCCTCAACTATAAGGACCAACCGGCCGACGCGGTGCGCTGGCTGAAGGAGTTGGACGACCCTTACACACAAATCGGCTCGGATTTGAGCGGCCGGGTGGGCATCGATTGGGGCGTCTATGGCGTGCCGGAGACCTTCGTCACCGATAAGGAAGGGCGCATCGTCTACAAGCATATCGGCGTCCTCACCAAGATCGACTGGGACGAAAAAATCCGCCCGCTGATCGAAAGCCTGAAAGAGTGAGCATGCGCCGGCTGCTCCTCTTGCTCGCCCTCCTGCTGCTGCTGGCACCAGGTCCGGCGTTTGCCTTCAGCGCCGACGAGGCGCTCGACGATCCGGCGGCGGAGGCGCGGGCGCTCAGCCTGCATGACGAGTTGCGCTGCCCGGTGTGCCAGGGCCAGGCGATCTCCGATTCCAATGCGGAATTGGCACGGGATTTGCGCCGCATCGTGCGCGAGCGCATCGCCGCCGGCGATACGGACGACGAGGTGTTCGACTATCTGACCGACCGCTACGGCGATTTCATCCTCCTGCGCCCGCGCGTCAAGCCGACCAATTACGTGCTCTGGTTCGGCCCGGCCATCGTCTTTGTCGGCGGCGCCGGGGGACTCTGGTATTTCCTCATCCGCCGCCGGCGGCGCGGGCCGGAAAGCCCGCCGGCGCCCCTCAGCGAGGCCGAGCGCAAGGATTTGGAGCGCCTGAGCCGCGATGATCACGGATAAGCCCCGGCCCGGGGATTCGGCATGATTTTCTGGTTGGTGGCGGCGGTGATGACGGTCGTGGCGCTAGCGATCGTGCTGGTGCCGCTTGTGCTGCGCCACCGCCGTGCGCCGAAGCGCGTCGAATATGACCTCGCGATCTACCGCGACCAGTTGCATGAGCTCGAAAGCGACCGCGCGCGCGGCCTCGTCGGCGAGGATCAAAGCGAGGCGGCACGGCTCGAAATTCAGCGCCGCATGCTCGCCGCGTCCAAGCGCGGCGAAGGCGTGGCCGCGGACGAATCCGAAGAAACCGAAGAAACCGAGACCAAACTATCGCCCTTCGGCGGAAATATGCGCTGGTTCGCCATCGGCGGCATCGGCGCGGCGATCCCGGCTTTGGCCGTGGCGCTTTACTTCGCCATTGGCTCGCCGGGAACCCCGGGCCAACCCTTTACCGGTATCGCCCAGCAGGGCAGCGGCGCGGGTGGCCAAGAAATGGCCGGGAAAAGCATCGAGGACTCGATTCTCGATCTCGCCCAACGGCTCGAAAAGAATCCCAACAATCTCGAAGGCTGGCTGATGCTCGGCCGCTCGCTGATCGTGCTCGAACGCTATGGCGAAGCGGCACAGGCGCTCAGCGCCGCGGTTACCCTCTCCAATGGCGATCCCGACATTATCGGCTCGATGGCGGAGGCTTTGATCTTTGCCGCCGACGGGATTGTCACCGCCGAGGCCCTGGCGGCATTCGAAACCGTACTCGGCGTCAAACCCGACGACCCGGCGGCACAATATTATATCGGCGTCGCCCTGGCGCAGCAGGGCCGGGCAGGCGAAGCCCTCGAGACGTGGCGCAAGCTCGCCGCCGAAACGCCGGCAAACGCGCCGTGGCGGGCCGATCTCGTCACACTGATGCGCCGCGCCGCATCGGAAACCGGTACCGAGCTCGGCTCGATCCCCTCGGCGCCCGCCACCGCCGGCACCAGCGCCAGCGCGCCGGGACCGAGCCAAGAAGACATGGCGGCGGCGGCGGAGATGAGCCCGCAAGAGCGCATGGAGATGATCCGTGGCATGGTCGAGCGCCTCGCCACCCGCCTCGAAGCGGAGCCGGACGATCTCGAAGGCTGGCGCCGTCTCGCCAACGCCTATCGGGTGCTCGGCGAGGATACCAAGGCGGCCGAGGCGGAAGCGCGCATCGCCCAGTTGGAGGCCAGCGCGCAACAACAGGCGGCCGGGCCGAGCCAGGAAGATATGGCGGCGGCGGCGGAGATGAGCCCGGCGGAGCGCATGGAGATGATCCGCTCCATGGTCGGGCGCCTCGCCGCCCGCCTCGAAGCGGAGCCGAACGATCTCGAGGGCTGGCGCCAGCTCGCCAGGTCCTACCGCGTGCTCGGCGAGGACGCCAGGGCGGCGGCGGCCGAGAGCCGCGTCGCCGAACTGGCAGCCGGCGGCGCAGCCGCGCCGGCGGAGAGCGCAGCCGCGCCGGACCCGGGAGACATGCTGGCGCGACTTGTCGAGGCGGTGCGCAACAATCCCGGCGACGTGCAGGGCTGGCTGCTGCTCGGCCGCTCCTATTCCATGCTCGACCGGCACGGGGAAGCGCGCGATGCCTATGCCTGGGCCGCGCAACTGGCGCCCGAGGATGTCACCATCCTCAGCTTCTATGCCCGCGCGGTGATGAACGCGGCGGGCGACGCGCAACAGTTTCCGGAGCGGGCGATCCGCATCTACCGGCGCATCCTCGCCATCGATGCCGACCATCCGGAGGCCTTATGGTTCATGGGATTCGCCGAAGCGAGCCGGGGGCAACCGGAAGCGGCGCGCGGCCATTGGACGCGGCTGCGCGACCTGCTGCCCGCCGGCGGCGAGGACCGCCAGGCGGTCGAGCGGGCGCTCAATGAATTGCAGGAGGAGGAGTAGGATATGGGAGAAACCATGCGGGCGATGATCTGCCGTGCCTGGGGCGGGCCGGAAGATTTGCGCCTCGAAGAGATTGCGACGCCCGAGCCGGCGGCCGACCAGATGCGCATCAAGGTGCTCGGATCCTGCGTCAATTTCGCCGACACCATCATGATCAAGGGGCAATATCAAAGCCGCCCGGATTTTCCCTTCGCGCCCGGCCTTGAAGCCTGCGGCGAAGTAATGGAATGCGGCGCCGATGTCACCCGTTTCAAGCCGGGCGACCGGGTGATGGCCCTGACCGAGCATGGCGGCTTTGCCGAGCAGGCCCTCGCCCGCGAGGATGACAGCTTCGCGGTGCCGGCGGAAATGCCGGACGCGACCGCCGCCTCCTTCCTGATCGGCTATGTCTCCTCCCATGTCGCCATCCGCTGGCAGGCCAAGCTCGACGCCGGCGAGACCATGCTGGTGCTGGGCGCCTCCGGCGGCGTCGGCCTGACCGCGGTGGAGATCGGCAAGGCGCTCGGCGCCAAGGTCATCGCCGGCGCGAGCAGCCCGGAGAAGCTTGAGATCGCCCGCCGCCAGGGCGCCGACGAGTTGATCGACTACAAAGCCGACGGCCTGAAGGCGCGCGTCGCCGAGATCACCGGCGGCGAGGGCGTCGATGTCTGCTACGACCCGGTGGGCGGCGACCTGTTCGACGCCGCGCTCTCCTCCCTCGCCTGGGGCGGGCGCATCCTCGTCATCGGCTTTGTTGGCGGCATCCCGCAGATTCCGGCCAACCGGCTCCTGGTCAAGCACCGCTCGGCGATGGGCTCGTCGCTGCGCTATTTCCGCCAACGCCGGCCCGATTTGCTACGCGCCAGCGTCGAGGAACTGATCGGCTGGTGGCGGGACGGCACGCTGAAGCCGTTGGTCACCGGGGAATATCCGCTCGAAGAGGTGCCAGCGGCAATGAATGAGCTGCTCGAACGCCGCGCGGTGGGGCGCATCGTCATTACCATGTAAACGCCGCTATCGGCGCCGGGGCCGAGTCCGTTGTTTTGCCCGTACGGGACAATTAAACTGATCCGCCTATTCTGAAATTTGGGACCGAAGCGCTTGGCAACTGACGTCATCAAACGCCGTTTGGCCGCCATTCTTGCCGCCGACGTGGTGGGATACAGCAAGCTGATGGGCGACGACGAGGAAGGCGCCTTTAACACGTTGCGCGCCTGCCGCCAATCGATCGACGGCTGCGTCGCGGAGAAGGGCGGGCGCATCGTCGCCACCGGCGGCGACAGCGTGCTGGCGGAGTTCGCGAGCGCGGTCGAGGCGGTGCGCTGCGCGCTCGCCATGCAGGAAGGCATCGCGGCGTGCAATGTCGATCTGCCGGAAGAACGCCGCATGCGCTTTCGCATCGGCATCAATCTCGGCGACGTGATGATTTCCGACGATGA
>CAZUVO010000238.1:0-5464 GCA_964623955.1 uncultured Rhizobiaceae bacterium
GCGCTCAATCCGGAGAAATATTTCATCATCGTGCCCAATTTGATGGGCAATGGTCTCTCCTCTTCGCCGAGCAACACGCCGCCGCCCTTTGACCGGGCGCGCTTTCCCAATTTTACCATGTACGACAATGTCCGCCTGCAGCACCGCCTGGTGACCGAGACCTTCGGCATCGAGAAGATCAAGCTGGTGACCGGCTGGTCGATGGGTGCGGCGCAGACCTTCCAGTGGGGCTGCCTCTATCCTGACATGGTCGAGCGCATCGTGCCGACCTGCGGCTCGGCGAAATGCTCGCGCCACAATTTCGTCTTCCTCGAAGGGGTCAAGGCGGCGCTGACGGCCGATTCCGCCTGGAAGCATGGCTGGTATGACGAGCCGCCGCTGACGGGCCTGCGCGCCATGGCGCGGGTTTATGCCGGCTGGGGCTTTTCGCAGACCTTCTACCGCGTCGAAGAGGATCTCAAGCTCGGCTTCTCGTCGCTCGAGGATTTCCTCATCGCCTTCTGGGAGGCCTTCTTCGTCCATAAGGACGCGAACAACCTGTTGGCGCTATTATGGACCTGGCAAAATGCCGATATCAGCGACAATGAGGTGTTCAACGGTGATTTCGACGCGGCGCTTGCCGCCATCACCTGTAAAGCGTTTGTCATGCCGGGCCGGACGGATCTCTATTTCCCGCCGGAAGACAGCGAATATGAAGTGAGCAAGATGCCGAACGCGGAACTGCGCGTGTTCGAATCCTATTACGGCCACTTCGCCTCAAGCGCGCTCAATGCCGAGGACGTCAAGTTCCAGAACGACGCCATCAACGAAATCCTGGCGAGCTAACCGGCAAGAATAGAAAGGCCGCCCGGTAGGTCGGGCGGCCTTTCAACCGAGTAGCCTCTGCAGGGGCTACGGTCAGGCGTCGGCGGCTGGACCCCGGCGCATACTCACGGGACTGAACGAGTCCGCGCGGAGCCGTTTACAGCGCGCGCATGGCGACGAGGAATTGTTCTGCCTCGTCGCTCAGTACATCGAACTGTTTGGCCAGCTCTTCCGCAGCGGTCTGCACCTCCGTGGCGGCGGCGCCGGCGGACCGCGATGATTGGTTCACGCCCTCGATATTGCTGGTGACATCTTGGGTGCCGCTGGCCGCGTCCTGAATGTTGGCGGCGATTTCACCGGTCGCCGCGTTTTGTTCCTCGACCGACGCGGCGATCGCCGAGGCGACCTTGCTGATTTCGTCGATGGTGTTGCTGACGCTTTCGATCGCGCCGGCCGCGTCCGACGTTACGTCCTGCAGGGACGATATCTGCGCCGCGATCTCTTCCGTTGCCTTCGCGGTCTGATTGGCCAGGCTCTTGACCTCGGAAGCAACCACGGCAAAACCCTTGCCGGCGTCGCCGGCGCGCGCCGCCTCGATGGTGGCATTCAAGGCGAGGAGATTGGTCTGGCTGGCGATATCGTTGATCAGCTCGACGATCTGGCCGATTCTCTGGCCGGCTTCGGAGAGCCCTTGGACGGTCTCGTTCGTGCGTTTGGCTTCGTCGACGGCGGAGCGGGTCATCTCGGACGATTTTTCGACCTGGCGGCCGATTTCCTGAATCGACGACGACAGCTCTTCGGCGGCGCTCGCCGCGGTCTGAACATTGGTGCTCGTCTGCTCGGCGGCCGATGCGACGGCGGTGCTTTGGGCGCTCGTCTGCTCCGCGGTGGCGGCCATGGATTCCGATGTGGTCAACATTTCGCCCGATGCCGACGAAACGTTCCCGACGATGGATGCGATATTTTTCTCGAAGATGTCGGTGAGTTCCACCTGCGCGGTCACGACGCTCCAGGTGACCATGGGTCCGATATAATTGCCGTCATCGTCGTTGATCGCGGTGACCAGCAGGTCCAGGGTTTCGTCGCCGAGACTGATCTTCGCCCGGTGCGGCAGATTGGCCGGGTCGCGCAGCAATGTCCTAATGCGCTCCGGATCCTTGTGAAAGATGTCGATGCTCGACCCCATCAACTGCGCCACCTTGATCGGCAGCAAATGCTCGATGGTCTTCAGCGTTTCTTGACTGGTGTGATTGATGAAGGTGATTTTAAAATCGTCATAGGGATCGGCCATGATGACGTTGACCGGCATACCGTCGATCATCATCTCCAACTGCCGCACGCGCGCGGCCAAATCCGTCCTGGGCTTTTTTCCGCTTGCCGCCGCTTGAGCATCTTCCGTCTCTTCTTTGGGTTTCTTGGAAAAAAACTTCACGGGAGATGCTCCTTGTAAATGAGTGGGCGTCTAACAATTCCGGGGTTGGCAACCGCGTCGGGAGGGAGGTCTTGCGATCTCCCGACCCGATTCAAAGCGACGGTTTTCTCACGAATAGCGGGCAGAAAATTAGTTTGGTCATTTGAAATGAACCGCGGGCTTTTCTCATTTTATGAATATGTCCCTGTCTATTACTTTTAGAATAGGAATTATCCTCGGAATGAACCTTAGGCCTAGGGAGGTTAAAAGCCGGTTAAAAATGCGAAATCCTATACTTTTTGGGTATTATGAAATATATGAATTTAGCCCTATTGACATAAGCATAATTACAATGCCATCTCGGAAATCGGTGGCTGATTTCTGCCAATAATAGGCTTCATATTGTCCAGAGGACCGGTTGGTTCTGAATGGTGTGAAATTTGGCGGATATTAAAATTTATATAAATAGAACTATATCCGACATCCCCACCCACGCCGGTGTTTTGCTCCGTTCACACTGGTTCGCCGGTTTGTTCGGGTGGTGGGGGCCGGAATCGACAACCCCGCCTGAGGGCAGGCGGGGTTGTATAAGGGTGGCTTGGAAGCTCACCGCCCGGCGTGGGGCCGAGCATTGATTTCGTTTGTCGAGACTATGTCCGGAAACTTTTGGGCGGCGTCATATTCCTAACCTCCCCGATCTTTTGCGCAGCATAGCATGGTTCGAGATCGGGCGGTATCCGCCGGGGGGCTTAGGACGATTTGTCGCGGGTCCGGCGGCCGGTCATAGATCGTTCTGCGACCAGCGTGCGTGGTGAATGCCGCATTCGCTTTTCGCACTACCGCGCCAGCGCCCGGTGCGCGCTTGTGCGCCGGAGGCACTCGGCGCGGTGCAGGGTGCGCAGCCGATCGAGCCATAACCTTCATCGAACAGCGGGTGGCGCGGCAAGCCGAGGGCGCGGAACGCATTTTCGATAGTTTCGCCGGTCCAATGGGCGAGCGGGTTGAAGCGGATGCGGCCATCGACGGCCTCGATGGTTTCCAGACCGCCGCGCTCGCCGCCCTGCGCCCGCTTGCGCCCGGTGATCCAAGCGTCAAATCCGGTGAGTGCGCGTTCGAGCGGCAGAACCTTGCGTAAATAACAGCAGAGATTGGGATTGCGCCGCCACAACTCGCCATCCGGATCATGCCCGGCGAGATCGAAGGGGACCGGTTCCACGGTGCGCACATCGGTGAGGCCGAGGCGGCGCACGAGAATGTCGCGATAGGTCAGGGTCTCGTGAAAGAGCTTGCCGGAATCGATAAAGAGGACGGGCGTCGCGGGGTCGATGCGCGCCACCATGTTGAGGAGGATCGCCGCCTCGGCGCCGAAGGAAGAAACCAGCGCGATGCGCCCGCTATATTCCCATTCCAGCATGACGCGGAGCAGCGCCTCACCTTCAAGCCGGCCATAGCGCTCGCGCAGTGCTATGGTGCGCGCCGCCGCGCCGGTAAGCGTCGCGGCATCGGGCCGCGCCAATTCGACAAAGCCGTTCATACCCGCCTCCTATTCCGCCGCCGCTTGCCGGTGGCGCAGCGTCGCCAGCGCACCGCGCGGATCGTCCGTCGGCTGGTACCAGATCGAAATCTCCGACACCGCCCGCAGCCAGTCTTCGAGCGCACCGCCCGCCGACACCTCGAACGCATCGAAGCCGCAGCGATACATGAAGAGGAATTGGTCGCGCGACACGTCGCCGATGGCGCGCAGTTCGCCCTCATAGCCGTAGCGCTCGCGCAGAAGCCTGGCCGTACTGTAGGGCCGCCCGTCCTGAAAGGTGGGGAACTCCAGAGCGATCAGGTCGAACGCAGCCAAATCCGCCGCGATGTCTTCGGCCTGGTCGGCGCTCGTCAGCCAGAGGCCGAGCGGCGTGCCGCGCGCGGTGAGCGCCGCTTTCTCACGCTGCCAGCGGGCGCGGGAGACGGCGACGGGCCCGGATTCCGGCAGCGCGGCATCCTCGGCGGCAAACTGCCAGGGGTCTTCGGCCAGGGCGCCATGTTTAATGAGCGGCATAGAGACGCTCCTTGAACGGGTCGCGGCCGAGCCGGGCATAGGCGTCGACGAAGCGCTCACCGGGCTGGCGCAGATCGAGATAGGTATCGACCACCGTCTCGACCGCATCTGCGATCTCCTCGGCAGAGAAAGCCGGCCCGACAATCTCGCCGATCGCCGCGCTGTTGTCGGAGCGCCCGCCAAGGGTGATCTGATAGTTTTCGCCGCCGTTTTTCTCGAGGCCGAGAATGCCGATATGGCCGACATGGTGATGGCCGCAGGCATTGATGCAGCCCGAAATATTGAGCCGAAGATCGCCGATATCCTTTTGCCGCGCGAGATCCTCAAAGCGCCGGCTGATCGCCTGGGCAACCGGGATCGAGCGCGCCGTGGCGAGGCTGCAATAATCCATGCCTGGGCAGGCGATGATGTCGCCGATCAGGCCGCGATTGGCGGCGGCGAGGCCGTGCGCTGTCAACAGGCTCCACACTTCGTAGAGGTCGCGCTTTTGCACATGCGGCAAAACCAGATTCTGCTGATGTGTCGCGCGCAACTCGTCGAGGCTGAAGCGCGCCGCCAGATCGGCCACCGCATCCATCTGATCGGCGTCGATATCGCCCGGCACGCCGCCTTCGGGCTTGAGGGAGATGGTGACGATGGCATAGCCCGGCTGCTTGTGGGCATCGACATTCCGCTCCAGCCAACGGTCGAATTCGGCGTCGGCGCGGCGTGCCTTGTCGAGGCCGCTATCGTTGCCGGACGCCCGTTCGAAGTCGGGCGGCACGAAATATTGCGCGATGCGGGCCAGTTCCGCCTCCGGCAGATTGACATAACCCGCGCGCAACTGCTGCCACTCGCGCTCGACCAGATTCGCCAGGGTCTCGGCGCCGAGTTCATGGACGAGGATCTTGATCCGCGCCTTATATTTGTTGTCGCGCCGGCCGAGCAAATTGTACACGCGGAGAACGGCCTCCAGATAGGAGAGCAGTTCCTCCTTGGGCAGGAACTCGCGGATCGTCTTGGCGATCATCGGCGTGCGTCCCTGGCCGCCGCCGACCATCACCTCGAAGCCGGTCTCGCCGGCATCGTTCCGTTTGAGCTGCAGGCCGATATCGTGCACCCGGAGTGCCGCGCGGTCTTCCGCCGCGCCGTTTACGGCGATCTTGAATTTGCGCGGCAGGAAGGAGAATTCCGGATGGAGCGTCGACCATTGGCGGATGATC
>CAZUVO010000239.1:0-5415 GCA_964623955.1 uncultured Rhizobiaceae bacterium
TGGATCGATGCTGCCTTTTCGCTGCAGGATCATGCCCATGTCATCGACATCCGCGCCATGGGCCTGGTCGGCGCCATCGAGCTTGAGCCGATCCCCGGCAAGCCGACGGCGCGCGCCTTCGACGCCTTTCTCAAATGCTACGATCGCGGCGTGCTAATTCGCACCACCGGCGATATCATCGCCCTTTCGCCGCCGCTCATCATCGAGAAGAACCAGATTGACCAAATCTTCGACACCATCGGCGGTGTTCTCAAGGAAGCCGCCTGAAGATAACCGGGGCGCCGGCAGGGCGCGCCCTTATCGCTAAACGCGGCCGAAGGCCGTTTTCATAAAGGAGCAAAAGCAATGCTCATCGGCGTTCCCAAGGAAATCAAAGTTCACGAATATCGCGTCGGCGTGCCGCCGGCAGGCGTGCGCGAATTGGTCGGTAACGGCCATCAGGTCATGGTCCAGCGCGATGCGGCCGAGGAAATCGGCATGCATAACGAGGATTACGAACGCGCCGGCGCCGAGCTGGTCGACACGCCGGAGGAAATCTTCGAGCGCGCCGAGATGGTGGTGAAGGTCAAGGAGCCGCAAGCCAATGAATGCGCCATGCTGCGCGAGGGCCAGGTGCTCTTTACCTATCTTCATCTCGCGCCCGATCCCGACCAGACCAATGCGCTGGTCAATTCCGGCTCGATCGCCATCGCCTATGAGACGGTGACCGACAATTTGGGCGGCCTGCCGCTGTTGGCGCCGATGAGCGAGGTCGCCGGGCGCATGTCGATCCAGGCCGGCGCTCATTGTTTGGAGAAGGAGCAGGGCGGGCGCGGCGTGCTGCTGGGCGGCGTGCCCGGTGTCGAGCCGGCGAACGTTACTATCATCGGCGGCGGCGTCGTGGGCAGCCACGCGGCGCGCATGGCCGTCGGCATGGGCGCGCAAGTGTCTATTCTCGACCGTTCCATCCCGCGCCTGCGCCAGCTCGAGGAATTGTTCGGCGCCAGCGCGCACACGATCTATTCCACCACCGAGGCGCTCGAGGAATCGGTCTACAGCGCCGATTTGGTGATCGGCGCGGTGCTCGTCGCGGGCGCGGCGGCGCCCAAGCTGGTGCGCCGCGATATGCTGCCCAATATGCGGCGCAACTCGGTCGTGGTCGATGTCGCCATCGATCAGGGCGGCTGCTTCGAGACCAGCAAGCCGACCACCCACGCCGATCCGACCTATAAGGTCGATAATGTGCTGCATTATTGCGTCGCAAATATGCCTGGTGCGGTGGCGCGGACGTCGACCTTGGCGCTCTCGAACGCGACGCTGCCCTTCGTCATTGCGCTCGCCAACAAGGGCTACCGCCAGGCGCTCCTCGACGATCCGCATCTCGCCAACGGCCTCAATGTGCATCGCGGCGATGTCACATACGAGGCGGTGGCGCGCGATCTTGGACACCGCTTCGTCGATCCGCATAATGCGCTCGCCGCATGACACACTAAAAATTTCGGGAGAACGACAATGAGCGAGACCCTCAGCCATTGGATCAACGGCCAAAGCGTGGCTGGCGCGAGCGGGCGCTCGGGCGATGTGTTCAACCCGGCGATCGGCGAGAAGATCGCCGAGGTGCCGTTTGCCAGTGTCGAAGAGGTCGACAAGGCGGTCGCGGCGGCCAAGGCGGCGGCGCCCGGATGGGCGGCGACCCCGGCGATTCGCCGGGCGCGCATGATCTTCAAGTTCAAGGAGCTGATCGAAGCCAATATGGACGAATTCGCCCAGATCGTGACCCGCGAGCATGGCAAGGTGCTAAGCGACGCGGCGGGCTCGATCACCCGCGGCCTCGAAGTGGTCGAGTTCGCCTGCGGCATCCCGCATCTGGTGAAGGGCGAGTTCAGCGAGGCGGTCGGCACCGGAGTCGACAGCTATTCCATGCGCCAACCCTTGGGCGTGGTGGCCGGCATCACGCCGTTCAACTTCCCCGCCATGGTGCCGATGTGGATGTTCCCGATCTCGCTCGCCTGCGGCAACACCTTCGTCTTGAAGCCTTCGGAGAAGGACCCGTCCGCAGCCAATTTCATGGCCGAGCTTCTCAAGCAAGCCGGTTGCCCGGAAGGCGTTTTCAGCGTCGTCCATGGCGACAAGGTGGCGGTCGATGCCATCCTCGAACACCCGGATATCGCGGCAGTGAGCTTCGTCGGCTCCACCCCGATCGCCGAATATATCTATGCCACGGGCTGCGCCCACGGCAAAAGGGTGCAGGCGCTCGGCGGCGCCAAGAACCACGCCATCGTGCTGCCCGACGCCGATCTCGACATGACCTCGGATGCGCTGGTGAGCGCCGCCTATGGCTCCGCCGGCGAGCGCTGCATGGCGGTCTCGGTGGCGGTCGCGGTGGGCGACAAGGCGGGCGACGCGCTGATCGAATCGCTGAAGCCCAAGATCGAGCAGATCAAGGTCGGCCCCGGCACGGACGGCGATTCCGAGATGGGTCCGCTCGTGAGCAAGGTGCATCTCGACAAAGTGCGCGGCTATGTCGATCACGGCGTGAAGGAAGGCGCCGAGCTGGTGATGGACGGTCGCGACCTGACGCTGCAGGGCTATGAGAGCGGCTATTATATCGGCCCGTGCCTGTTCGACGGCGTCACGCCCGAGATGAAGATCTACAAGGAAGAGATTTTCGGCCCGGTTCTCTCGGTGGTGCGCGCGCCGGATTACGATGCCGCCATCAAGATGGTCAACGATCATGAGTTCGGCAACGGCACCGCAATCTTCACCCGCGACGGCGACGCCGCCCGCGATTTCGCCGCCAAGGCGGAGATCGGCATGGTCGGCGTCAACGTCCCCATCCCGGTCCCGGTCGCCTATCACAGCTTCGGCGGCTGGAAACGCTCGCTCTTCGGCGACCACAACATGCACGGCATGGAAGGTGTGCGCTTCAACACCAAACTAAAAACCATCACCGCGCGCTGGCCCACGGGGATACGCAGTGGCGTTGATCTCAGCTTCCCGATGATGGGCTAGATTAAGCCCTTCTTCCCCGTGGGGAAGAAGGGTTGGGAAGATGGGGCAACCCAAGCGCGCGTAAGCGCGCTCGCACTTCTCGGCGCAGTATCGCTGAGACTTCCGCTACCATTGCACCGTCATGAAGCAAGGCAAACTCAGCGTCGGCCTGATCGCCATTGCCGGCGTGCTGGCAATCGTCATCGCCGGGCTCTCGCTCTCCTACCTTTATCTGCCGCCCGGCGAAATGCGGTTCGTCGAGCAGCGCGCGGCGTTTGCCGACCAGCTATGGGCGATCCGGCTGCACGCGGCGGGCGGCATCCTCGCGCTTCTGCTTGGGCCGCTGCAATTCGTGCACGCCCTTCGCAGGCGGCGACCGGCGCTGCACCGCTGGCTCGGCCGCTGCTATCTCGCGGCCATTCTCGTCGGCGTGATCGGCGCTCTCGGACTCGCACCAAGCGCGTTCGGCGGCCTGACAAGCACGTTGGGCTTTGCGCTTTTGGCTGTCGCCTGGGCCGCTACCGGCATTCTGGCCTATTGGCGGATTCGGGCGCGCGACATTGATGGTCACCGGCGCTGGATGATGCTGAGCTACGCGCTGACCTTCGCCGCCGTCACCCTTCGCATTGAACTACTGATTCTGATGGCTGCCGGCGTCGATCATGAAACCGCCTACCGTACGGTCGCCTGGCTCTGCTGGGTGCCCAATCTCGCCGTGATGGCGGCATGGCTCCGTCACGAACGGCGCCGGGTTGATTGAACATGTCCCCGCCGGGCGCTAATCTTGGCGCAACTTGTCCGGACAAGATGATCCAGGGGAGACGGTGACAATGGCGGTGATCAAGGCGGGGCTTACTCAGATGAGCCTGAAGGGCGATGTCGAGAGCGATTCGCCCGATACCATCAAGCAGAAAATGCTCGACGCCCATATGGTGCTGATCGAGGACGCGGCGCGCCAGGGGGTGCAGGTGATCGGCCTGCAGGAGATTTTCAATATCCCCTATGTCTGCGCCAGCCACGACAACAAGTGGTACGCCACCGCCGAGCCGATCCCGGACGGGCCGACGACCAAGCATATGCAGTCGGTCGCCAAGGAGCATGGCATGGTCATGGTGGTGCCGATCTATGAGGAGCAGATGCCCGGCGTCTATTACAATTCGGCCGCCGTGATCGATGCCGATGGCAGCTATCTCGGCAAGTTCCGCAAGATCCACATCCCCCATGTCACCGGCTATCACGAGAAATTCTTCTTCAAGCCGGGCGATCTCGGCTATCCGGTGTTCCAAACCGCGGTCGGCAAGGTCGGCGTCTACATCTGCTACGACCGGCATTTCCCCGAGGGCTGGCGCGAGCTCGCCATGAACGGGGCCGAGCTGGTGTTCAACCCGTCGGCCACCACCAAGGGCTTGAGCGATCATCTCTGGACGATCGAGCAGCCCGCTTCCGCTGTGGCGAACGGCATCTATATCGGCGCCAACAACCGGGTCGGCTGGGAGGCGCCGTGGAAGAAGGGCGAGTTCTACGGCTCGAGCTATTTCGTCAATCCGCGCGGCGAAATTCTCAATCAGGGCTCGGACGACAAGGACGAGCTGGTGGTCGCCGATCTCGATTTCGACATGATCCGCCAGGTGCGCGAGGTGTGGTCCTTCTTCCGCGACCGCCGGCCCGACGCCTACACCCAAATCGCCGATTGGCACGCTTGAGCGCCCGAGGGAGGAGACCATCATGAGCAACATCAAAGCCGCGCTGATCCAGATGGCATTGAAGGCCGATCCGGTCGCCGATTCATTCGATACCATCCGCGACAAGATGACCGAGGCGCATATGGCGCTGATCGAGGACGCCGCCAAACAGGGCGTTCAGGTGATCGGCCTGCAGGAAGTCTGGACCATGCCCTACTTCCCGGCCATGGTGGACGACCGCTGGTTCGGCTCGGCCGAGGTGATCCCCGAGGGGCCGACAACGCAGTTGATGATGGAGACCGCCAAGCGGCTCAACATGGTCATCGTCTCGCCGATCTATGAGCTCGGCGAGGACGGCAAGCTCTACAACACCGCCGCGGTGATCGACGCCGACGGGCGCTATCTCGGCAAGTTCCGCAAGATCCACATCCCGAAAATTCTGCCCTATGACGAGAAGTTTTATTTCGCCGACGGCAATCTCGGGTTTCCCGTGTTCGAAACGGCGGTCGGCAAGGTCGGCGTCTATATTTGCTACGACCGCCACTTTCCCGAGGGCTGGCGCGAGCTCGCCTTGAACGGCGCCGAGCTGGTGTTCAACCCGTCGGCCACTTTCCGGGGCCTCAGCGATCATATCTGGACCCTGGAGCAGCCCGGTGCGGCGATCGCCAACGGCATCTTCATCGGCGCCAACAACCGGGTCGGCACCGAGCCGGCCTTCGGCAATCACGAATTTTACGGCTCGAGCTATTTCACCGATCCGCGC
>CAZUVO010000240.1:0-3394 GCA_964623955.1 uncultured Rhizobiaceae bacterium
CTCACAAGGACGCGCGCGATTTCGCCGAGGAGCTGGGGAAACAGGACGGCCGCGCCTATGGCCGGGTGCATCTGCGCATCCTCTCCGACTTTGAGGCGAGCGGCGCGGCGCTGCGCGACGGCCTCGCCTGGCTCAAGCGCGAAGCCCGGGCGGGCGATTTCGCCGCGCTCTTCCTCGCCGGGCACGGCGTCGACGATGCCGCCGGGCGCTACTTCTTCTTGCCCCATGACGGCGACCCGGAGCGCCTCGCGGACACCGCGCTCGGTTACGGCGAGATCAAGCAGGCGCTGACATCGCTGCCGGCGCGCAGCCTGCTCTTCGTCGATACCTGCCGCGCCGGCGGCGTGTGGGGCCGGCCCGGCGAGCCGTCGAGCGATGTGGTCCGCGTGGTCAATGATCTGTCGAGCCCGGAGAATGGCGTGATCGTTTTCGCCTCCTCGACCCACGCCCAGCTTTCCGTGGAGAACGCCGACTGGGAAAACGGCGCCTTCACCGAAGCCATGCTGGAGGGCCTCGCCGGGCGCGCCGATCTGTTCGGCGACGGCGAAGTGACGGTCTCGACGCTGGACGCCTATATCTCGCGCCGGGTCAAGAAATTGACTGCGGGCCGCCAGACGCCGGCGGTGGGCAAGCCGGTGGAGGCGGATTTTCCCCTGGCGCTCCTCGCCGCGAACGCGGGAGAATGATGCCGCGATGAAAAGCCTTCCGGCCCTCTGCCTGCTGCTCCTGTTCGCCGCCTTTGCCGCCCCGCCGGTGGCGGCGGGCGAGCTGGTCGCCATCGTCGAGGACAGCGAAGGCGATACGGGCGATGTGCAATTGTTCGACATGGTGGAAACCGGGCAAGTCATCACCCTTGGTTCCGGCGGGCGGCTGGTGCTGGGCTATCTCCGCTCCTGCTGGCGCGAGACGATCACCGGCGGCACAGTAACGATCGGCAGCGAACAAAGCACGGTCGAGAACGGCCGGGTGTATCGCGAGCTGGTCGAATGCGATGGCGGCAGCCTGGTGCTGTCGGAAGCATTGTCGGACAAGAGCGGCGTGATGGTCTACCGCGTGCCGCCGGGCGAAGGCGGCGCCGCCCCGCCCCAGGTCATCCTGTTCAGCCTGACGCCGGCATTTCGCGTCTCCGGCGGCGCGGCGCAAGTGACCATCGAGCGGCTCGACGAAAGCGCGCCGCCGCTCCGGCTTGCCCTCAGCGGCGGCACGGCAGATATGGCGCTTGGCACGGAGCGGCTTGCCCCAGGCGGCAGCTACAGCGCCAGCGCCGGAGACCTGCGCGTGACCTTCGCCATCGACCCCCTGGCCGAGGACGAGGGCGGGCCGTTGATCGGCCGTCTCGTCTTTCTTGAGCCCTGATGGGTGATATGATGACCGCCATGAGAACGGCCACCCTCTTGCTAGGTCTGATCGCGGCGCTGC
Source organism: uncultured Rhizobiaceae bacterium (assembly GCA_964623955.1). Taxonomy (GTDB): domain Bacteria; phylum Pseudomonadota; class Alphaproteobacteria; order UBA828; family UBA828; genus PTKB01. Next base: position 1,420 of record CAZUVO010000240.1, read on the forward strand.
TGCTGGCGCCGGCGGCGGCGTTCGCCCAGTCGGCCGATGACAAGATGCTGCGTGCGCTCCTTGCCGCGCATGGTCAGACGCCGCTCGAAAGCCCGCCCTTCACGGTCGATGCCAAATATGTTTTCGGCCAGGCGCTCTTTTTCGACCCGGTCTTGAGCGGCGCGCGCGAGGTTGCCTGCGCCACCTGTCATCTGCCGCTCCGCGGCACTTCGAACGCCCAGCCGCTCGCGGTTGGCGTCGACGGCACGCGCCTCGGCGAAGACCGCCTGCCCGGCGGACGCGGATTCGAAACGCCGCGCAATTCGCCGGACGTGTGGAACCGCGGTCATGCGCTGGTGCGCAACATGTTTTGGGACGGCCGTGTGGCTTTCAACGAGGAGGAAATCCGCAAGGCGCGCTATTACGACAGGAACGACGGGACGCCCTATATCGATTCACCGATGAAAGAGCGAATTCCGGTCGAGGTCCGGGATCTGCTTTCGGCACAAGCGCTCTTCCCCATCGCCGGCGTGGATGAAATGCTCGGCCGCCCGCACGACCGCTCGGACCGCAACCTACCGGACGCGCATGACGGTCTGCCCAACGAGCTCGCCCAGGCCGCGATGGGCGCGGACGAGCCCGAGCGCATCCAACGGGTGCATGACGCGCTCATCGCGCGCCTGTTCGCGCCGTCCTTCACGGAAGCCGATTTCGACGAAGACGGCGAACCCGAACTCAGGGAATGGCAGAAGGAATATCGCCGCCTCGCGCTCGCCGCCAATCCCGGCATGACGCTGCTCGACCTTTCCATCGCCGAAGTTGTCAACGCCATCGGCCATTTCGAGAAGATCGCGTTCGCCAGCCGAAATACGCCGTGGGACGATTATCTCAGCGGCGACGCCAATGCCATATCCGGGCGCGCCAAGGCCGGCGCGTCGGTGTTTTTTGGCAGAGGCCGCTGCGCCGCCTGCCATTCCGGCCCGCTCTTCAGCGATTTCGAGTTTCATTCCCTCGGCGTGCGCCAGATCGGCCCGGGCAAGAATATCAGCTCCGACGATCTCGGGCGCTATCACGTCACCGGCGACGAACGCGACCTCTACAAGTTCCGCACGCCGCCGCTGCGCAACGTCACCCTGAGCGCGCCCTATTTCCATGACGGGGTCGCCGCCACCCTGGAAGCGGCGATCCGCCACCATAACGATCCGCTGAACCGCGCCAGCGCCGACTATGCCGGCGGCACCCATAGTTGGAACCTCGGCAAACGCCGCTCCGTCTCCTATATTCTCGCCGGCGGGCTCGGGCTGAGCGACGGGGAGATCGGCGATTTGATTGCCTTTCTGCAAACGCTCGAAGACGATTTCGACGAGTTCATGCCGCAAATCGTCCCCGCCCAGGTCCCGAGCGGCCTGCCCGTCGCGGCGCTGTATGAACAGGAGTAGACCGTTATGAGCCGGCCGAATAAGTGGGATTTGCGGCTGCTCGGCCTGGCGCGGCATGTGTCGCAATGGTCGAAGGACCCCTCCACCCAGGTCGGCGCGGTGATCGCCGACCAAAAGCATCGGGTGCTGTCGCTCGGCTTCAACGGCTTCGCCCGCGGCGTGCGCGATCTTGCCGAGCGGCTGGAAGATCGCGAGATGAAATACGACATGATCATCCATGCCGAACGCAACGCGGTGCTCTTTGCCAATGCACCGGTGGATGGCGCCAGCGTCTATGTATGGCCGCTCCTGCCTTGCGCGCAATGCGCGGCGACGCTGATCCAGGCCGGCATCGGCGAAGTGATCGCGCCCGCCGCCGATGCCGAGCGCGCCGAACGCTGGGCGGCGCAAATCAATCTCGCCCGCACCATGTTCGAGGAAGCCGGCGTCAAAGTCGTGGAGTTGGAGAATTTTCCAGAGGGTTAACCGGCGAGCCGCTTGACCGCGGCGATCAGGCCCGCGACTTCACTGTCGGTCATGTCATGGCGGGTAACGAGGCGGATGGTGCAGCGCCGCCC
>CAZUVO010000240.1:3404-5403 GCA_964623955.1 uncultured Rhizobiaceae bacterium
AAGCCTTCCTTGCGCAACGCGACGACCGTCTCGCCGGGCATCTCGACGAAGAGCTCGTTGGCGCCGCCATAGGAATCGATCGTGACACCGGATATCGCGCCGAGACCCTGCGCCAGGGCCGCGCAGAGGCGGTTGGCATGGTCCGCCAGACGGAGCCATAACCCATCCTCGATATAGGCCGCCAATTGGGCTGAGATATAGCGCATCTTGGAGGCAAGCTGCCCCGCCCGTTTATGGCGGAACGACATCTCCTCGGCGAGGTCCGTGCGGAACAGAATGACCGCCTCGGCGCCGAGCGCGCCGTTCTTGGTGGCGCCGAAGGAGAGCACGTCGACGCCGGCACGCCAGGTGATATCGGCCGGGCTGGCCGATTGATTTCCCGCATTGAGCGCCGCCACCGCATTGGCGAAACGCGCGCCGTCCATATGCACGCCAAGCCCGGCATCCTTGGCGATGCCGGCAAGCTCGGCGACCTCATCCGGGGTATAGACCGCGCCGGCCTCGCTCGACTGGGTCAGGCTGAACGCCGCCGGCTGCGAGGCATGGACGAAGCCCTGGCCCGCCGTGGCGAGCCGGCCCTGCAATTCCTCCGGCGGAATCTTGCCGCCCTGGCTCTGCAGCGGGATGAGCTTGGCGCCGCCGGTGAAAAGCTCCGGCGCGCCGCATTCGTCCTGATAGATATGCGATTCCACCTCGGCGAAAATGGCGCCCCAGGGCGGCGACAGAAGCGATGCGGACAGCGAATTGGCGATGGTGCCGGTCAGCACCGGAAAGACCCGCACATCGGTTTCGAACAATTGCGAAAAGGCCGGCTCGAGCGCCTGGCTGATAGCGTCGTCGCCATAGGCCGCCGCCGTGCCTCGGTTGGCGGCGGCGATGGCGGCCATGATTTCCTCGGCCACGCCGGCCACGTTATCGCTGCGAAAATCCATCCGTCTGTTCCTTAAGTTGCGTCTTCGGCCGGCAAGCAATCGAGCCCGATATCGTCGAAGCGTGTGCCGCCCGGGGACAGCAGATGCGCCGTCGATTGCACCGCCTGGCCGCCGACCACGGCGGTAATCAGCCACACCAGATCAGGTTCATAGGCCAAGGCGAGATCGGTGGCGGAAGGCCGCGCCGAGCCGTTCGGATGAGAATGATAATGGCCGATGATAGCGCGCCCGGTGCCGCGCGCCTCGCGCATCACGCTGAGACGCAGTTCGGGATCGACCTCGAAACGGTCATTGCTTGCCGGCGCCGCCTTGTTTTCGCTCTCGGCCACCCGGGTCACCTCGATATCGCCATCGGCGCGGTGAAAGCCCAGCAGGAGGCCGCAGGCTTCTCCCGGGTAGGCCGCCTCGGCCTGATCGGCGATGCGTTTCATATCCTCGGGCCTGAGCAGCAACATGCGCGCCCCACAGCGTTGAATTACTCTTCGGCCGGCGGCAGGGCGACCTCGCCCACCACCGCGCCGCTTTTCACATCGACGATCACCACGCGCTCGACGCCGGCGCCGGTTTGCACGCGAAGCACCAGCTTCTCGCCCGCCACATCCATGCTTAAGAGGCGCGCGTCGGCATCGAGGCCAAGCTGTTCCAGGTCGAGACTAAACGATGCCGCGTCGGGTTGCGCCGTGGCCGCCGGCGCGTCCGCACCGTCGCTTGCCATCGTCTCGGCCAACTCTCCGGTTTTTTGAGAAATCTTCATGACGATCACCACCAAACCGGCGACGATCAGCACGCCCATGACGATCACGGCGACCTTGAGAACAGGAATGGGAATCATTTGATGCCAACGGGCCCGCTATGGTGAAATCGGCCATGGAAAAATCGGCCATGCCGAAGGAGGGAGAAACCTTATACCGCCTGCGTGCCGGAGACGAGCGCGCGCGGCTCGACAAGTTTCTCGCGCTCGCTCTGCCCGACATATCGCGCAACCGCCTCAAGGGCTTAATCGAAAGCGGCCAGGTGCGCATCGGCGGCGAGACGATAGCCGAGCCGGCATACCGGGTCAAACCCGG
>CAZUVO010000241.1:0-5370 GCA_964623955.1 uncultured Rhizobiaceae bacterium
GACCGGCTCGGCGAGGGGCTGGTCGCCGACCGGGACGAGGCGCGCTACACCAACGAAACCCTGCGTAGCCGCTATGCCGATGACGAACCGATCGTCAGCGAGAGCACGGTGGCGAGCGCGGCGGCGCCCGAGCCCGCGCCGCAGCAACAGGCGATCCAGAGCGAGGAATTACAGCCCGCCGAGCTGGCCGAGCAGCGCCGCGTCGCGGCGACGGAAACCACGGTGGCGCGGTCTGCGTCCAGCTTGGCTGAGGACCGCCGCGTCAGCAATATCGAGCCCGCCTCCGAAGCGGTTCTGCGCGATCGCCAGACCGGCACGGCGGAAGCCCGCAGAATTGCCGGCAGCGGCGAGAGGCAGGTTTATGGCGATGACGGGTCCCTGGCCGAAAGCCGGCGCGTCGCTTCTGGCCAGACCGTAAGGCAGGTAGAACCCGGCGAGACCGGCGGTTTGCGCGAGACCCGCGTTGCCGCGGCACGCCAAGCCTCGGCGGGATCGGGCGTCCTGACGATCAGCGAGTTCCGCTCGATGTTCAACGACCGCTTCGATTCCTCGGGTCGCTCGCCTTATCGCCCGGGCGAAAGGCAGCAGGCCGCGGCCCAAGTCGGCGACGATGTGTTGGCGCGCGACCGCGCGCTCAGCCCGGGCAGTTCGGACATGGTCTCCGCGCAATTGGAGCAGCCGGCGCTGACGCCGCCCAGCACCGGCCGTGCAGGCGGCGCCACGGATCAGGCGGCGGTACTGTTCCAGGCCGCGAGCATCCCCTTTGCCGTCGGCTCCGCTTCTCTCAATGCATCGGACCGCGGCGCCCTCAAGAATGTCGTCAAGCTACACCGCAAGTTCGGCGGCACCGTCCACGTCGTCGGCCATTCCAGCCGGCGGACGCGCGATATGGGCTCGGAAACCCACCGGCTGGTCAATTTCAACCTGTCCCTCGACCGCGCCACCGCGGTGTCGATGGAACTGGCCCGTCTCGGCGTCCCGGCGGAAGCGGTGACGGTCATCGCGCGCTCCGACAATGAGCCGCTCGCCTATGAATATATGCCGGAGGGCGAATCCTTTAATCGCCGTGCCGACGTCTATCTCGAATACTAAAGTTGAAACAAGAATTATTTAATAATAATCAGCCTATTACACTTATCAGTTAAGGTAATGTACGAGCTCGGGAGAGGGCGGTGAACGACACCGTGCGCATCGGATTGGCCGGGCTGGGTGTGGTCGGCGGCGGCGTGCTGAAGCTGCTCGAAGGGCAGGCGGGTCTGCTGCAAGACCGTTCGGGGCGGCGCCTCGAAGCGGTCGCCGTCAGCGCCCGCGAGCGCGGACGAAACCGCGCCACCGATATTTCCGGCCTCAAATGGTATGACGATGCCCGCGATTTGGCGGACGACGCCGATATCGATGTGGTGTGCGAATTGATCGGCGGCGCGGATGGAATCGCCTACGAATTGTCCCAGCGCGCGCTCAAGAACGGCAAGCATCTAGTGACCGCCAACAAGGCACTGCTCGCCCATCACGGCAATGCGCTTGCCCGCCTGGCCGAAGATGCCGGGGTGAATTTGGGCTATGAAGCCGCCGTCGCCGGCGGCATTCCGATCATCAAGGCGCTGCGCGAAGGCCTGGCAGCCAACAGATTCTCCGGCGTCTACGGCATCCTCAACGGCACCTGCAATTATATTTTGACGGAGATGCGCGACGGTGTGCGCGCGGGAACGCCCAGGGATTTCGACACGGTGCTCAAGGAAGCGCAGGATCTCGGCTATGCCGAGGCCGATCCCTCGACCGATGTCGACGGCGTCGACGCGGCGCACAAGCTGGCGCTTCTCACCAGCCTGGTGTTCGGCTGCCCGGTCGATTTCGACGCGGTCAGGATCGAAGGCATCCGCCATATCAACCCGCTCGATATGCAATATGCCGAGGAGCTCGGCTACCGCGTCAAGTTGCTCGGCGTGGCGCGCGCGAGCGATGCCGGCATCGAGCAGAGCGTTCATCCCTGCATGGTGCCGGAGCACACCGCCATCGCCCATGTCGACGGGGTGCTGAACGCGGTCGTCACGGAAGGCGATTATGTCGGTACGACGACTTTCGAGGGGCCCGGCGCCGGCGAAGGGCCGACGGCTTCGGCGGTGGTCTCCGATCTCGCCGATATCGCGCGCGGGCTGGTGTTGCCGACTTTCGCGGTGCCGGTCGCCAAGCTCGAGGCGCGGCCCAAGGCGCCGCCGGGCAGCCATGTCGGCAGCTATTATATCCGCCTCATGGTGGTCGACCGGCCGGGCGTGATCGCCGATATCGCGGCCTGCCTGCGCGATCAGGAGGTCTCCGTGGAATCGATGCTGCAGCACGGCCGCCGGCCCGACGCGGCGGTGCCGGTGGTGCTGACCACCCATACGGCGGAGGAGGAAGCGCTGGTGCGCGCGCTTGCGGCGATGGACCAATTGAATACGGTATTGGAGACGCCGCGCATGATTCGCATCGTCAATCTTTCATAGCCGCATCTCGCGGGCGCGAAGAGGTAACGAAAAAAATGGCCGAAGCAGTTTCCCTGGACCGCAATCTGGCGCTTGACGCCGTCCGCGTCACCGAATCCGCCGCCCGCGCGGCCTCGCATCTGACCGGCCTCGGCGACGAGGTGGCCGCCGATCAGGCAGCGGTCGACGCCATGCGGCGCGCGCTGAATGCCCTCGATATCGACGGCACGGTGGTGATCGGCGAAGGCGAGCGCGACGAGGCGCCGATGCTCTTTATCGGCGAGAAGGTCGGCACCGGCAAAGGACCGAAGGTCGATGTCGCCCTCGACCCGCTGGAAGGCACCACGATCTGCGCCACCGGCGCGCCCAATTCGCTCGCGGTTCTCGCCATGGCGGAGGAGGGCGGCTTTCTCAACGCGCCGGACACCTATATGGACAAAATCGCCATCGGCGGTCAATCTCGCCCGCCTCGCCAAGGCCAAGAAATGCGATATCACCGATCTCATGGTGCTGGTGCTCGACCGGCCGCGCCATAGCGAGCTGATCGCAAAGCTGCGCGAGACCAAGGCGCGCATCCAACTGATCCGCGACGGCGATGTCGCCGGGGTTATCGCCACGACGCGCCTCAACCGCTCGGTCGATATCTATATCGGCATCGGCGGCGCTCCCGAAGGCGTGCTCGCGGCCGCGGCGTTGAGATGCATCGGCGGGCAGATGATGGGCCGCCTGGTGTTCCGCAACAATGACGAAAAGAAGCGCGCCCGCGCCATGGGCATCACCGATTTCAACCGCAAATACTCGCTGCATGAGTTGGCCGGCGGCGACGTCATGTTCGCCGCGACGGGTGTCACCGACGGCGCCATGCTGAAAGGCGTTCACCGCTTTTCCGGCGGTGCGCACACCCATTCGGTGGTGATGCGTTCGCGCACCGGCACGCTGCGCATGGTCGAGGCCGAGCACGACTTCTCGCGCCGCCCGCCGCAGGACTAGGTTCCGGGCGGGGGAGGTGGACAGCTTTCTCTCGGTCGCGCGTTCGGTTTCCGGTAAGCGCTGGCGGGCGCGGCTCGAGGACGACCGCGCCGCCCTGGCGCTGGCGCAACAGCTCGAGATTTCCGAAATCCTCGCCCGTGTGCTCGCCGCGCGCGGCATCGATGCCGAGAGCGCCGAGCCCTTCCTCAATCCGGCACTGCGCGATGCGCTGCCGGACCCCTCGGTGCTGCGCGACATGGATGTCGCGGCGGCACGCATGGCCGAGGCCGTCCAGGCGGGGGAAAAGATCGCCGTATTCGGCGATTACGACGTCGACGGCGCGACCTCCGGCGCGCTGATCCTGCGCTTTCTCGAAGCTGCCGGCGGCGAGGGCATCTATTACATCCCCGACCGGGCGCGCGAAGGCTACGGCCCCAATGCGCCGGCGCTGCACATACTTGCCGAGCAGGGCGCCAAGCTCATCGTCACCGTCGATTGCGGTATTTCCGCCTTCGAGCCCTTGGAAGAAGCCGCGGCGGCGGGGCTTTCGGTCATCGTCGTCGATCATCATATCGCCGAGCCGCGCCTGCCGGCGGCCACCGCCGTGGTCAATCCCAACCGGCTCGACGATGACAGCGGTCTCGGCCAGTTGGCCGCGGTCGGTGTCACCTTCCTGCTCATCGTCGCTCTCAACCGTGCCCTTCGCGAGGCTGGCCATTACGGCGCCGGCCGCGCCGAGCCGGACCTGCTGGCGCTCCTCGATCTCGTCGCGCTCGGCACGGTGTGCGACGTGGTGCCGCTCACCGGGCTCAACCGGGCGCTGACCGTGCAGGGCCTCAAGGTGATGGCGGCGCGCGGCAATACCGGCCTCGCGGCGCTCGCAGACACAGCAAAGCTCGACGAAGCGCCGACCGCCTATCATGCCGGCTATGTGCTCGGCCCCCGGGTCAATGCCGGCGGGCGGGTCGGAGAATCGAGCCTCGGCATCCGCCTGCTCACCACGCCGGACGGTGAGACCGCGCATGACATCGCGCGCCATCTCGACGATCTCAACAAGGAACGCCAGGCGATCGAGGCCGAGGTGCTGGAGGCCGCCCTGGCGCAGATCGAGGCGCGCGGGGAGGTCGGCGCGCCCCTCATCATTGCCGCCGGCGCGGGCTGGCATGCCGGCGTGATCGGCATCGTCGCCAGCCGCCTGAAGGAGCGCTATGGCCGCCCGGCCATCGCCATCGCGGTAGAGAAGGGGGCAGGCAAGGCGTCCTGCCGTTCGATCGCCGGGGTCGATATCGGCGCAGGCGTCACGGCGGCGCGCCAGGCCGATTTGCTGATCAATGGCGGCGGCCATCCGATGGCGGCGGGCTTCACCGTGGCCGAGGACAAGATCGGCGAGCTCGGCGCTTTCCTGATGGAACGCCTCGCCGCACCGGTCGCGGCGGCGCGCGAGGCCGCCAGCCTCGGCATCGACGGCGCGGTGACGGTCGAGGGCGCGAGCCTCGATCTGGTTGAGGAGTTGGCCCAGGTCGGCCCCTTCGGCTCGGGCAATTCGGAGCCCCGCCTGGTGGTGACGGAGGCTCGTATCGTCAATGCCAAGATCGTCGGCCGGGGCCATGTGCGCTGTATTCTCGCCGGCGCGACAGGCCAGCGCCTCACCGCCATCGCCTTCCGCGCCGGCGGCGAGGAGCTCGGCCATCTGCTGCTCTCGCCGACCGCCGGGCCGCTCCACATCGCCGGCCATCTCCGCCCGAACCGCTGGCAGGGCCGCACCGATGTGCAACTGGTCATCGACGACGCGGCGCCGGCCGAGAGCGGGTAGGGGGATTCACCCGATTTTAAAGGATTGCCTTGATTTTACGCCTTCAGCCGACTAGATAGCCCCTTGCCAGCGACCCCTTCGTCTAGAGGTTAGGACACCACTCTTTCAAGGTGGAGACACGGGTTC
>CAZUVO010000242.1:0-5278 GCA_964623955.1 uncultured Rhizobiaceae bacterium
CGGGCTGCAATTTGCGCATCTTGCTCATCGACGCATAGGCCTTGTTGGCCAGCGGATAGAGCACGATACGCACGCAAATGGTCAGCAACAGGATGGCGACGCCGAAATTGCCCACCGCGCGGTAGAAGAAATCGATCGGATAGTAGAGCGGCCGGGCGAGGAACCAGACCAGACCGAAATCGACCGCGCTGTCGAGATCGCGCACGCCGAGCGTATCCTCATAGGAATCGAGAAGATTGAATTCCTTGGCGCCAACGAAGAGATGGTTCGTTATCGACTGGGTACTGCCGGGCTGAATCTCCACCGGGTTTTGCCAGCGGTAATCGACCTGATAGAGATCGCGCTGATTGGGCAAGGAATGCGTGAAATCGGCGGTAATCGCTTGCTCCGGATCCGGGATTAGAGCGCTCAGCCAATATTTACCGGTAATGCCGACCCAGCCATCATCGCTCTGAATTTCGGTGTTCCCCAAATCCTGCATGTCTTCGTAGGAGAATTCCTTCTTGGCGCCCTGGAGGACGCCGACGCCGCCATGCGCGAACATGCCCCACGGGACGAATTCCTCCGAATTGACGGCGAACATGCCTGTGAGGCCCGAAGCCGGCGTATCGAAACGCTTAATATAGCCGTAGGGGTAGAGCCTGACGGCCGCCGCGCTCTTGTTCTCGACCGTTTGCACCGTGGTGAACAGAAAATTCTCATCGATCGTAATTTTCCGGCTGAACAGCAGCCCCTGGCCATTGTCCCAACTGAGCGTCACGCTTGAGCCGGTTTTCAGGTCGCGGCGGTCTGCCTGCCAAAGCGTATCGGAATCCGGCAATGCCAGGCCGGGCTCCGGCATCCAGCCGAATTCGGCGAAATAGGGATGCGCGGTGTCGCGCGGGTTGAAGACGACGATGTTCGGGCTGTCTTCGTCTTTTTGCTCGCGATAATCCTTGAGCACCACATCGTCGAAGCGTGCGCCTTTGAGCAGGATCGAGCCGCGCATCCGGTCGCCATTGATCGTGATGCGATCGCTTCCGGTGATCGCCTCGGTCCGCTCGCGCACGGTTGTCGGCGCCGCATCCGCGGCGCTCACACTCTCGACCTGGCTCTCGCCGGTTTGCGGCGCCGCGGTTTCCTGCTGCGCCGTTACCTCGCGCTGCGGCGGCGGGTCCGGCTGCGGGAAGAAGACCGGCATAAGAAACTGCCAGCCGACCAGAATCACCAGCACCGCGCCGACGATGAGGACGAGATTTAGTTTGCTTTCACCGAACATGATCTAAATCTTTCGGCCTTTTCCGTCACATCCGGCTGCCGCGGCACTTGGACGCGCGGCGGTGAAAGAGCGAGTCCGGCACCGGGTCGTAACCCTGGCCGCCGAACGGGTTGCAGCGGAGAATGCGCCAAACGGCGAGGATGGGGCCGAACAATGGCCCGTGGCGCTTCACCGCGTCCAGGGCATAGTGCGAGCAGCTCGGCTCGAAGCGGCAAGAGGGCGGCAGCCACGGTGAAATCACCAGCTGATAGCCGCGGATGAGCAGCCAGAATATGAGACTGATGGGGTTCAGGGGCACGGCGTGATCTCTACTCTTCCTCAAACTATTCCGTCGCGAACCGGCGGCGGGCCTTATCTCGCGCCGGGCGGTCCGGATTTTCCGGCGGCTTTCGCGTCGACCCGCGCCAAGGCGGTTTCCAAATCCCGCAGCAAATCCTCGAAATCGCGATCAAGCGTTGCGGCTCTCGCGATAACCACATAATCCTGGCCGGCTTTAGCGCGCTCCGGCATAACACGCGCCACTGCCGCGCGCAATCGGCGCTTGGCGCGGTTTCGCGCCACCGCGCCACCGACCCGCCGGCTTGCGGTGTAGCCGACGCGGAAGCAGGTTTCGCCGTCACCCGAGTTCTCCGCCGCCCCCGGCCGATGGGCCGGACAAACGGCCTGCAGGACCAGTCCCGGCATGGCCGATTTGCGGCCCTTGGCCGCGGCATAAAGGAACTCGGAGCGCTGCGTCAGGCGGGCGATCCGGGGAGCCATCGGGCTACACCGAGAGGCGTTTGCGCCCCTTGGCCCGGCGGCGCGATAGGATGCGCCGGCCGCCGACGGTTTTCATACGGGAGCGAAAGCCGTGCCGCCGCTTGCGCACGATATTGCTGGGCTGAAACGTTCGCTTCAAAGGCTTGTCTCCGACAAAAATCCCAGCGCCCGGCCAAAGCTCCGGTGTGGATGCATGTGCCTGCTCTGGGAGAGCCCGCTTAATACGGATTTGGCTGGGTAAAGTCAATGCTGACGGCGGGTTTCGTGGCAAATTGGGGCGCTTCAGGCCGCCCGGCGGCACATTCACATTCGCGCCGGTTTGTTAACATTGCGGTGAGAACCCCTGGTCTGGCGCGTTGGCATGCATATGTTGGGGCGGCCACGCAATCCAACGAAAGCGATCGCAGCGGTCAACATGTCACTTCGCGCGTCAACTGCCAGGGAATCCATGTCATCGACTTGCGCCCCCGATAGCGGGGAGAGCCGCGCCCGGCTATCAGTACGCCGGCTCATGCCGTTATTGCTGCTCGCTCTTGGCGTCGGCCTGTTCTTTGCGTTCGGTCTGCATCACCAGTTCAGCTTCGAATGGCTGCGCCAGCACCGCGTCGAGCTTGTCGAACTTGTGGCACATTCGGGCTGGCTGGCGGCGCTGGTCTATCTTGGCATCTATGCCGGAACCACTGCGTTATCGCTCCCCTGGGGCTCCCTGCTCACTCTGGCGGGCGGTTTCCTGTTCGGCCCCTATTTGGGCACATTGCTGTCCGTCCTGGCCGCCACCACCGGCGCCTTTGTTCTGTTTATGATCGCCAAAAGCGCGCTCGGCGATCCGCTCAGAGTGCGCGCGCACCGGGTGGTGAAAGCCGGCGCGTTCCGCAGAATCGAGGCCGGATTTCAGGAGAATGCGCTGAGCTATCTGCTGTTCCTGCGCCTGGTGCCCATATTCCCGTTTTTCGTGGTCAATCTGGTCCCGGCATTCCTCGGCGTGCGACCGCGCATCTATTTGCTGGGCACGCTGATCGGCATCATCCCGGGCACCTTGATCTATTCCGTCGTCGGCGCCGGGCTCGGCAAGATATTCGAGCGCGGCGAAAGCTTCTCCCTCGACAGCGTGCTGAGCCCGGAAATCATCGCCGGCCTTGCCGGGCTCGCGATACTCTCTATGCTTCCGGTCGCCTATAAGCGCTGGCGGAAGCGCTCGGCCTGACGCGAAATCAAACCCATTCGGACGGCAGGGAGAGGCGGGTGACGGAGACCCTTCGCTGCGACTTATGTGTGATTGGCGCCGGCTCTGGCGGCCTCTCGCTGGCCGCCGGCGCGAGCCAGATGGGCGCTTCGGTGGCGCTTGTCGAGCGCGCGCAAATGGGCGGCGAATGCCTGCATACGGGATGCGTTCCCTCCAAGGCGCTGCTCGCGGCGGCGGCGCGGGGCGAGGGTTTCGACGCCGCTTACGCCCATGTCCGGCGCGCCATCGATACGATCGCGCCGCATGATTCGCGGGAGCGATTCGAAGGGCTCGGGGTGCGCGTTATCGCCGGAGAGGCGCGTTTCTCCGGCCCGCGCACGGTTGTCGCCGGAGCGGTCGAAATCCGCGCCCGCCGCTTCGTCATCGCCACCGGCTCCAGGCCGGTCATGCCGCCGCTGCCCGGGCTCGCCGATGTTCCTGCGCTGAGCAATGAAACGCTCTTTAGCGAGCAGCCGGCGCCGAGCCATTTGCTGATCCTCGGCGGCGGGCCGGTAGGTGTCGAGATGGCGCAGGCCTTTCGCCGTCTCGGGTCCGAGGTTTCCCTCGTTGAGGAAGGGGAGATCCTGCCGCGCGACGATCCTGAGCTTGTCGCCGTCATCCGCGACCGGCTGGTGGCGGAGGGCGTTGCCCTTCACGAACAATGCCGCGCCGTCGGCGCCGCGCGGGCAGGCGGCGATATTCGCCTCGATTGCCAAGCCACCGGCGGCGGCGAGGTCGCGCTAACGGGCTCGCATCTCCTCGTCGCCGCCGGGCGGAGCGCCAATATCGATGGGCTCGATCTCGATGCCGCCGGCGTGGCGGCGGTGGATGGTGCGCTTCAGCTCGATGCCCGGCTGCGCACCAGCAACAAGCGTATTTTCGCCATCGGCGACGTGGCCGGGCCTTACCGCTTCACCCATATGGCCAGCTATCAGGCGGGAATTGTGCTGCGCAACGCACTCTTTCGCCTGCCGGCGAAGGTCGATTATCGCGCCGTGCCCTGGGTGACCTATGGCGATCCCGAATTGGCCCATGTCGGGCTGAGCGAACGCGCGGCGCGCGACGCGGGAGTTGGGTTCCAGGTTCTGCGTCATAACTATGCGGAGAACGACCGCGCCGTGGCGGAAGGGCGGACGGAGGGGTTGATCAAGGTCGTGGTATCGCCCGGCGGGCGCATTCTCGGCGCATCGATCGCCGGCGCGGCGGCGGGTGAGATTATCCATGCCTGGTCGCTCGCGGTCGCACGTCGGCTCAAGGTCTCGGCCATGGCGCAGACCATCACGCCCTATCCGACCTATTCCGAGATCGGCGTGCGCGCCGCCGGCAGCTTTTATACGCCGAAGCTCTACAGCCCCCGGACCAAGCGGCTTGTCCGCTTTCTCCAGCGCCTGGGATAATGCCGCCCGGCAGCCTATGATGGCCGCCATCGAAGCAATTGGATGAAACCGGCTTGGCCAAACCTTCCTTTTCCCTGCCGCCTTTGACGCGCAGCCTTTCGGCGCGGCTGCTGGTGCTGACGATCATCTTCGTGCTGATCGGCGAGGTGTTCATCTATGTGCCGTCGGTCGCGCGCTACCGCCTGGTGTTCCTGCAGGAGCGCATCGAGGCGGCGCGCATCGCCGCGCTCGCCGTGGAGGCCGCGCCGGACGACATGGTGACCGACGAATTGCGCGGCTCGCTCCTGGTGCATGCCGGCGTGCTGCAGGTCTCGCTCAAGCGCGACGAGCAGCGCAAGCTCATCCTCGAATCGGAAATGCCGCATGCCATCGGCGACACTTTCGTGATGGCCGATGAGACCGCGTGGGTGCTCATCGAAGATTCCTTCGAGGCGATGATCGTCGGCGGCGAGCGGGTCATCCGCGTGATCGGTGCGGCGCCCGAGGATAAGGACGGAACGACGGTCGATATCATGCTCGACGAAGGGCCCCTCGTGGCCGAGATGCTCGACTATTCCCGCCGCATTCTTCAGCTCTCCCTCGTGCTCGCGGCGATCACCGCCGGGCTGGGGATCGGCGGCGGATTAACCTTCATAACCGTCC
>CAZUVO010000243.1:0-5221 GCA_964623955.1 uncultured Rhizobiaceae bacterium
GTCTTTTTCATTGCCAAACTGCTATTTCGCCGAAAGCCAAGCTTGCATATCTCAATAATTATTTGCGCCTGTATTGTTGCCCTGTTCAATTTCGACAATATCTTGCTGCTTGGCGAGGCAATCGGAATACCCAACCACCGTTACAGCGCAATTGTGTGGGTCGTGTTGTCCGGTCTCTTGCTTTGGGTGGCGAACCGGTTCGCCAAGCTTTCCAGGGCCTGGAGCATCGCAGTCGTGGCGTCTGCCACAATGTTTATTGTGCCGACTGCCGGTTTTATTATCCATAAGGTCGCGTATGAGCCGGAAAGTGAAATTTCGACCGCCGGTGCCCGGGAAATTCCAGTAGCCGAAATCCAGGGCAAAGACCTACGCAATATTTACATCATCGTTCCCGATTCCTATCCCCGTGCCGATGTATTGAAGAAAGTATATGGCTACGACAATTCCGAGTTCATCGATGCGCTGCGTGCGCGAGGATTCAAAGTCGCCGAAAAGAGTTATGCCAATTATTACACGACATTTCTTTCCATGAGCAGCATGTTCAATATGGATTATCATGACAAAATCGTTCGGCCCGAAGGCCTGGCCGCTAACGTTCTGGACCAGTTGGGCGCATATGGGTATTCGGAAAAACGCCATGAAATCGCCACTATTGGCAATAGTAGGTTCCTCAACACGCTAAAATCCTACGGCTACACCTATATTTTTTCCGGTGTGTTTCATTGCGACGATTCTATGGATTTTTGTTACGCGAGAAGTTGGATTTTTATTCCCGACAATTTGTCGCGATTGACACCGTATGAATTAATTCGCAGCTTTCTGAGGTGGAAATTCAATTGGAATATCTCAATTCCAAATGTGTTGGGAACCCCTCTCTATCTGGAATTACCGGAAATTATGGAGCTCCGCCCGAGCAATGAACATTCGCCATTTTATATGTACGTTCATCTGATGATGCCGCACGCCCCTTATAGGTATCATGCGGATTGCAGTGAAATCCGGGAAACCGTGTTTATTAGAGACGCTTTCGTGCGCGACGCGGTCCCGTACTTCAACGGACAAGTCGAGTGTTTGAACCAGCAAATCCTAGATGCCGTCGATACAATTGTCACCGATGACCCCGGTGCCTATGTCGTTATTCAGTCAGATACGGGAACAATATTACTCAATTCCTTTCAGACGCCGATATCACAGTGGACAGACGATCAATTCGAGGAGACATACGCCATTTTGAGCGCAGTGAAATTGAATGATCCCTGTATGGAAAAATTATATGACTCCTACACATCCGTGAATTTGGCTCGGATCGTGCTATCATGCGTCGATGGTGTCGACCGACCGCTGCTGCCCGACGTCAGTTATAAGGTAAATGACGCGTGGGAGCTTGAGAACGGGCGATTTGTCGGAAAAGTCGAGCATGTGAGGGAGCGCTAGAGAATGAAATTATATGTATTTGGCGTTCTTGCGCTGGCCTTGGCGCTGACGCCGGGTGCCGCATATGCCTATATCGATCCGGGAAGCGCGTCCCTCTTTATTACACTTGTGATTGGGATCTTGGCTGGAGCCGCGATGGCAATCCGCACCTATTGGAGCAGACTGAAATCATTTTTCGGAATCGGTGGCGCCAAGGATCAGGTTGCCAACAATGATTCCAAAGAATAGGTCATAGATGCCTCCATTCAGCTGGTAATTTTTGGTCACGGGAAGCGACGGAAAAATCGTGTTTCAGAAGTGGAGATTCTGGCGCGACATGCGGCGGTTTCAGTCGCTATCGCAATCCCGGCGTCATCTCACTTTCTACTCCGAAGGCCCCACCTATTGGGTGCATCTCGAGCCTCTCGTCCAGCACCTTCTGTCGGATCACGATATCCCGATCTGCTATCTGAGTTCTTCGCCGGACGACCCCGGTTTAGACTTTGTCCAAGGTCGCGGCGGTTCATTCCTCATCGGCGACGGAGCGGTTCGCACGGTCTTGTTTAAGTCCTTTCCGCCCGGTGTCCTTGTCATGACCATGCCCGACCTGAACTCGTTCCATATCAAACGGTCCATCCATCCGGTGCATTATGTTTATGTGCAGCATTCAATCGTCAGCACGCATATGGTTTATCGCCCGGATGCGTTCGACCATTTCGACACGATTTTTTGCGCGGGCCCGCACCACATCTCGGAAACGCGCGCCCGCGAACAATTGCTGGGGCTTCCGGAGAAGCAACTGTTCGAACATGGCTATGGCCGATTGGACAGCATCATGAAATCGGCGCCGGCGTGGCGCGGGCCCAAGTCGCCGGAAGATGGCAAACTTCGTCTCCTGCTGGCGCCCTCCTGGGGGCCGAACGGTCTGCTCGAAACCAAAGGATCGGTAGTTACGGATGTTCTTTTAAGTGCCGGCTTTCATCTCACCGTTCGGCCGCACCCGCAAACCGTGCGCCTCTCGCCTTCCGTGATCACCGAGTTGAAAAGCAGTTACGCCCGGCACCCGTCTTTCGTACTCGAAGACAGCGTCGTTTCGGCCGATTCCCTATATTCCGCCGATATCATGATCAGCGATTGGTCGGGGGTCGCGATGGAATTCGCATTCTGTATGGAGCGGCCGGTTTTGTTCATCGACGTTCCGCGCAAAATGAGAAACCCCGATTATGAGGCGCTCGACATCGATCCGTTGGAAGCCAGGATACGCAAGTCGATCGGTGACATACTCGCCACCGACCACCTCGGCGAATTGCCGCAAACCATCGAAAACCTCGCCGGCAAGGGGCAGGCCCTACAAGAGCAAATTCGCCAGGCGCGCCGCCAATGGTTGTTCAATCCGAACCAGAGCGGTGCTGTCGGCGCCGCGCGACTTGCTGATCTTCACGCCCAGCTTGCTTAGCTCTAAGACGCCCTCAGTCGCCTCTTGTTGCTTGGCCTATTCATCAATATGTATAGGATTGTGCGGGAGTTATCGAAGGAACTGAATGATGAGTGAAACTCCAACCGTTGATGCCGTCGCCTTGCGCGAAGACGTCAAGGACAAATACCGGGCTGTCGCAATCAAGCCTGACGGCAAATATCATTTTCATACAGGCCGTCCGCTCGCCAAGCGTCTCGGCTATGACGATGCCGTGGTCGACCCGATGCCGGACGAAGCGATCGAATCTTTCGCCGGTGTCGGCAATCCCTTTGAGTTGAGAACACTGGAGGAGGGCGAGAAGGTTGTCGATATCGGCTCCGGCGCCGGTTTCGACTGTTTCGTCGCGGCATCTCAAGTAGGGCCGGGCGGACAGGTCGTCGGCATCGATATGACCGAGGAGATGCTGACGAAATCTCGCGCGACGGCAAAGGCAATGGGCGCCGACAATGTCGAATTCCGCGAAGGCCTGATCGAGGATATGCCGGTCGAGGATGGTTGGGCGGACGTCGTTATCTCAAACGGCGTGATCAATCTCTGCGCCGATAAGAAGCAAACCTTCAGTGAGATCATCCGGGTGCTTCGTCCTGGCGGCACATTGCAATTTGCGGATATCGCCAACGGCAAGGCCGTGCCAGCCTCAGCCATCGCCGATATCGACCTCTGGACATCTTGAATTGCCGGTGGCCTGCCGTGCGCAGGCTGGCGCAAGATGATGGAAGATATCGGCTTCGTCGATATCGATATTGGACCGCCGGTCGATACCTTTGGCGATGCCGGCGGCGAGAAGAATGCGCGCGCCTTCGAAGTCTTCGGCTACGCGTTCCGTGCGGTGAAACCGGGCTAGTCGCTCTTCCAATCATTGAGGCCAGTCATGGCGGATGAAAACACCATTCGCCTGACTGCCCTCTCCCACGGCGGCGGCTGCGGCTGTAAGATCGCACCGGCGGTTCTCAGCGATATTCTCGATGGGCTGCCGCAAAGTTTCACCGACCCGGCCCTCCTGGTGGGCAATGATACCGGCGACGATGCCGCCGTTTATCAAATCGGCAGCGACCAGGCGGTGGTTGCGACCACCGATTTTTTCATGCCCATCGTAGATGACCCCTTCGATTTCGGCCGTATCGCCGCGACCAACGCGCTATCCGACGTCTACGCGATCGGTGCGCGGCCGATCCTCGCGCTCGCCATTGTCGGCATGCCGGTCGATAAATTGCCGGTTTCGGTGATCCGGCAAATTCTCTCCGGCGGTGCGGCGGCCTGCGCGGCGGCCGGTGTTCCCGTAGCCGGGGGTCACTCCATCGACGCGCCGGAGCCGATCTATGGTCTTGCCGCCATCGGTCTGGCTGCCCCGGACCGCATCAAGCGCAACGACAGGGCCCAGCCCGGCGATGTGCTAATCCTCGGTAAACCTCTCGGCATCGGTATTTTGAGCGGCGCCCTCCAGCGTGGCGAGCTGGACGATGCCGGCTATCGGCAAATGCTCGAAACCACGACGCAGCTCAACCAGGTGGGGATGACCTTGGCAGAGCTTGATGGCGTGCATGCCATGACGGATGTCACCGGTTTCGGCGTGCTGGGCCATCTGCTGGAAATGTGCCGGGGCAGCGGCCTCGCGGCGCAAGTGGCGATGGATTCGCTGCCTATCCTCGCCGCCGCGCGCAAGCTCGCCAAGGCGGGCGCAAGCACCGGCGCGGCGACACGCAATTGGGACAGCTATGGCCATGAGGTCCGCCTGCCGGATGAAATCGCCGCGTGGCAGCACAGCATATTGTGCGATCCGCAAACCAGCGGCGGGCTTCTCGTCGCCTGCGCGCAGCAGGAGGCGGATACGGTACTCGGCCTGTTCCGAGACAACGGCTTTGCCGCCGCCACACGGGTCGGCGAAATGTTGGCGGGCGGTGCGGGAGTCAGGGTATCGTTGGGCGAAGAAACCTGACGAGGAAGGAGGCCGTATGGCTAGGCTGGAAGATCTCGACCCTATCATGCGCGAGGAATTGATCGTACTGGAGTGCCCCGAGTTCGACAGCGACCCTTGGGTTCCGGCTCCCGAGCTTGCGCAATGCCGAGTGGCGATCGTCTCGACGGCGGAGTTACAGCGGCGCGGCGATAGGCCCTTCGAATATGGCGCAGCGGATTATCGCGTCATTCGGGGCGAGGCCGCCGCCGATGAAATGGTCATGAGCCATATTTCGAGCAATTTCGATCGCGCCGGATATCAGCAGGATATCAATGTCTGCTTTCCCGTCGACCGGCTCAACGAGCTGGCCGAAGAGGGTGTGATCGATTCGGTGGCGACGTATCATTACGCCTTTCTCGGTTCGCCCGCGCCGG
>CAZUVO010000244.1:0-5186 GCA_964623955.1 uncultured Rhizobiaceae bacterium
CTATAATGCCAGCCCGGTCGCCGTCGCCGCGGCGATCCGCAATCTGCACCATGCCGAGCCCGGCCCCGGCGGGCGGCGCATCGCCGTGCTCGGCGACATGCTCGAACTCGGCGAAAGCGGCCCCGCGGCCCATGCCGCCCTGGCCGAACACCTGGTGGAGGCCGAGGTCGATCTCGTCTTCACCGCCGGCCCGCTGATGGCGCATCTCTTCGAAGCCTTGCCTGAGCCCAGGCGGGGCGCGTGGTCGGAAACGTCCGCCGATCTGTTACCGGCGGTGCGCGCCGCGCTCCAAGCGGGCGATGTGGTGCTGATCAAGGGTTCGCTCGGCATGAAGATGCGGCCCCTGGTCGAAGCCCTCGAAGCAGCGGCCGGTTAGGGGGAGAGATGCTTTATAACCTCCTCTTCCCGCTGTCCGATTCCATCGGCATCTTCAATATTTTCCAATATCTGACGTTCCGCGCGGGTGCTGCGATCGTCACCGCGATCCTGGTGAGCTTCCTGGTCGGGCCGGTGCTGATCCGCACGTTGCGGGCGCGCCAGGGCGCCGGCCAGCCGATCCGCGATGACGGGCCGGAAAGCCATCTCAAGAAGCAGGGCACACCGACCATGGGCGGATTTTTGATCCTGCTCGGCGTGCTCAGCGGCACGCTGCTCTGGGCCGATCTCACCAATGCCTATGTCTGGGTCATCCTGTTCGTCACCATCGGCTTCGGCGCGGTCGGCTTCGTCGACGATTTCATGAAGCTGCGCAGCCGCTCCAGCAAGGGCTTCCCGACCAAGATAAAATTCGTCATCGAAATCGTCATCGCCGTGGTTGCCGCCTATTGGGTCACCTCGATTTCGCAGGAGCCGCTCACCCACGGCCTGGCGCTGCCTTTCGTCAAATCGGTGCTGGTCGATCTCGGCTGGTTCTTCCTGCCCTTCGCCGCCTTGGTGCTGGTCGGCGCCTCCAATTCGGTCAATCTCACCGACGGGCTGGACGGCCTCGCCATCGTGCCGATCATGATCGCGGCAATCACCTTCGCGGTGATCTGCTATGTCGTCGGCAACACCGTCTATACCGGCTATCTCCAGGTTCATTACGTCGCCGGCGTCGGCGAGCTGGCGGTGTTCTGCGCCGCCGTTGTCGGCGCCGGCCTCGGCTTTCTCTGGTTCAACGCGCCGCCGGCCATGGTCTTCATGGGCGACACCGGCTCGCTTTCGATGGGCGCCGCGCTCGGCGCCGTCGCGGTGATGACCAAGCATGAGCTGGTGCTGGTCATCGTCGGCGGGCTGTTCGTGCTGGAGACCGTCTCGGTGATCGTTCAGGTCGCCTCTTTCAAACTCACGGGCCGTCGCGTGTTCCAGATGGCGCCGCTTCACCACCATTACGAAAAGAAGGGCTACGCCGAATCCACCATCGTCATCCGCTTTTGGATCGTTGCCGTGATCCTGGCGCTGGCCGGTTTGGCTACCCTCAAACTGAGGTAACGAGATGATCGTAGGAACATCGCAATTCGACGGCACTGTCGCCATTCTCGGGCTCGCCCGGAGCGGCCTGGCCACGGCGCGCGCGCTGCTGGCCGGTGGCGCCGAGGTGATCGCCTGGGACGATTCGCCGGAGCGCCGCAAGGCAGCCGCGCGCGCCGGCGTGCCGCTCCATGGAAGCGGCGAGTTCGACTGGCGCGGCATCGCCGTCCTGGTGCCGAGCCCGGGCATTCCGCTCGACCATCCGACCATGGTCGCGGCGCGCGAGGCACGGGTCGAGATTATCGGCGATGTCGAGCTTCTGTGGCGCGCCATGGCGGAGCGTCAATTCGTCGGCATCACCGGCACCAACGGCAAATCGACCACCACGGCTCTGCTCGGCCATATCCTCAAACAGGCGCGCCACACGGTGCAGGTCGGCGGCAATCTCGGCACGCCGGCGCTCAGCCTCGACGCGCTCTGGGCCGAGGGGACCTATGCCCTCGAAATGTCCTCCTTCCAGCTCGATCTGACCAAGAACATGTCGTTCGATATTGCCGTGCTGCTCAATATCGCGCCGGACCATCTCGACCGCCATGGCAGCATGAACGCCTATGTCGCGGCCAAGCGGAAGATCTTCCGGCCGGGCCGGCTGAAAACCGCAGTGATCGGCATCGACGATCCGGACTCGCTTAAAATCTACAAGGAACTGCGCATGCGCGACGGCGTCCGGGTCGTGCCCATCGCCACGGGCCGGCGGCTGTTGGAGGGCGTCGCCGTGAATGGCGGGTTGCTGGAAGATCACGGCCAGGCGATTTGCGATTTGGAGGCCGCCACGGCGCTGACCGGGCGGCACAATTGGCAGAACGCCGCAGCCGCCTTCGCCGCGACCCGCGCGCTCGGCGTCGACAGCGAAATCATCGCCCGCGCCATTCTCAACTTCTCCGGCCTGGCGCACCGCATGGAACATATCGCCGCCATCGACGGCGTGCAGTTCATCAATGATTCGAAGGCGACCAATGGCGATGCCGCCGCCCGCGCGCTCGCCTGTTTCAACCCGATCTATTGGATCGCCGGCGGGCGCGCCAAATCGAACGGTCTGCGCGCGCTGCGACCCTATCTCCAGCGCATCGCCCATGCCTTTTTGATCGGCGAGGCGCAGGAAACATTCGCCGCCGAGCTTACCGGACGCGTCGATCACACCCTTTGCGGCACCCTTGATGCCGCCCTCGAAGCGGCATCGGCCCAGGCTCGTGCCGACGGCCGGCCGGGCGCGGTGGTGCTGTTCTCGCCGGCCTGCGCTTCGTTCGATCAATTCGCCGATTTCGAGGCGCGCGGCGAGGCGTTCCGCGAACTGGTCTTTGCCCAGGAGCGCGCGGAATCCGAACAGGCAAGGAAAGTTTGTGCCTGATGACGAGCTTTTCACGCACCGATCAGTCGATCCTGGGCCGCTGGTGGTGGACCCTGGACCGCTGGGCGTTGCTCGTGCTCGTGCTGCTGTTCGCGGTGGGCGCCATTCTGACCGTGGCGGCGAGCCCCGGCGCGGCCCAGCGCATCGGCCTGGAGCCGTTCTATTTCGTGCGCCATCAATTCGCCTTCATGGTGCCGGCGCTGTTGGCCTTGCTGGCGGTCTCCATGCTCTCGCCGCGCGGCGTACGCCGCATGGCGGTGGTGGTGCTCGCCATCGGCCTGGCGCTGGTCACGGCGACCCATTTCGCCGGCATCGAGGTCAAGGGCGCGAGCCGCTGGCTCTCCCTCGGCGGCTTCACCTTCCAGCCGTCGGAATTCGTCAAACCCTGCTTCGCCGTGGTCGCCGCCTGGATGTTCGCCGAATACCGCCAGTCGGAAAATTTCCCCGGGCGGCTCATCGCCACTCTGCTGCTCATTGTCGTCGTCGCGCTCCTGTTGCTGCAGCCCGATTTCGGCATGGCGGTTACGGTGACGGCGGTCTGGTTCGTGCAGTTCTTCCTCGCCGGCCTCTCGCTCTGGTGGGTCGGCCTGGCGCTCGCGCTCAGCCTCGGCCTGGTGACGGCGGCTTATGGCATCTTTCCCCATGTCGCCAAGCGCATCGATCTCTTCATCGATCCGAGCTCGGGCGATTCCTATCAGGTGGCGACGTCGCTCAAAGCGTTCGAGCAGGGCGGCCTCCTCGGCAAGGGGCCGGGCGAGGGCGTCGTCAAAGGCTATCTGCCGGACGCCCATACGGATTTCATTTTTGCCGTCGCCGCCGAGGAGTTCGGCATGCTCGCCTCTCTCGCCATCGTCGGCCTGTTTTCCTTCATCGTTCTGCGCGGGCTCGCACGGGTGATGCGCGAGGCGGATTTGTTCGTCCTCCTCGCCGTCGCCGGCCTGCTGACCCAGTTCGGCCTGCAGGCGCTGATCAATATGGGCGTGACCGTCCAATTGCTTCCCGCCAAGGGCATGACGCTCCCCTTCGTCAGCTATGGCGGCTCGTCGCTGATCGCCAGCGCGCTCGGCATGGGCATGGTGCTGGCGCTGACGCGCAGCGGCTACCGCGACAAGGTCTCGCCGGCATGAGCGCACAGCATACACAGGCACCCATCGTCCTCGCCGCCGGGGGCACGGGCGGACATGTCTTCCCGGCGCAGGCGGTGGCGGAGGAGTTGCAATCGCGCGGCCGCCGCCTGGTGCTCGTCACCGACAATCGCGGCGCCGGCTATGGCGGCGCCCTGGCGGAGCTCGAAAGCCATCATATTTCCGCCGGCACGCCGCTCGCGCGCGGGCCGATCGCGCGCGGCCTCGGCATCATCAAGCTGCTCCTCGGCATACGCGAAGCGGCCCGCCTGCTGCGCCGATTGGAGCCCGCCGCGGTCATCGGCTTCGGCGGCTATCCCTCGGTGCCGACCATGATCGCCGCGAGCCGCGCCCGCTTGGCGACCGCCATTCATGAGCAGAACGCGATCCTCGGGCGCGCCAATCGCCTGCTCGCGCCGCGCGTGCTCCGCATCGCCACCTCGTTCGAGCGCACCGGCGCGATTAACGAATCCGACCGCTTCAAGATCGCCGTCACCGGCAATCCGGTGCGCCCCGCCATCGCCGCCCTGGCGGCGCGCGCCTATCCGGCGCCGAGCCATGACGGGCCGCTCAACCTGCTGATCATCGGCGGCAGCCAGGGCGCGCGGCTTTTCGCCGAGCTCGTGCCGGCGGCGATCGCGCTGCTCGCGCCGCAGATCCGCGACCGCCTCAACATCGCCCAGCATTGCCGCCCGGAGGATCTCGAGCGGGTGCGCGAGAGTTATGCGGCGGGCGGGGTGCAAGCCACCTGCTCGGCCTTCTTCGACGATATTCCGGCGCGCCTGGAAAGCGCCCATCTGGTGATCTGCCGCGCCGGCGCCTCGACCGTCTCCGAGCTCGCGGCGGCCGGACGGCCCGCCATTCTTATTCCCTACGCCCATGCCACCGACGACCACCAGACCGCCAACGCGGCGACCCTGCAGGCCGCCGGCGGCGCCATCATCCTGGGCGAGCCGGAAGCCAAGCCGGCGCGCCTCGCCGAATGTCTCAACGGCTTTCTCGCCTCGCCGGATGCTCTCGCCAAGGCCGCGGCGGCGGCACATGGTGTCGGGCGGCCCGACGCGGGCCAGGCGCTCGCCGATCTCGTCGAAGCCATCGTTCCGGCCAATGGCGATCCGCGAGATAGGCTCGGGAGGCAGGCGGCATGAAGGCGCTTCCGCTTTCCATCGGCGTCATTCATTTCGTCGGCATCGGCGGCATCGGCA
>CAZUVO010000245.1:0-5085 GCA_964623955.1 uncultured Rhizobiaceae bacterium
GTACGAGGCGAATCGGCGCGTCGGAATCCGCTTCCTGGGCCCAGGCCGGCCCGGCGGCGAACAACAGAAGCGCGCCGGCCAGCGCAGCACAAAGCGCAGCATTAAGCACACCTGTGGCGCGCGGATTATTTCTCGAACCGCTCATCGGGCAAGGCAATTTCGATTGGGCCTGTGGGCGGCGGGATGTCCCAGGTCAGTAAGAACGCAAGCCCCCCGCCAATCGCCAAAACCAACAACACCAGAATGATTCGCGTCGTATTTCCCATATGGTTCAGCGTCGGCCCCGGCGGGATTCGCCGGTGCTCTGCAAGCGCTCCAGTTTGTGCTACAGCCAAAAACTGGCTATTTTGCGATCGTCAATTTGTTTATGGCGATTTTAAGGCAGTTTAATGACCGCCCCGGAGCGCAGCAACAGTTGCGGCAAGGATCGGCACGCGGTTCGGAACTTTTATGAGGAAGGCCGGGCTAACACGGATATGAACGCGGCTCTTGGCGATGCGCCGTTCGACCGCTCGATTGTACTGGTCGGCCTGATGGGTTCGGGTAAGAGCGCCATCGGACGGCGCCTGGCGGCGCGACTCGGGATGGAATTCGTCGATGCCGATGCCGAAATCGAGGCGGCGGCAGGCCTTTCCATCAATGATATTTTCGAAGTCCATGGCGAAGAGGCGTTTCGCGACGGCGAACGGCGGGTCATTGCGCGCCTCCTCGGCAAGCCGGCCCATGTGCTGGCGACCGGCGGCGGCGCGTTCATGGACCCAGAGACGCGCAAGCGGATTAAAGAGAATGCCTATTCGGTCTGGCTGCGCGCCGAGTTCGACGTATTGCTGCGCCGTGTCTCGCGCCGCAACAACCGGCCGCTGTTAAATGTCGACAACAAAGAAGAAGTGCTGCGCAACCTTATTGCGGAGCGCTACCCGGTCTATGAAGAGGCGGATGTGACGGTGCAAAGTCAGGACGGACCCCATGAAGAGACCGTCAGCCTGGTCGTGGCGGAGCTCAAGCGCCTGATCGGCGGCGATACCGGCACGTCCGGCGCCGCCAAATCTTCCCCCATGGCGAATTAGAGAAAATCGTGAGCGCAAACGAACCGGAGCCCGACAGTCGGGCCGACGCCCCTGA
The DNA here is from genome assembly GCA_964623955.1 of uncultured Rhizobiaceae bacterium. Lineage (GTDB taxonomy): Bacteria > Pseudomonadota > Alphaproteobacteria > UBA828 > UBA828 > PTKB01. The sequence continues at coordinate 1,123 of CAZUVO010000245.1, forward strand.
GTTGGTTTCCGTGGCGCTTGGCGCGCGCAGCTATGACATTGCCGTCGGCACGGGCTTGCTGGACCAGGCCGGCGATCGCATCGCGCCGCTCCTTGCCCTCCCCCGCACGGTCCTGATCAGCGACGAGAATGTCGCGCCGCTTTATGGCGCGCGCGTGGTCGATTCGCTCGCCCGTCACGGCGTGGCCTGCGAGACCATCACGCTACCGCCCGGCGAGGGAGCCAAAAGCTTCGCCGGCCTGGAGGATCTGCTCGAACGCCTGCTCGCGGCGGGCGCGGAGCGGAACTTGACGCTGCTTGCCCTGGGCGGCGGGGTGATCGGCGATCTCACCGGCTTCGCCGCGAGCGTGCTGCTGCGCGGCGTCGATTTCATTCAACTGCCGACCAGCCTGCTGGCACAGATCGACAGCTCCGTCGGCGGTAAGACCGGCATCAATTCGCGCCATGGCAAGAATCTGATCGGCAGTTTTCATCAGCCGCGTCTGGTACTGGCGGATACCGGTGCGCTCGACAGCCTGGCGCCGCGTGAAATGGCGGCGGGCTATGCCGAGACGGTGAAATACGGCCTGATCGACGACGCGGCGTTTTTCGCCTGGCTCGAAGAGAACGGCGCCAAGCTGCTGGCCGGCGACGCGGCGGCGCGGCGTCACGCCATCGCCCATTGCTGCCGCGCCAAGGCGCGCATCGTCGCCGAGGACGAGCGCGAGGACGGCCGCCGCGCGCTGCTAAATTTAGGCCACACCTTCGGTCACGCCTTCGAGGCGGAATGCGGCTATGGCGAGGCGCTGTTGCATGGCGAGGCAGTCGCCCTCGGCATGGTGCTCGCCTTCCGCCTGTCGCAGCGGCTCGGCCTGGCGGCGGAAGCGGATGGCGCGCGCGTCGCGGCCCATCTCGCGGCCAACGGCCTGCCGGTCACGGCGGCGGCGCTGCCCGAGAACGTACGGCGGCGCGATGCGCTGATGGAGCATATGCGGCGCGACAAAAAGGTTCAGGACGGGCGCGTCCGTCTCATTCTCGCGCGCGGCATCGGCGAGGCATTCATCACCTCCGACGTCGATGAAGCCGATATCGCCGCCGCGCTCGACGCTTTTCTCGCCGAGGCATAGTCGCCGCCATGACTATCGGACAGATCATCATGACCGTCGCGATCGGCGTGCTCATCCTGCTGTCGGGATTTTTCTCGGGCTCGGAGACCGCCGTCACCGCCGCCTCGCGCGCGCGACTGCATCATCTCGAAAAACAGGGCAACCGGCGCGCCCGCATGCTCGGAAAGCTGCTGCGTCAGCGCGAGCGATTCATCGGCACGATTCTCTTGGGCAACAATGCGGTTAACATCCTCGCCGCATCGCTCTCGACCAGTCTGCTGATCTCCGTCGCCGGCGAGGTCGGCGTGTTTTACGCCACGGTGGGTCTCACCATCATCGTTTTGATCTTCGCCGAGGTGCTGCCCAAGACCTACGCCATCCGCAACGCCGACCGGTTTGCGCTCGCCATGGCGCCGATCCTGCTCGCCCTTGTCTGGCTGTTGACGCCCGCTGTCCTCGCGGTGCGCGGTATCGTCCATGTCGCGCTGATGCCGTTCGGCGCACACAGGACGGACGACAACAAAGAGGAGGAAGCCGAAGAGGAATTGCGCGGCGCGATCAGCCTGCAGGCCGAGGAAGGCGCGGTGATCAAGCATGAACACGACATGCTGCACGGCATTCTCGACCTCGACGAAGTCGCCGTCGGCGAAGTGATGACCCACCGCAACAATATGGCGATGATCGATTTGGATATGCCGGCGCGCACCATTCTCGACGAGGTGGTCGAAAGCCCGTTTACGCGCATTCCGCTATGGCGCGACGAGCCCGACAATATCGTCGGCGTGCTGCACACCAAGGATTTGCTGCGCGCGATGCAAGGCTCTTGGAGCGAGATCGAGAAGCTCGACTTCGAAAAGGTGCTGACGCCGCCCTGGTTCGTGCCGGAGACGACGACGCTGCGCGAGCAGCTCAATGCCTTCCGCGACCGCCGCGCCCATTTCGCCCTGGTGGTCGATGAATATGGCTCGCTCATGGGGCTGGTGACGCTGGAAGACATTTTGGAAGAGATCGTTGGCGATATCGTCGACGAGCATGACGTCGCGCTGCGCCACACGGTCGCGCGGTCGGACGGCTCCGTCCTCGTCGCCGGCGATACCACCATCCGCGACCTCAACCGGACCTTCGAATGGAACCTGCCCGACGAAGAGGCGGCGACGATTGCCGGCTTGGCGCTTCAGGTCGCGCAGCAAATCCCGCATGTCGGCGACCGCTTCGAGCTGAACGGCTTCACTCTCGATGTGCGCGGCCGGCAGAAAAACCGCATCACTTCGGTTCGCGTCATTCCGCCGGCGGGCGACGCGGAGAAGACGGAAGACGATGAATAGGCGCTCCGCCGCGCCCCTTTCATAGGCGCCCCGCCGCACGATGATTCTAGAACTCTTCAACACCATATTTCCGGTCGTTGGCTGTGCCGGGTTGGGCTATCTCTGGGCGCGCTTCGATCAGCCCTACGACACCCGCATCGTCACCCGCCTGGTGGGCCATATTGGTGCGCCGTGCCTGATTTTCTCGACCATGGTCGGCATTCAGGGTCTCGCGGGACAGATCGCCGAGATGGCGTTGAGCGCGACGGTGGCGTTGCTGGCCTTCGCCGCCCTTGGCGCGGCCGTTCTGCTTATCGCCAAGCTGCCGCTTCGCACCTATCTCGCGCCGGTCACCTTTCCCAATGCGGGCAATATCGGCCTGCCGCTTTGTCTCTTCGCGTTCGGCGAGGAGGGCTTGGCCCTCGGCATCGGCTTCTTCGCGGTCTCCGCCTCGGCACAGTTGATCTTCGGCCAGTGGCTGTTCTCCGGTTTTCCGACGCCGCTGCCGCTCCTCAAGGCGCCGATCCCCTATGCCGTCGCCATCGGCGCGATCTTTCTCGCCACCGGCACCGAGGTGCCGGAATTTATCTACAACACCACGGACCTTTTGGGCGGCTTCGCCATCCCGCTGATGACCTTCACCCTGGGCGTCTCGCTGGCGCGCTTGCGCGTCATTCGCTTCAGCCGCACCTTGGCGCTGTCGCTCTTCCGCCTCGCCATGGGTGCCGCCGGCGGCTTCGGCTTTGCCGAACTGTTCGGCTATGAGGGCATGCAAAAGGGCGTGCTCATCATTCAATGCGCCATGCCGATCGCCGTCTTCAACTATCTCTTCGCCTCCTATTACGAGCGCGAGCCCGAGGAGGTTGCCAGCCTTGTGGTGCTCTCTTCCCTGCTCGCTTTCCTTCTCATGCCGCTATTGGTATATGCGGTGCTCTAATTCCCCCACTGTTTAGCTCAGTTTTGACAGGTGAAAGAGACCGCCATGCCGCTCAGCGCGCCAGCTCCGAGAGAATCCCTTCACACCCGCGACATTCAGTGCCGGGGCTTTCGCCGCGAGGACGGGTTGTGGGATATCGAAGCGCATATCACCGACGTCAAAGACTATGCGATCGAAAGCGATTGGCGCGGCACGGTCGCGCCCGGCGAGCCGATTCACGATATGTGGGTGCGCCTCACCCTCGATGACGATCTTTGCATCCAGGCGGTCGAGACCGCGCTCGACGCGACGCCCTATGAGCTTTGCCCGAGCGCCGGCAAGAGCTTTCAGGATCTCGTCGGCGTGCAGATCAGCGCCGGCTGGATCCGCCAGGTCAAAGCGCGCGTCGGCGGCACCAAGGGCTGCACCCATGTCCGCGAGCTGATGGGCGTGCTCGCCACCGTCGCCTTCCAGACGATTTTCTCCCTGCGCGAAAAAGAGCTGATGGCGGCGGGCGACCGCAAGCCGCCGATGCTCGATAGCTGCATCTCCTGGTCCTCGACCAGCCCGGTGGTGAAGGACCAGTATCCGCGCTGGTATACCGGCGATTAGCGCGCGCCATGACCGCACGGGATAAAAAGACCGACCCGTCCAAGCTG
>CAZUVO010000246.1:0-4673 GCA_964623955.1 uncultured Rhizobiaceae bacterium
CCAGGGTCATGTTGAGGCCGCCGTCGCCGGTCAGCGAGAACACCGAACGGTCGGGCGCCGCCAGTTGCGCGCCGATGCCGCCGGCGACACCGTAGCCGATAGACGCCATGCCGCGGTCGACGATAAAGCTGCGGCCGGCCTGCTTGGTGTCGTAGAGCAGCCCGGTCCAGTGGGCGGCGAAGCCACCGTCGGCGACCAGGATGGCGTCGGCGGGTAGCACGTTATTGAGCTCGTGGCACATGCGCGCCATGTTGACCGGCTCCTCCTTCGAGGTCAGGCGGGCATCCACATCGGTGCGCCACTTGGCCTTACCGGCGGCGATTTCGGCGACGAATTCGGCACGGGCGTCGCGTGCCGCCGCGGCGGTATGCGACAAGGCCTCGCGTAAATCGTTCAACCCCTCGCGGGCGTCGCCCCACATGGCCAGATCGGTGTGCGCCCACCGGCCGATCTCCTCGGGCAGAATGTCCAGATGGATGATCGGAATTCCGGGGCGGGGGATGGTGTAGCGCTTGGTGGCGATCTCCCCCAGCTTGCAGCCAACGACAAGAAGACAGTCGCTTCTGTCGATCACTTCGTTGGCCGTGCGGTCGTAGCGGCCGAACAGGCCCAGCGATAACTCGTCCGTGCAGGCGATGCCGCCCTTGCCCGACAGCGTGTGGGCGACCGGGATCGACTGTTCCTCGGCCAGCGCCGCCAATGCCTCGTGGGCGCCGGATATATGCACGCCGCCGCCGGCGAGGATGACCGGCCGCTTGGCCCCGGCTAGCATCGATGCGGCGCGTTCGATGTCGGCGACGGCCGGCCGGGTGCGCACCGCAGGCACCGTGGTGTTCGCCTCGTTGACGTAGAGATTGTCGGCGTCGAACTCGAACACGCCATGGCAAATATCTTCCGGCACGTCCAAGAGCACTGGGCCGGGCCGGCCCGAGGTGGCGATGGTGTAGGCGTAGCGCACATGCTCGGGGATGCGCTCGCCGACCTCGATGCGGATTACCTCTTTCACCGCCGGGCGCAGCATTTCCACCTGGCGGGTCTCCTGGGTCATGTTTTTCCAGGCATGGGCCCGGTTGGTGTCTCCGATCATGGCGACGATGGGGATGCCGGCGTTGAGGGATTCGGTCAGCGCGGTCAAAAGATTGGTGGCGCCGGGACCCAGCGTGGCGTCGCAGACGCCGGGCCGTCCGGTCACCCGCGACCAGGCGTCGGCCATGAAGGCGCCGCTCCGCTCGTCAGCGATCAGGGTATGAGCCAATCCCAGGCTGCGCACGGCATCGTAGAACGGCAGTAGCTGAAACCCGGCCATGCCGAACATCGGCCCCACATTGTGGCGCTTGAACATCTCGGCGATGGCTTCGCCGCCAGATAGCTCTACACGCACATTGCTATCGCTCATGGTTCCCCGTTTCCCTGTTCTCGGCGGCTTTATCGCCGGCCTGTTCTTTGACCCCGCGCGCGGGCGGGGCGATACTACACTAACATTAAAAAGGGGGAGATAGCGTGGCACAAGACCAGGCAAACGAACCGGCGCGAATTTTCGACATGTTCCGCAAAATGCTGCTAATCCGCGCCTTCGAGGAGGCGGCGGGCGAAAATTTTCACGCCGGCAACATCCGCGGCTCGGTACACCAATATATCGGCGAAGAATCTATCGCCGTGGGTATTTGCGCCAATCTGCGCGACGACGATCTGTTGACCAGCAACCACCGCGGCCATGGCCATTCCATCGCCAAGGGCGCAGATCCTCGCGCCATGATGCTGGAACTGTTTGGCCGCGTCGGCGGCACCAGCGGCGGCAAGGGCGGCTCCATGCATATCGCCGATTTTTCCGTCGGCATGCTCGGCGCCAACGGCGTCATCGCCGACGGCTGCACCATTTCGGTCGGCGCGGCGCAGGCGATCAAGCTGCTCAAACAGGACAAGATCATCGTCAACTTCATCGGCGACGGCGGCATCAACCGCGGCCCGTTCATGGAGGCCCTCAACTGGGCCAAGGTCTACGAGCTGCCGGTGCTGTTTGTGTGCGAGAACAACCAGATCGCCGCGACGACGACGACCAAAACGGTGACCGCCGGCGACGGTATCGCCGCGCGGGCGGAGAGCTTCGGCATTCCGGCGGTAACCATCGACGGCAACGATCTGCTGCTGGTCGACCGGACGGCGGCGAAGCTGATCGGCGAAATTCGCAATGGGGGCGGACCGCGCCTGATGCAGGCCATGACATACCGGTTGCGCGGCCATTTCGCCCACGACAAGGCGCTCTACCGCGACCCCAACGAAGTAGAGGCGGCGCTGGAACACGAGCCGATGCGCCGCACCGAGGCCTGGCTGCTCGAGCAGGGCGTTTCCGAGGCCGAAATCGCCGGCGCCAAGGAAGAAGCGGAGACGCGCATCGCGCAATATGTCGCCGACGCCCACGCCGCGCCCTGGCCCGATCTGCGCGCCGCCTTCACCGATGTGCAGGATGTCGGTTCGCCGGAGAGGGGAGCGGACCGATGACCGAGATGACATATGCGCAAGCCGCCCGCCTCGGCCTCAAGGAAGAATTGGAGCGCGACCCCACCGTGTGGGCGCTCGGCGAAGACCTCGGCTTCGAGGGCGGCATGGCCGGCCAGTACCAGGACCTGCAAGCGGAGTTCGGCGCCGACCGCATCGTCGATACGCCGATCTCGGAATCGACCATCATGGGCGCCGCCATCGGCGGTGCGCTCGCCGGCACGCGGCCCATCGCCGAAATGCGCTTCTCCGACTTTGCCATGTGCGCCGTCGATGAACTGGTCAACCAGGCGGCCAAGGCGCGCTACATGTTCGGCGGCCAGGCGCGGGTGCCCATGGTGGCGCGCATGCCCATCGGCATCCGCGGCGGCATCGCGGCCCAGCATTCGCAATCGCCGGAGGCCTGGTACACCCATGTGCCGGGGTTGGTCGTCGTCACGCCAGCTACCCCCGCCGACAATAGGGGCTTGCTGAAGGCGGCGATCCGCTGCGACGACCCGGTGGTCTACATGGAGCACAAGGGCCTGTGGGGGGTGAGCGGCGAGGTCGACGAAAGGGACACAGAGCCGCTGCCCCTGGGTGTCGCCCGCACCGTGTGCAAAGGCGACGACCTGACCATCGTCACCTGGGCGGCGATGGTCGGTGTCGCCGAAAGCGCCGCCGCAACCCTGCGCGGCGCGGGTGTATCCGCCGAAGTCATCGACCTGCGCACCCTGTGGCCGTGGGACCGTGAGGCCGTATTCCATTCGGTCAACAAGACCGGGCGGCTGCTAGTGGTTCACGAGGCGGTGCAGATCGGCGGCTTCGGTGGCGAGATATCCGCCGAAGTCACCGAGCATCTGTTCGACCGCCTCAAGGGCCCGGTCAAACGCCTGGGCGGTGCGCGCATCCCGATCCCGTTCTCGATTCCGTTGGAAGAGGCCTACATGATTTCGCCCGAGCAGGTGGTCGAAAAGGCGCGGAGCTTTTTTTAGGCGGCTTTCGCGGCGGTGTTGGGCATCAACTGGCGCGGTTATTACAAGTTATTACAATATCTGGCGCGAGGACGCCTTAGGAACACCAAGCTTATGAATTGATTAGAGAAGCTTAGATCAGATGAATTCTAGCGCTAACGCAAAAATATCCGGGAAGAGCTTCCGCTTAAACTTAGAATTGCTATTTAATCTGTTGAAGAAATGGAGCGGGCTGACGATCATAATTATCGCTGTTGTAAGCGGATACTCCGCGTATTATTTCGCCAGTGAAGATAGCTTCACGCCTGCCGAAATTACGATAGCGATTATCGGCTATATCGCGGCTTTGGCCTTTCTAAAAGTTTCTGTGTTGATCATAATTTATCCATTCTTCAACAAACTCGCGTTCGAAGGGTCACTTTTTATATTGGCCCTACTCACCGCACTATTTCTCGTAATTGCGATCGGATGCGCCTCTATTTTGGTCGCTCCGCGCATCGACACCTTTCCGACCGCTGAGCTGATTTGGCTGCTCCCTTTGGTATTCGCGATTGTTTCGATATACCTTTTCGCCACGTTTCACCTATCTCATTGGATGTTTAAGCTGAAATAGATCTCGATCCGGTTCTCGATCCCGCTGAAAGAGGCCTACATGATCTCGCCGGAGCAGGTGGTCGAGAAGGCCAGGAGCTTTTTTTAGTCCATGCTTCGAGACGGCGCTTCGCGCCTCCTCAGCATGAGGGTTTTGTTGTTGAAATATACTAACCCCCTCACCCTGAGGAGCGATCGGAGATCGCGTCTCGAAGGGCGAGGGATTAGGGGAGCTCTTTAATCCGCTTTCTCACTCATCAAATCGACGAAGGCAATGCAGGTCATGCCCGGCGTGGCGCCGAGCACGGCGGCGATTTCGTTGACGTGGGAGATCACGCCGTCTTCATAGCCGGAGCGGGCGTCGCCGATGCGTGCGCTGGCGGTGGCGACCGTGGCCGCGGCGATGCTGTGGTTGTCCAGGTCGGGCAGGCGGCTTACTAGTTCCGAGCCCGCGTCATTGAACACGGCGGCCAACACCTTGGGGCGGTTACCCCAGGTCGGCGATCCGGCCAGCACCTCGCCGTGCGACGCGGTGATGACGATCGCGCCTTCGTCTTCCGCTTTGACCAGGGAAACGGAATCGCAACCACGTATCACCGGCCCGCCGTTGCCCTCGCGGATGACGAAGCGCGC
>CAZUVO010000246.1:4683-4980 GCA_964623955.1 uncultured Rhizobiaceae bacterium
GACATCGCCGGAGCCGCCGGGTGCTGCTTCCATGGCCCGCGCGCACTCCATCGCCGTCTGTCCCGGCGTACAGCCGAGCCCGGCGGCGGCGTCATTGACGAAGCTGATGACGCCGTCGTTGGCCATGCTGTTGCCGTTACCAATGACGGCGCTGCGGTAGTCGATGGTCGCCGCGGCGATGCCGAGGTCCTGCAGATAGCCCAGCGAACCGATGCCCGCCTCGTCGAGGCCGACCCCGGCGTCGTGCAGAATGACGGCGCGCACGCCGGCCTTCGCCGCCAGATAACCGGCATAGAC
>CAZUVO010000247.1:0-4717 GCA_964623955.1 uncultured Rhizobiaceae bacterium
ACGACATTGTAATCCTCGATCGCCGAGAGGCCCTCGTAATGCAAATCCTCGTCGGCAATCACGTCGTAATCGAAGCCCATCGCCTCGAGCCAGTCGGTGATATGGGTATCGGCGTTGAACTGCCAGAGCGTCGATTCCGTGGCGCCGATCCAGGCGCGGTATCTGGGCCGCATATTGAGGATCGGGCGGAGACGCGAGGAATAGCTGATGCCCGAGCCGTCGGAATGGGCGTCATAGCAGGAAGCGCCATATTCGCGGTGCTCGTTGAGGAAGAGATTTCTTTTGTCGAGCTCGACCAGCCGCCCGGCCAAAAGCTGGCCGACCGGCGCATCGGTATTCATATGCTCGTTGGCATAGGCCTGGTAGCTCGCGCTCGGCATGAGATAGAGCACCTTGGCGCGGGGCTTGCCGCGCGGTGCGCGCACGGCGAAGGGGATATGGTCCTCGTGACCGCCGGCCCTGAGACGCGCCGCGTAGACGCCGCTTTTCAGGCCTTTCGGAATCGTCAGCTCGAAATCGGTCTCCCAGCCCGCGTCATAGATATCGTCGTCATGGAAATGAATCGCGCCATACTGTTCGGGCGCGTTGGTCCAATTCATCTCGTCGCCGGTCCAGTTCCAGCCGGTCATGGCGCGGGTCGGCAGTTGGACGGTTTTGCCGTGCAACAGGTTGGGCGAGAGGTCGGTGACCTTGATGCCGGTGATATCGGCGCTGAAATCCCATGCGCCGAGCACCGCATTGCCGAGCTCGGTCGCCACCGGCCAGCTTTTCAGGCTTTGCATCTCGGCCGCGCTCAAGGCCCGGTTGGCGACGCGCGGGCTGTCGATCTTGCCATTGTAATGGCCGCCGCAGACCGTGCGGCCCTTGTCGACCTTCTTGAAATAGGCGCCCATGGTGAGCGGCGCGTCATGCCCCGGCACCTTGCCGACGGTGGCTTTGCGCCGGACCGTGCCGCGGTCGCTCCGGGTCTCGAAGCCATGCAGCGGCTCCTGCACCACGGTCACCGTCTTGCTCTTGGCGTCATAGCTCGCGGCGACGAAATACCATTCCTTGGCGATCAGCGGCTTGCCGGTATTGACGACCTGGATCTTGCCCTTGCCATTGCCGATGCACAGCGCGGCGGAGCCGTTGTCCTTGGTGATGATGAGCGCCGCGCCCGCCTTGTCGCGGTCGCGCCATTTGGAAATGATCGCCTGGGTGCCCTTCTCCGGCGTGGTCGGCCAGATGAACGCCTGCATGGTGAAGCTTTCGAGGCCGTCGAGCATATCGGAGGCGCCGATCTCGACGAAGGAGCCGGCATGGATCACCTGCTTGCGGCTTTTATAGCTGCCATTGGCGGCGGTCTTGACGACTTTCTCCCGATAGCCCGGGCCGTCCGGGTTTTCGTCGCCGCAGATGAGGCGGACGATGTCGGCGCGGTAGCGCTTGCCGGCCTCGGAATTGACCATGAATTTGATGGTCTCGCCGGGGGCGGCGCTGATTTTGTCGGCATAGCCGGTGATCTTCATCATGATGGAATTGTTCCCTAAAGATGGCAGGCGCGGGGGCCGCCGAAAGACAAAATGGCGAGGCGCGCGCTAGCGGATGGATTCGCCGCGGTGCTGCTTCCAGCGCTGCTTGAAGACGTACCATTCGGCGTCTTCCAGGCTGGCGAATTTCTTGCTCAGCATCTTGACGGGCTTGCCGCGCACGCCGGTGGTCTTGGCGAGCTGCCATTCGCGGTTGGGTTTGGTGCAGACGAGACAGAATTTGTCTTCCATCGGCTGGCCGCGCAGCTCGTTCAAGATGACCTGCAGTTCCGGACTGTGATGGCCAATCGGCGTCTTGCGGAACTCTTCGATGCAGCGGGCTTCGACTTCATTCGGCATGTCTTTTTTCTCCGTTTCTTGCGCGGCTCCTCTTGCCGCTTAGCTTAACACCAGATTTATCATGGATACCACTATGCTCGTTTCTGGTCGCGCCGCCGGCGGGCGACCAGCAAGAGATAGCCGATAAACAGGATCGCGATCGAGCCATAGACCGAAAACGCACCGATCGTCGGGATCATCGGCGTGTAGCCGCTGCTCATCTTGGTATAGAGCCATTCGGTCACCGTACTGTCGGCGCCCGAAGTGTAGGTCGAGAGCGGAAAATTGCCCCACGACAACAGGAAGGCGAACAGTGCGCCCGAAAAGAGGCCCGGCGCCAGCGCCGGCATGGTCACCTCGCGGAACACCTGAAAACGGTTGGCGCCGAGGTCGAAGGCGGCCTCCTCCTGGCTGACATCGAAGCCATAGACCTGAATCGAGATGACCAGGGTGACGATGGGTACGATCCAGACCAGATGGGCGAACACCGCCGCCTCCCAGCTCGGCAGCACCCCGACATAGGTGAACCAGAGGAGAAGCGCGAGGCCGAGCACGGCCTGGGGAAAGAAGATCGGCAGCATGATGAGGCGCTGATAGAACACCCGCCCGCGCCAATCGTAGCGCGCGAAGGCGAGCGCGCCGAAAAAGCCCAGCACCACGGCGATGACGGCGACGCAGCCGGCGACATAGAACGAAGTGACGTGGAGGTTTTCCGTCAGATTGGCGTTGATCGTTTGGTCGTACCATTTGAAGCTGTAGGTCTTCACCGGAAAGCGGAAATAGCGCGATTTGCCGAACGACGAGATGATGACGCCGGCGATAGGGATGAAGAAAAACAGCACCACCACGCCGGTCCATACGATGATCAGCGACTTCGTCCAGCGTTTGCTCCGGCTTTCCATTATTTGCGCCCCAACAGCCGGTCGAGGTCGAGGCGGCGCATGATGAAGATCACCAGGATGCCGGTGATGGCGATGGCGAACATGGATATGGCGGAGCCGAGCGGCCAGTTCTGGGCATAGGTAAACTCATGCAGGATGGCATGGGCGACGACGACGATATTGGCGCCGCCGAGGAGCTTGGCCTCGGATATGGCGCCGACGGCGAGGACGAATGTCAGCAGCGAGCCGGTCAGGATGCCGGGCATGGCGATGGGCAGCTCGACCTCGCGGAAGATCTGCCAGCGGTTGGCGCCGAGATCGCTCGCCGCGTCCATCTGGTCGCGCGGCACCAGCGACAGGCCGAGGGTGGTGGGAAAGAGCGTGTAGGGCAGATAGACATAGATCATGCCCATCAGGGTGGTGCCCGGCGCATAAAGCAGCGTTCCGGTATCGAAGCCGAACAGGAACTTGGTGCTGCCGGCGAGGATGCCGCCGCCCTTGAGGAGCACGAGATACCAGCCGAACAGGCGGACATTTTCCGACACGAACAGCGGGATCACCAGGATCAACATGACCGGCGCCGCCCAGCGCCCGAAGATTCGCGCCAGGCCATAGCTGACCGGGTAGGAAATCAGCAGACAGCACGCCACGGTCGCGGCGGCGAGGCCGAACGACCACACGAAGGAAATCCAGTAGCTCTCGGAGACGATGTGGACGTAATTTTCGACCGTCCAATCGCCGTGGAAGCCGAAGGTGCGCTCGGGCAGAAAGCTGAAGCCGAGCACGATAACGAGCGGCCCGACGAAGCCGATCAGGAAAAAGACCAGAATCGGCGATGCGGACAGGAAGCCGGGATTGCGCAGCCATTGGCCGAAGGTTTGTAGCGCGCTCGGCTGCCGCAGCCCGGGCGGCGGCGACGCGCCCGCGGTCGTCGTCATGTCAATCGCTAACCAGGACGCTGTCCTTGACGTCCCAGCCGATGATCACATCGTCGTTGAGGCTGCCCTCAAAGGCCTGCTCGCGCAATTTCTCGACCACCAGCATCTGGCTACCGGCGCGGACATGATATTGCACGCGTGAGCCCATGGCATATTCGTTAAAGAGCGAGCCTTTGATGTGATTTTCCGCCTGCGACGGATCGTCGAGGAAGCGCATGGATTCGGGGCGGATGACAAGATAGCCGGAGGTCGCGCCGTTGGTTTGCGCCGGTCCGACGAACTGGGTGCCGAGCTCGGCGCAGTCGAATTTTCCGTCCGCGCCGGCGGCGACGGGCAGGGTGTTGACCTCGCCCATGAATTCCGAGACGAACTTGTTGAGCGGCTGGGTATAGATTTCGTCCGGCGTGCCGATCTGGATGAGCTTGCCCGCCTGCATGATGCCGATGCGGTCGCTCATCACCATCGCCTCTTCGAGGGAATGGGTGATGTAGACGAAGGTCTTGCCGGTTTCGCGGTGGAGGTCCTTGAGCTCGACCTCGAGATGCTTGCGCAATTGATAATCGATCGCCGAGAGCGGCTCGTCGAAGAACATGATGTCCGGGTCGGAGGCGAGCGCCCGGGCGAGCGCGACACGCTGGCGTTCGCCGCCGGAGCATTTGGTGACGCCCTTGGCGTAATAATCTTCCGGCAGGCGCACCACTTTCATCAGTTCCATGCAGCGTTCGCGCCGGGCGCTGCGCGAGACGCCGCGCATCTTCAGGGAAAACTCGATGTTCTGGCCGACCGTGCGGTGATTGAAGAGCGCCAGCGACTGAAACACCATGCAGGTCGGGCGCTTGTTCGCCGGCACATCGTTGACCCGGTTGCCGCGCAGCAGCACATCGCCCGCGGTCGGCTTGTCGAGCCCGGCGAGCATGCGCAGGAGTGTCGTCTTGCCGCTGCCCGAAGGTCCGACGATGGTAAAAAACTCGCCATCGACGATATCGAGCGACACGTCGTTGACCGCAGCCAGCTTGCCGAACTGCTTGGTGACATGCTCGATCTGAAGAAT
>CAZUVO010000247.1:4739-4973 GCA_964623955.1 uncultured Rhizobiaceae bacterium
ACTCAGCTCCCACTCATAATGCCGTCAATAGGGTCGGCCAGGATAAACGCTCTCACAGGAATACGGCAAACGAGCCGCGCGGACATGATATCCGCGCGGCTCTTTGTCTGCGTCGCTTGGCAGCGAGGGCTAGGCTTTTTCCCTCAAGGCCGCCGTGTAGATGTCGTAGAGCTTGTTGTAGTCAGGCACCACATCATATTCCACGGCATGTTCGATACGATAATCTAACTCGTC
>CAZUVO010000248.1:0-4933 GCA_964623955.1 uncultured Rhizobiaceae bacterium
ATCGAGGGCATGACGCAGCTGTACCCGGGCATCGTCGAGGCTCGCCGCGTCGGGCTTGGCGGCCCAGTCGAGATAGGCGGCGTCGCCGCCGACCAGCTCATCGAGCAGCTTCTCCAGCCCGGCCTGGGTCAAGATGTAATTGATCTTCGATTTGTCCGGCGCGGCATCGCCGACGTCCGCCGCCAGCAGGGCATCGCGCAACGCCCTGTAGCGCGCAGAGAGGAGCGGCAGGCGCTCGATTTCCTCATGACACTCATGCAGCAATTCGGGGAAATTCACCACGGTCTGTAAAATAGTCCGTTCGCGCCGTGCCGAATCGCCCTCGGCGTGCCCGCCCAGGCCATGTTGCGGCAGCAGCTTTTCGTCATCGCGCGGGCGGCGGCGCGGCGCCGGGCGGGGCCCGGGCTGCCATTTGCCCCGGCTCTTGAACTGGAACAGGCGGTCGCGATAGTGGCTGCGGAAAAAGCTCTTGAGATCGTCGTCGGGGATTTGCCCGATATATTGATTGAGGCGGCTGTTGAGCGCGGCGCGGCTTTCCGGCGTCGCCAGCTCGCCGCCGCCGCCGGCGAGCTTCCAGATTTGTTCGGAGAGCGGCTCGGCCCCCAAAAGCACCTCCTCCATCGCCGCCTTGCCACCGGCGCCGACCATACTGTCCGGGTCTTCGCCAGCGGGGAGCGCGGCGAAGAGGAGGGATTTGCCGGATTTCAGCCGCGGCAGCGCCCGCTCTCCGGCGCGTGCCGCCGCTTTCTGCCCGGCATTGTCGCCATCGAAGCAGAGCACCGGCGCGTCCACCAGGCGCCACATCTCCTCCATCTGGAGTTCTGTGAGAGCGGTGCCGAGCGGCGCCACGGTTTCCGTCAGGCCGGCCTGATGCAGCGCGATGACATCCATATAGCCTTCGACGGCGACGATCCGCCCGGCCTTGCGCGCGGCACCGCGGGCGAGATGCATGCCATAGAGCACCGTGCCCTTGTGAAACACCGGTGTATCCGGCGAGTTGAGATATTTCGCCGGCGCATCGCCGAGGGCGCGCCCGCCAAAGGCGATCACCCGCCCGCGCCGGTCCTGAATGGGAAAGATCACCCGGTTGCGGAAGCGGTCATAGCTTGCACCGCCGCCCTCGGGCTCAATCAGCAAACCGGCGGTGACCAACATGGCTTCGGTGATCTTGTCGCCGAGCAGGGCGGTTTTGAGGGCACTCCTGGAATCCGGCGCGAAGCCGAGGCGGAACCCGGCGATGGTCTCCGCGTTCAGCCCGCGTCCCTTGAGATAGGCGCTGGCCGCGGCTCCCGAATCTGCGCGCAATTCGGATTCGAAATATTTCGCCGCTTCATCGAGCACCGTATAGAGCGACATCTGCTCTTCTGCGCGGGCGCGGTCGTGCGGGGTTTCCTTGGGAACTTCGAGCCCCGCCTCGCCGGCGAGCTTCTCCACCGCCTCAGGAAACGACTGCCCCTCGTCGCGCATGACGAAGCCGATCACGTCGCCATGCGCGCCGCAGCCGAAGCAATGGAAAAAGCCCTTGTCGTCGCTGACGGTAAAGGACGGCGTCTTTTCGTTGTGGAACGGGCAGAGCCCGAGATGCTCGCGCCCCTTGCGCACCAGGCGCACGCGCCGGCCGATCACATCCGAGAGCGGAACCCGGGCTCTTATTTCATCGAGAAATTGCGGCGTGAAGGCCATGGGGCAGAGTAACGCAGGGCTTGACCCGGCGCGAGAGTGAGCGCCGCAAGGGCGTTAAATTTTTTGTATAACTGTGTGGTTCACCCGGTGGACAAGGGCGGGAAAACTCGCTTACGCGAGCAATTCTTTGACCACGCCGCTCGCCTTGGCGAAATCCATTCGGCCGGGGTATTTCTCTTTCAGGGCAGACATCGTCCGGCCCATGTCTTTGATTGTCTTGGCGTTTTGCTCGCCGACCAGGGCCTGGATTGCCTTCACCATATCCTCGCCCTCGATCTGCGGCGGCAGGAAGCGGCTGATCACGGTAATCTCCTCGCCTTCGCGCTCGGCCAAGTCGACGCGCCCGCCGCTCTCATATTGCGCGATGCTCTCGCGCCGCTGGCGGATCATGGTGTTGAGCAATTGCAGAATGTCCGAGTCGCCCAGGCCATCGGAATTGCCCTTGCCGCGCTCGGCGATATCGCGGTCCTTGAGCGCGGCGAGGATGAGGCGCACGGTCAGAATCGTGCGCTCCTCGCGGGCCTTCATCGCGGTTTTCAAAGCGTCTTTGAGTTGATCTCTTATCATCGCCTGAACATAGGGGTTCATGAACGAAGCGCCGCAATATAGCGGCAAGTGGGCTGGGATCAACCATAGAATGCGGGTTGACAGATTCGCCCAGCGCGGACGGCGGGTTAGGCGCGGTGGATTCCCGTAGGCGTTCCAATTATTCGAAACCGGTGTGCGCTGATCGGCACCGGCGCTTAAATAGCATTCACCGGCAGTTTCAAATAGGAAACACCGTTCGCCTCCGGCGGCGGAAACCCGCCGGCCCGCATGTTTACCTGAACCGACGGCAACAACAATTTGGGCACCTTCAGGCCGGCATCGCGTTCCGTGCGCAGGCGGACGAAGGCTTCTTTCGTGACACCGTCGCGCACATGCGGGTTTTGCTCGCGCTCCTCGGCGACGGTGGTGAGCCAGGCGAAATCGCGCCCGCCGGGGCCATAATCATGGCACATGTACAGTTTGGTTTGCGCCGGCAAGGACAGAATGCGCTGGATCGACTGGTAGAGCACCGCCGCGTCGCCGCCGGGAAAGTCGGCCCGCGCCGATCCGGAATCGGGCATGAACAGTGTGTCGCCGACAAAGGCCGAATCGCCGGCCAAAAATGTCGTGCAGGCCGGCGTGTGGCCGGGCGTTTGCCACGCTGTCACGGCCATGCCGCCGATCTTGAAACTCTCATCATCCGCGAACAGATGGTCGAACTGGCTGCCGTCGGCGGAAAATTCAGGTTCGGCGTTGAACAGACCCTTGAAGATGGACTGCACCTCGACGATGCGCGCGCCGATTCCCGTCCGGCCGCCCACGCGCTCCTTGAAATAAGGCGCCGCGCTCAGGTGATCTGCATGGACATGGGTCTCGAGCAACCACTCGACGACAAGCTTCTCTTCGCGCAGCCAGGCAATAATCTCATCCGCGGCGGTGGTGCTCGTTCGCCCCGACCGGAAGTCGAAATCCAATACCGGGTCGATGATCGCGCAGGACTGGCCGCCGGGATCGCGCACCACATGGGTGATCGTCCAGGTATCGTCGTGGAAGAATGATTTTACATCGGGCCGCATAAGCTCGGCTCCTCGGATGGTGGAATCGCGCGGCAGGCTGTCGTGCCGGCGCTATATCACGATGTCGGGCGCATCGGCACTGAGACAAATGGTCGCTTGCGGCGAATCGGGTAGCGCCGGAATCGCGTCCGGTCCTTCTCCCGGCGCGTCATTTTGGTGCGAAAATGGGCCGAAAAGCCCGCTCCAGCGGCGGTTACTTGACGGGCAACCCGCTACTCCGTACCTTGCGCCGCGCGGCGCCGACCGGTGCATTTGCGAGTCGCAAGGCGGCCGATTTTCGGCCTCAAGCCACGCCATCGGCCGGCGAATTTGGCGTCCGCACGCACGGCCCAGCGTGACAACCAACATGGATCAAACCGCCATGTCCCCCTCCGGAACCGAACCCGGCGCAGGATTGGCCGCCTTGGCGCTGGCCGATGGCAGCCTGTTTCGCGGCACCGGCATCGGCGCCGAGGGCAAGGCGGTCGGCGAGATCTGCTTCAACACCTCGATGACCGGCTATCAGGAGATTTTGACCGATCCCTCCTATGCCGGGCAGATCATCACTTTCACCTTCCCCCATATCGGCAATGTCGGCGGCAATTCGGCGGATATCGAGTCGATGCGGCCAGCGGCGCGCGGCCTGATATTGCGCGCCGACATTACCAACCCGTCGAATTATCGCAGCCTTGAGCATCTCGACACATGGCTGAAGAAGAATGAGCTGGTCGGCATCGCCGGGGTCGATACCAGACGCCTCACGCGTCATTTGCGCACCAACGGCGCCCAGGCCGGCACGCTGGCGCACAATCCGGCGGTGGATGGCGAACCCGACGGCGCCGCGCTCGCGGCCGAGGCGGCGGCCTGGCCCGGCCTCGAAGGCATGGACCTCGCCAAGGACGTCACCTGCGGGCAAAGCTATGGCTGGGAGGAAGGCGTGTGGGATTTCGCCGCCCACGGCTATGCCGCCCCGGCCGCAGCGCGCCATCATGTCGTCGCCGTCGATTACGGCGCCAAGCGCAATATTCTGCGCTCGCTTGCCGGCCATGGCTGCCGCGTCACCGTGGTGCCGGCGACGGCGGACGGCGAACAGATTCTCGCCTACAAGCCGGACGGCGTGTTCCTGTCCAACGGCCCGGGCGATCCCGCGGCGACCGGCGAATACGCCATCCCCGCGATCCAAGCGCTTTTGAACGCTGGCGTACCGATCTTCGGCATCTGCCTCGGCCATCAGATGCTGGCGCTGGCTCTCGGCGCCAAGACCAAAAAAATGCTGTTCGGCCATCGCGGCGCCAACCATCCGGTCAAGGAACTCAAGACCGGCAAGGTAGAAATCACCAGCCAAAACCACGGCTTCGAAGTGCTCGCGGAGAGCCTGCCCGAAGGCGTCGCCGCAACCCATGTTTCCCTATTCGACGGCACCCTGGAGGGCTTGGAAGTCACCGGCAAGCCGGTCTTCTCCGTCCAACACCACCCGGAAGCCTCCCCCGGCCCGCAGGACTCGCAATATTTGTTTCGGCGCTTTGTTCAGTTGATGGCGGGGACCGGTTCCAATGCCTAAGCGTACGGATATCAAGTCCATCCTCGTGATCGGCGCAGGGCCGATCATTATCGGGCAGGCTTGCGAGTTCGATTATTCTGGGACGCAGGCGTGCAAGGCGCTGAGG
>CAZUVO010000249.1:0-4903 GCA_964623955.1 uncultured Rhizobiaceae bacterium
ATATTCTTAGAATATCGAAAAATCCGTGGAACAGTTATAGGGGGGCAGGTCACGATTACCCCATCCGTTTCGCCGTCTGAATTTTTGAGCGTCGCGACGTTCATGCTGACCGAGACGATGGATCCATCCGGTTGAACGAAGCGCTTGTCGAATTGATATCCATCGCTTTCCCCCGACAGAACTTGGGCGAACTCCGTCAAATCATTATCGACATCGTCGGGATGCGTTATCTGTTCAAAAGTGACGGATTTTATCTCGTCCTCGCTTCGGCCCAGCATACGCTGAAGCGCGCGATTGGTCCGCACCATCTTGCCTTCGAGGTTGGTAAGTGAAATTCCGGTGGCAGCCGTTTCATAAATCGTTCGCATCTCCTCTTCGCTCTTCCGTACTGTTTCTTCGGCCTGTTTGCGCGCGGTGATATCCCGAATAATGCCGGTAAACACCCGCTCATCATCCAGTTCCGCTTCGCCGACCGAGAGGTCCATGGGGAAGGTCGTTCCGTCTTTCCGCAGCCCAAAGACCTCACGCGTTATTCCAACAACGCGCGCGTCACCACCGCCTAAATAGCGGCCAATATTGCCGTCATGTTCATCGCTATCCGATTTAGGCATGAGGATGTTGACGTTCTCGCCGATGACTTCCTCGGCCGAATATCCGAAAATTTTCTCGGCAGCGGGACTAAAGCTCTGAACGATTCCGTTTGAGCCAATGACGATGATTCCGTCGATTGCGTTATCGATTATGGCGCGGATGCGGGTCTCGCTGTGCTGAAGTTCATGGGTTCTTTTCTCGACGCGGAACTCCAGTTTGTCGCGCGCCCTGGCCAGTGCCCTGGTGGCGCTCTGACCCATCCATAGCGACAGCGCCGTCAATCCCAGCCCGAGGAGGATGGCGGCGCCGAGCAAAATGATGATGGTGTTGCGCAGGCTTTCATAGGAACTCATCGCCTCGACTTCATCGACCTCGGTGGCAAGGCCGATTTTAAGCTCGCTGTCCCACAGCCACGCGCCGAACACAGAGACCCCGCGGTAATCCCGATAGCCCTCTACATCCAGACCGCTTTCACCCTTCAGCGCCGCCGCCGCCATGCGGGTGTGGGGCAGAAGCTCCGGATCGGACGGTAAGGCGTGGCCATCAATCAGATTGCCGCCGGGATCGCGAATATTGAGATTAAGAAGCGCCTTTTGCGCCGTATCGATCAGGCCGATATGTCGCAAGATACCGTCAAATCGGCTGTCGCTGATCAGATGGGCGTCAGCGTCGAAAGCATATGTTTCACCTGTTTCGCCCAATCGCCCGAGGCGCATGATGCGGGTGAAATCCTCCGCGACATCTACGCGTAAAGTCAGGACAGCTATGGTGTCGCCGAAGCGATCGTTGACCGGCGTGGCGAAGAACATTGCCGCCGTCTCTTCCTGTCCGTCACCGGGTTTTACATCGGAGTGGACCGGTGGAACGAGAACCGTCTCGCCACCAAAGGCGCGGGCGAGAAATTCCCCGCGCTCAATAGAGATGATATTGGGAACGGCGATATCATTGTTCCGCAACGAAGCGATACCGACTTGGTCCGACGCGATGATGCCAAAGCGGGCATTTCCGTTGTCGCGGCGAAGGCCGGCGAAATAGCGCCGCACGCCGGCCAATTCTCCACTGGCAATCAGTCCCGCCTTATTTCGGGGTACGCGGAGCAGGCGCTCGGTTAAGTTGACGAATTGAGGGTCGCCTGCGATCTCCCGAATGACACCGCTATGATGGTCCTCCCAAATGCGCAGAGCCTCGTGGGTCGTCTGGAGGACCGCCGTTAGAGCAGACCCCATTTCGTTTCGGACTTGGCGCTCCATGCGGTCGAGCGCGACCCAGGCGGCGCTCACCAAGGCGCCGAGAAATACCGCGACAACCACCATTCCGATCACACGCACCTGTCGGGATTGGAACATATTTTCGGCGTTGCGCTTCTTGAGCCGTCTCAGCCCCCAGACCAAACCGATCAACAACAGCACCAGCGCGGCGGTAATAATGCCGAGGAGGAGGATCAGATCGGAGAGCGAAGTGGATTCCGCCGCTTCGATTTGTGGCGCCGCCGCTTCCATTCTGGCCAGCCATTGTTTTTTGAGGCCTTCGATCTCTGCTCCGGAAATGGAATCGATAGATTTCTGAAGAATGCTTTGCAGCAGAGGCCAATCGTCACGCACGCCGATACGCAGGCGGTTGATAAAGGCCTCGTCCTTGATCGCGCCGGCAATATTGAGGTTGGTCAGCAGGTGCTGGCGGATCAGATATGTCTGCACGGCGACACCGCCGAGGGTGGCATCGGCTTCGCCGAGAGAGACCGCGGTCAATGCTTCCGCTTGGTTGTCATACAGTTTGAGCTCGATCTGAGGGTGCTTGCGTTCAATAACTTCCTGATAGAAAAATCCATCGGGTATCGCGACGGTGCGCCCGTAAAGGTTCGTCAGACCGCGTATTCTTCTGCTTTCGACACGAGCGACGATCACCGGTGGATTTTCCACATAGGGCTTGGTGAAAGCGATATATTTCTCCCGCTCCGGCGTTTTGATGATATTGAGCATGACGTCCAGTTCTTTCGCCCGGATCATGCCTAGAAACTCGCCCCATGTCGGGCCGGTAACATATTCCACCTCGATGCCCAGCTGCTTGGCGAGAAGGTTCATAAACTCGACGGAGAAGCCTTTCGGTTGGCCATCCTCCGCATAGTTGAAGGGCGGCCAGGCGGTTTCGTTGTGGACGCGGATTTTGCGATGCTCTCTCAGCCAGACAAGTTCTTCCTCCGTCAGGGAGAGGTTGGCCGCGGATTCGGCCGGATTGGTGATAAGCCAGTGGTTTCGGATTGCCGCCAGTTCTTCGCGGTCGATGGAATTCAGTCCCTTGCGGATGATGGAGAATAATTGCGGCTTGCTGTTGTGAATGCCTATCCGTAGAGCGCCGCTTTCGCTGTTGCGCATGACCGAGACTTTCAGCCCGTACACAGGAATCGTGCGTTGTGAGTTGCCGAACAGTATCAGCGAACTGACATGCGCGTCCGCTTCGCCGGCGGAGACCATACGGAGACCCTCGGCCTCTTGCTCGACCTCGATCAATGTACCGCCGCCGAGGATGTCCACGATACTGTCGGTCTCTGCGAATCCCTTGACCACCGTGACGCTTTTTGCTTCCAGGTCGTCCCAGGTCGAGATATCCGAGCTGTCTTCCTGAACCACGACCACGATAGGGTCGAAGGCATAGGGTTTGGTAAATCGTATCTCGCGTTCGCGTTCCGGCGTGCGCGACAGGCTGAGAGCGCCATCGACTTCGCCGGCCAGCGTCCGGCGTACGACCTCGCTCCAACTGTCGTGAAACTCGGGCACGATATTTATGCTGAGCTTCGCATTGAGTAAGGCGATCAGATCGGCATTGAGGCCGCTATAGGTTCCCTCGCGGCTGACGATATCCACCGGGGTAATGAAATTGGTCACGGCCAGCCGGATCGATGGATTGGCGCTCAGCCAGGCTTCTTCTTCGGGCGTCAATTCCACATCGTCGGAAGTACCGGAATAGAAATGGTCTTCGGATCGGGGGAGCCAGCGGTTTTCGATCCCGGCAAGCGTCGCTTCCGCGATACTCCACAAACCTTTATTGATCCGGCCAAGAAGTTCGGAGTCTTGCTTGCGGACACCGGCATGGACCAAATTCTGCAGCACCGCATCACTGCCGCGCACAAGGGCGCCCGTAAGGCCGAGGCGCCCGAGACTGGCTTCCGATACAGGGCCCTCCTGAACCAGGGCATCGATGTCGCCGCTCAGAAGGGAGAGTGTCATCACCTCCGAATCACGCAACGGGACAATTGAGATGTCAGGGTAATTGTCGCGGATATACTGTTCCTGGAAACTCCCTGCCAGCGTACCGACGCGCGCGCCGGCCAGTTCCGCCAGCGGCACCGGCTGGCGCCCGCCGCTCTTGAAATAGAGTCCCGTTTTGAGTTCGTAAATGGGCTCGGAGAAGGCCATCCAGGCGGCCCGCTCGGCGCTCTTGAACAGGCCGGAATGGATATCAGCGCGGCCATCGCGCACCGCCGCGACGGATTCGGCCCAGGCGCTGGGGCGGAATTGGATCGGGGTATCCGTCGCCGCGCTCCACTCGCGCCAGAGTTCGACCAGGAACCCGGCGGGTTCACCCGTCGGCGTGACAATCGAAAACGGTGGATAATCGTCGGCAATGGCAATGATCAAGGGTTGCTTGGTGGGCTCAGCGGCTTCAACGAGGGAAGCGCACAACAACATTGCGGCCAGGACTGACAGTGCCAACCCCCGGCAGCGCAGCAGCGCTGTCGCGAAATTCGCCAACTTCGCTCGTCTTTGTGCCAAGCCCAAGCCCCCGCCTGCCAGGTTTCTTATTCTGGGTACAGCATTCCGCCTACCGTCGACTAGATAGTTGCACATAATCTGTGGCAGTTGGGTAATGACCTAGATCAAAGTTGAATTTTAGTCACGGTTTGGGACGGTCACTGACGAATACCTATTTTTGGAGGCCCTCGACGCTTCAAAGCTCGCCAAACTTCCGCCGCCGCAGCATCTTGCCGCGCCCTGGCTGAGCCAGCACGTTGCCGTTCTCCACAATGATCTCGCCGCGGGATAAAGTCATCATCGGCCAGCCCGTCACCTGGAAACCTTCATGCAGTTCCCAATCCTGGTTGGAGTGCATGTCCTTGTGGCTGATGGTGACGTCTTTGTGCGGGTCGAAGACGACGATGTCGGCGTCGGAGCCGATGGCAATGGTGCCTTTCTGAGGGTAAAGACCGAAGATTTTGGCTGGGTTGGTTGAGATCACCTCGACGAAGCGTTTGCGCGTGAGGCGGCCCTTGCCGATGCCTTCGGAATAGAGCATCGGCATGACGGTTTCCAGATTC
>CAZUVO010000250.1:0-4826 GCA_964623955.1 uncultured Rhizobiaceae bacterium
CGGCGCTCGGCGCAGCGCGTATCGGCGAGCGCGAGATGCTCGCCCTCGGCGCCGAAGTCGGCTGGGACACGCTCGATCAATATGCCGAGCAATGGTTCGATTATTCCGAACAATTGATGATGTCCTCGATCCGCCGCCTGCCGGCCGGCAAGACCACCACTTACAGCCGCCACGATCCGTTCCCCGGCGCGGAAGACGGCATCGACGTCAAGATCGAGGTCGAAATCAGACCCGACGACGCGATGATCGAAGTCGATCTCAGGGACAATCCGGATTGTCTCCCGTGCGGGCTCAATCTCAGCCAGGCCTGCACCGAATCCGCGGTGCTGCTCGGCATCTTCAATTCCATCGAGGAAGAGGTGCCGACCAATGCCGGCTCGCTCCGGCGCGTGAAGATGCATCTCAGGGAGAACTGCGTGGTCGGCATTCCGCGCTACCCGACAAGCTGTTCGGTCGCCACCACCAATGTCGCCGACTGCGTCGGCAATTCGGTAACCCGCGCCATCGCCGAGTTGGGCGACGGCTGCGGCATGGCGAGTACGGGCTCGATTATTCCGCCCAGTATCGGCGTGATTTCGGGCTCAAGCGAGAAAACCGGCGGCGCCTATGTCAATCAGATCTTCCTCGGCTGGGGCGGCGGCGCGGCGGGGCCAACCGTCGATGCCTGGGTGACTATCGGTCATATCGGCGTTGCCGGCGGGGCCTATATGGACAGCATCGAAATGGATGAGATGCGTTTCCCCATGTATGTCACCGGGCGCCATTTCATCGCCGACAGTGGCGGCGTCGGGCGCACGCGCGGCGGCGAGGCGTTCTTTTGCGAGTTCGGCCCGACCGAGGGCGACATGGAAATCGGCTATGTCAGCAACGGCAACGAACACGCGCCGGAAGGCGTGCGCGGCGGCGGCGACGGCGTCTGCGCCAACCAGTTCCGCCGCGACCTCAATGGCGATCTCCATCAACTCGATGCCTGCGCCCAGGCGGTCATTCCCGAAGGCCATAGCATGGTCTCCTATTCCTGCGGCGGCGGCGGATATGGCCCGCCGGTCGAGCGCCCAGCCGATAAGGTGGCGCATGATGTGCGCGAGAAATGGGTATCGGTCGAGGCCGCCAAAGCGACCTACGGCGTCGTCGTCGATGCCGCCGGGGTGATCGATACCGCGGCGACGGACAAGCTCCGCGCCGGGCGCCCCGCTTAAGCGATGGCTGGCTCCAAGCCCCTCGATGGCGTGCAACTGGCGATTCTCAATAAGCGCCTCGAAGGCGTGTGCCGCAAGATGGCGAACACGCTGTTTCGTACCGGGCGCTCGGGTGTGCTCAATACGGCGCGCGATTTTTCCTGCTGCATCGTCACCGCCGACAATCAATTGCTCGCCACCGCCGAAAGCCTGCCGATCCATGTGTTGAGCGGCCCGGATCTGATGGCCGCGGCGATGCAGGAGTTTCATCCGGTCTTGAAGCGCGGCGATGCGTTCCTGCACAATTCGCCTTATCACGGCTGTTCCCATCCGGCGGACCACACCATCCTCGTGCCGGTGACGGACGATGACGGCCGGCACCGCTTCACCATGGTCGCCAAGGCGCATCAGGCGGATTGCGGCAACTCGCTGCCGACCACCTATATGGGCGGCGCGCGCGACGTCTATCAGGAAGGCGCGTTGATCTTCCCCGCCGTGCGCGTGCAGGAGAACTACCAGGACGTCGAGGATATCGTCCGCATGTGCCAGATGCGCATTCGCGTGCCGGAGCAATGGTGGGGCGATTATCTCGCCGAGATGGGTGCGGCGCGCATCGGCGAGCGCGAATTGATGGCGCTGGCCGAGGAGGTCGGCTGGGACACGCTCGACGATTTCACCCAACAATGGTTCGAATATTCGGAGAGCCGCATGACCGCCGAGATCGCCCGCCTGCCGGCCGGCGCGATGACCGTCTCCAGCGCGCACGACCCGTTCCCCGGCGCGGAGGAGGGCATCGAGGTCAAGGTCAAGCTCACCATCGACCCGGGCGAAGCGATGATCGAGATCGACCTGCGCGACAATCCCGATTGCAAGCCGTGCGGCCTCAACCTCAGCGAGGCCTGCTCGCGCACCGCCGCCATGGTCGGCGTCTACAATTCGATCGATCACACCGTGCCGCCCAATGCCGGCAGCTTCCGCCGCATCCGCGTGTTGTTGCGCGAGAATTGCGTCGTCGGCATACCCACCCATCCGACGAGCTGTTCGGTCGCCACCACCAATGTCGCCGATCACGTGTCGAACGGCGTGCAGCGCGCCATCGCCGAAATGGCCGAGGGCGCCGGCATGGCCGAGTGCGGCTACGCCATTCCGCCCAGCGTCGGCGTGATCTCGGGTCTCAAGCCGGAGAGCGGCGAGCCCTTCGTCAATCAGATCTTCCTCGGCTTCGGCGCCGGCGCGGCCTCGCCGCACGCCGACGCCTGGGTGACGGTGGGCCATGTCGGCAATGCCGGGCTGTGTTTTCAGGATTCGGCCGAGGTCGACGAGCAGGTCTTCCCGATCTTCGTCAAGGACCGGCGTTTCGTCGCCGATTCCGGCGGTCATGGGCGCTACCGCGGCGGCGGCGGCATGCAGGTGGAATTCGGCCCCGAGGGCTGCGACCTCGAAATCGGCTATGTCTCCGACGGTACGATCAACGCCGCGAACGGTGCGCGCGGCGGCGGCCAGGGCGGGCGCGCAGAGCAATATGTCCGCCGCGCCAACGGCGAATGCGAAACCGCCGAGGCCTGCGCCCAGGTGCAGCTGCGCGCCGGCGAAACCATCGTCTCCGTCTCCTGCGGCGGCGGCGGCTTCGGCTCGCCGTTGATGCGCCCCGCCGCCCAGGTCGCGGCGGATACGCGCGAAAAGTGGATCAGCGCGGAGGTGGCGAAGCGCGTCTATGGCGTCGTCATCGGCGCCGACGGCGAAGCCGACGAGGCGGCGAGCGAAAAGCTCCGCGCCGAAATGGCGGGGCGGGCCGGCTAGGCTTCGTCGAACAGGGTTTCCAGGATCGGGCAGTCCGGCACGCTGCCGCCCTTGCAGAGCGCTGCTTTTTGCCTGAGGACCTTGGCCATGCGGTTGAGGTCGGCGATTTTTCGCTCGATGTCGCCGAGGTGACCGAGCGTCGTTTGCTTGACCTCCTCGCAATTCGAGCCGCCGCCTTCGGCCAACGCCAGCAGCTCCTGAATGCGCTCCAGGCTGAAGCCGAGCTCGCGGCCGCGGCGAATGAAATTGAGGCGCTTGAGATGCGCCTGATCGTAAAGCCGGTATCCGCCGCCCGAGCGCGGCGGGGCCGGCATCAGGCCGGCGCGTTCGTAATAGCGGATGGTCTCCACCTTGCAGCCGGTCCGCCGCGATACTTCGCCGATGGTGAATTCCGCACCCGCGCGCGCCATGAATTTGCTCCCGAAAATGTGATGCCAAATTGATTGAGTCTGTAGTTACTACAGGGTTGAAACTGACACAAATTGAAAGCATTTAAAATCTGAAAGCAGCGGGAATATTGAGAGGCAACAGATCATGGCGATCGCGGCACGAAAACCTGAGCCCACCGTCACGCTCCGCTCCGGAGTCGAGATGCCCGATTGGTCGGCGGTCGTCTCGCTGCGGGCGCAGGCCGCGCTTGCGGCCATTGTCGATCTGTTTCGATTTGCCGATACGTTCGCCGGTTACGATGCGGCGGAGGATCTCGTCCGGCGCACCCTCATCTCGCTCTACGGCGAAACGGGCCGTGCGCCGAGCTCGGTGGATATTGCTCTCGCGGCAGGGCTCGAACAGGCGCAAACCGAGGCCGCGCTCGCGGCGCTCAGCCGGCGCGATCTGGTCGTGCTCGATGCGGCGAGCGGCGCGGTCACCGGCGCTTATCCCTTCACCGAGCGCGACACCGGCCACCGGGTCGAGCTTGGCGGCGTCACGCTCAATGCGATGTGCGCTGTCGACGCGCTCGGCGCCGGCGCCATGTTCGCATGCGATTGCGAAATCCGTTCGACCTGCCGCCACTGCGGCTTGCCGGTCCACGTCTTGACGGCCGGCAAGGGCGAGCGTCTGGCCATGGTGGCGCCGGAATCCGCCATGGTGTGGAACGGCATTTATTACGAAGGTCAGGCGGCGACGTCGCTCTGCACGGTCATTGCATTTTTCTGTTCGCCCGAGCATGCGGAAAATTGGCTCGGCGGACGCGACAATTCGAACGGCTATGCCTTGACCATGGGCGAGGCGCTGGAGGTCGGCAA
This sequence comes from uncultured Rhizobiaceae bacterium, assembly GCA_964623955.1. GTDB lineage: Bacteria > Pseudomonadota > Alphaproteobacteria > UBA828 > UBA828 > PTKB01. Next base: position 4,226 of record CAZUVO010000250.1, read on the forward strand.
GGCGATCTTCCGTCCGGTCCTTGCCACGGGCGACGGGGCGGCATGAGCGGGTTCGAACGCTTTTCCACCATCACCTGCCCCAGATGCAGCGCCACGGAGAAGCAGGAAATGCCGACCGATTCCTGCCTCTTCTTCTTCGACTGCCCGTCCTGCGACGCGCGCCTCAAACCGCTCGCCGGCGATTGCTGCGTGTTCTGCTCTTACGGCGACGTCAACTGCCCGCCGATCCAGCAAGGTATGAGTTGCTAGAGCAAATCCCGAGCAGGTGGAATCACCTGCGACGACGCATTTGCTTCAATCAAAAAGAGCTAGAGCAGTTCGCGTGAACGCAAGTGAACGCGAAATGCTCTAGTTCGCAAACGTCTCGATCATCGCCGCGTGATTGTCTTTCGATTCCTCGGGCTCGAGCCAGGGCATCGGGCAGTAGAGGATGAGGGTTTCGAACAGGCCCTCGAAAGCTTCCAACTTCTTGCGTACTTCGTCCGGCGTGCCGGCGAGCACCAGGGCGTCGATCATGTCGTCGGTCACCAGGTCGAGCATTTTCTGCACATCGTTCTCGGCCATGGCGGCGCGGATCGCCAGCTTCTCTTTGGTGAAGCCG
>CAZUVO010000251.1:0-1139 GCA_964623955.1 uncultured Rhizobiaceae bacterium
GACGCCCATCTTCGAATTTACCGAGGTGTTCAAGCGCACCCTGGGCGATGCCTCCGATATCGTCACCAAGGAGATGTACACCTTCGAAGACAAGGGCGGCGAGTGGATCACCCTGAGGCCGGAGAATACGGCGGGTGTCGCGCGCGCGCTGATCAGCGGCGGCCTCAGTCAAAATCTCCCGTTAAAAGTATTTTGTAGCGGCCCCATGTTCCGCTACGAGCGGCCGCAAAAGGGACGTCTACGCCAGTTTCACCAAATTGACGTGGAATTGTTGGGTGTTGCGGAGCCGCTCGGCGATGTGGAAATCATTGCCCTCGGCGCGGAAGTGCTGAGCGCGCTCGGCATCGCCGACAAGGTAACCCTCGAGTTGAACACGCTCGGCGACCAGGAAAGCCGCGAAGCCTACCGCGCCAGCCTGGTGGGTTATTTTTCCGGTCATCATGACCGTCTCTCTGAAGACAGCCGCGCCCGGTTGGAGCGCAATCCCCTGCGTATTCTCGATTCGAAAGATGAGGGCGACCGCGCATTGATCGCCGATGCGCCGCTCCTGGAGGATCATCTCAACCCGGCGTCGCGCGATTTCTTCGTCGCGGTCCGGGGCGGGCTCGACGATCTCGGCATTGCCTACACGCACAATCCCCATCTCGTGCGCGGGCTCGACTATTATTGTCACAGCGCTTTCGAGTTCACCACCGAGGCGCTCGGCGCCCAGGGCGCCGTCCTCGCCGGCGGGCGCTATGACGGCCTGGTCGAGACCATGGGCGGGCCCGACACCCCCGGGGTGGGCTGGGCCGCCGGCATCGAACGGCTGGCGATGTTGGCCGGTGGCGTGGCGGCGGAAGGCGATATTATCGCCGTGGTGCCGATTGGCGCCGAAATGGAAGCGGCGGGTTTTGCGCTCACCCAGGAGCTGCGCGCGGCGGGATTTCGCACCGACATGGCGTTTCGCGGCAATATGTCGAAGCGCCTCAAGCGCGCCAATAAGCTCGCTGCGGCTTGCGCAATTCTACTCGGCGAAGAAGAGGCGGCGCGGGACTGCGTTACCGTGCGCGATCTCGCCAGCGGCGAGCAGCAGGATGTTCCGCGCGGCGACCTCCTGGCTTATCTGAAACCCTGGAGACGGGCGTGAAGATAGACGC
>CAZUVO010000251.1:1149-1983 GCA_964623955.1 uncultured Rhizobiaceae bacterium
GGCTCGACGGCATTGTCGCCCGCGAGCAGGAGCTTTCGGCGCTGTTGTCCGGCGGGCAGGATCTGTCGAGCGACGATCTGGTGCGCTACTCGAAGGAATATGCCGAGCTGAAACCGGTGATCGGCGCGATCGCGGCGCTGCGCGGGGCCGAGGCGGAAGCCGCCGACCTCGCCGAGATGATCGCCGCGGCGGATACCGAGGCGGAGATGCGCGAGCTCGCCGAAGAGGAGTTCGCCGCGCTCAAGGAGGAGATCCCCAAGCTCGACGGCGCGCTCAAGATCCTCCTCCTGCCGAAGGACGAGGCGGACGAGAAAAACGCCATTCTGGAAATTCGCGCCGGCACCGGCGGTGACGAGGCGGCGCTGTTCGCCGCCGATCTGATGCGCATGTATCAGCGCTATGCCGAGAACAAGAAATGGCGGGCCGAGGTGATGTCGCTTTCCGACACCGGAATCGGCGGGGTCAAGGAAGTGGTGATCGAGATCGGCGGGCGCGGTGCGTTCGCGCGGCTCAAATATGAATCCGGCGTGCACCGGGTGCAGCGCGTGCCGGAGACCGAAGCGAGCGGGCGTATCCACACCTCGGCGGCGACCGTCGCGGTGCTGCCCGAGGCGGAGGAGGTCGATCTCGTCATCGAGGACAAGGATCTCAAGATCGATGTCTACCGCGCCTCCGGGCCGGGCGGGCAAAGCGTCAATACCACAGACAGCGCGGTGCGCATGACCCATCTGCCGACCGGTATCGTCGTCACCCAGCAGGACGAAAAATCGCAGCACAAGAACCGCGCCAAGGCGCTCAAGGTTCTGCGCGCGCGGCTCTATGATCACGAGCGCC
>CAZUVO010000251.1:2011-4796 GCA_964623955.1 uncultured Rhizobiaceae bacterium
GGAGACCGGGCGCGGCCAGGTCGGCTCGGGCGACCGCTCGGAGCGAATCCGCACCTATAATTTTCCGCAAGGCCGCGTCACCGACCACCGCATCAATCTGACTCTCTACAAGCTCGACAAGGTGCTGAACGGCGAGGAGCTTGATGAGTTCGTCGATGCGCTCCTAAACGACGAACAGACGCGCCGCCTGGCGCAAACCGATTGATGAGCGTCAATCAGGCGCTCGGCCGCGCGTCCACCCTCCTCAAGGAGGGCGGCATCGAAGAAGCGCGCTCCGAGGCGCGTATTCTCTTGGGCCATGTTCTCGGCGCGTCGCGCGAGGAGCTTTTGCTCGGTCACAAGAACGACCTCGCCGAGAGCAAATTCGACGAATTTATGAACCTCGCGGCACGCCGTGCGGCGCGCGAGCCGATCGCCTATCTCACCGGCGAGCGGGAATTTTGGGGCCTCTCCTTCGAGGTGACGCACGACACGCTCATTCCCCGCCCGGACAGTGAAACGCTGATCGAAGCGGCGCTCGAATTTGCCCGACAACCCGACCGTTGCCACCCGCGAATTCTCGATATCGGCACCGGCAGCGGCTGTCTGCTGATTTCGCTGCTAAGCGAATTGCCGGGCGCGGAAGGCTTCGCCACCGATACCAATCTCGCCGCGCTCGACGTGGCGAGGCGCAACGCGGCGCGCCATGGAGTCGCGGCGCGGGCGCATTTCGCCGCCGCTTCATGGGGCGGGGCGTTGACGCCGCCGTTCGATATCATCGTCGCCAACCCGCCTTACATCGCCGAGGGCGCGCGCGCCTCACTGATGCCGGATGTCGCCGAGCATGAGCCGGCGGATGCGCTCTTCGCCGGTGCTGCCGGGGAGGATGCCTACCGGGCGCTTGCTCCGGACCTCGCCCGACTGGTCGCAACGGACGGGCGCATCTTTGTCGAACTTGGCCAGGGGCTTGGCGACCGGGTCGCCGCGCTATTCGCCGCGTCGGGCCTCGCGGAACGCGGCCGGCGGAAGGATTTGGCCGGCATTGAGCGCTGTGCGGTTTTCACGTGCGCCGAGGGACCCGGCGGAGGCGCGGAAATAAATGGTTAACGGCTTTCTGTTAGCATCGATAATTGCAAAAAAAGAGTTGAAAACTGGGCAATCCCGGTTAGGTTCTAACTGGCTGTGGTGAAAGCGGATATGAGAATATCCTTCGTCGCCACCCCTCTCTCAGCCTACGGGCCGGGAACTAGTCCCAATGTCAAATAACTATCGCCACGAGATGGTGACGTTGAGGGCGAACGAGACGTTCGACCCAATGATATGAGACAATAATATGAGTAAAGGCCAGTCCTCGAAGCGTCCGCGGGGCCACCGCGGAAATGGGCGCCGACCGAACGGTGGGCGTAACGCTAATTTTGAAAGCAGTGGCCCGCAGGGCAAGATCCGCGGCACCGCTTATCAGGTGATCGAAAAATATCAGGCGCTCGGTCGCGACGCGCTGACCTTCGGTGACCGCGTGGCGGCGGAAAACTTCTTCCAGCACGCCGAACATTATTACCGCGTGATGGCCGCCAATGGCGGCGCCGATCAGCGCGGCGGTCGCAATTCGGGAGCGCAGCAAAACCGTCAGGCGGCAGGGGAGGAGCAACAGCCCCGGACGCAAGAGCCGCAGGCGGCGCAGGAAGCGAATACGGAAAAAGCCGCTCAGGCGGAAGTTCCGCGCCCCGCACCTGCAGAGGCCGCCGGCGAGACGGAGCCAAAGGTCCAGGCCGAAGAGAGCGCGCCGGAAGCACCTGAAGCCGAGATCACAACGGCGTAGCCGCGCAATTTCTCCTTTTTTGGAGCCAATATCCTGTCTTAGCCCCGCAAATAGGGCGCATTTTGTGCGCCCGGGCACTTGCGGCGGGCAATCCACTTCCCATATAGAATTCACATCATCCTGTCTGAAAATGGCGCCCGGGACGAGTGCGGCCAAAAGCCGGCTCGCGAAACGCGGCGGCCGAGTGGAGTAGGGCAATATGGACTTCGAAAATTATACCGAACGTTCGCGCGGATTCGTGCAATCCGCGCAAGCATTGGCGGTCCGCAGCGGCCATCAGCGCTTCACCCCGGAACATCTTCTCAAGGTCGTTTTGGACGATCAGGAGGGGCTGGCGGCGAATTTGATCCGTGTCGCCGGCGGTCGTCCCGAGGACGCGCTCAAGGGTATCGACGAGGAACTCGACAAGCTGCCCAAGGTCGAGGGCGATGGCGCCGGCCAGGTCTATCTCGCGCCGGAGACCGCGCGGCTTTTCGAGAGCGCCAAGGAAATTGCCGAGAAGGCGGGCGACAGCTTCGTCACGGCGGAGCGTTTGCTGCTTGCGCTGGCGCTCGCGGCAGGCACGCCGGCGGCGAAGGTTCTCGCCGATGCCGGATTGACGCCGCAAGGGCTCAACGCCGCGATCAACGATCTCCGCAAGGGCCGCACGGCACACAGCGCCGGCGCCGAGGACACTTTCGAAGCACTGAAGAAATTCGCCCGCGACCTGACGGAGGCGGCGCGCGAGGGCAAGCTCGATCCGGTCATCGGCCGCGACGAGGAAATCCGCCGCACGGTGCAGGTCCTGTCGCGCCGGACTAAGAACAATCCGGTGCTGATCGGCGAGCCCGGTGTCGGCAAGACCGCCATCGTCGAGGGCCTGGCGCTCCGCATCGTCAATGGCGATGTGCCGGAATCCCTGTGCGAGAAAAAGCTGTTGGTGCTCGATCTCGGCGCGCTCGTCGCCGGCGCCAAGTTCCGCGGCGAATTCGAGGAGCGGCTCAAGGC
>CAZUVO010000252.1:0-4794 GCA_964623955.1 uncultured Rhizobiaceae bacterium
CTTCGAGGAGGCCCGGGCCAAGCGCGAACGCGCCACGGCCGCGGCGGGCGAGCGGCGGGGCGAGGCGGAAAGCGCCGAGGAAAGCCTCAATCAGACGCGCGACCGGCTGGCCGATCTCACCGCCGCCGCGGTCGCCGAGAATTCCCGCCTGAGCGCGCTCGCCGAAGCGGCGGAGCGCCTCGCGGCCGAACTGACCGAGACCGCGCGCCTCGCCGAGGAGACGCGCGCGGCGCTCAATGCTGCGCAAACTCCGGAAGAAGGCCGGGCCGAGCTCAATCGTCTGCGCGACGACATGACGGGCCTCCGCGCCACCCACGAGGAGCGCTCCCAAGCCCATCACCGGCTTGCCGGCGAAGCCGCTCAGCGGACGCGCCGCCTGGAAGAGTTGGCGCGCGACGAGGCCGGCTGGAGCGGGCGCGTGACCGGCGCGCGCCAGCGCCTCGCGGCGCTCGCCACACGCCAGGCGGAGGCCACCCAACAGCTCGAAGCGCTCGCCGAACGGCCGGCCGAGATCGCCCGCCAGCGCGCCGGCGTGCTCGACCAGATCGCCACGGCGGAGGCCGGGCGCAATCAGGCGGCGGACGCGCTCGCCCGGGGCGAGGAGGAATTGGCGCGGCGCGACGAGGCGCTCAAGGAAGCCGAGCGTGCCACCGCCCAGGCACGCGAGGAGCGCGTGCGCATCGAGGGCCTCCTCGAACAGGCCAAGCAGGCGGCGGACATGGTGGTCGGGCAGATTCGCGAACGGCTCGCCTGCCCGCCGGAAGAAGCGTTGGCCATCGCCGAGGTCAAGGAAGGCGCCGAATTGCCCGAGGCGGAAGCGGTCGAAGCGCGCATGCAGCGCCTCACCCGAGAACGCGAAAATATCGGCGCGGTGAATTTGCGCGCCGAGGAAGAGGCGTCGGAGCTCGACGAGCAGATCGCCACCATGGTCACCGAGCGGGCCGACCTGGAAGCCGCCATCGCGCGCCTGCGCCAGGGCATCCAGAGCCTCAACCGAGACGGCCGCCAACGGGTGACGACGGCCTTCAAGGTGATCGACGGTCATTTCCGCTCGCTCTTCACCCGGCTTTATGGTGGCGGCCATGCCCATCTCGAACTGGTGGAATCGGACGATCCGCTGGAAGCCGGCCTGGAGATCCTCGCCAGCCCGCCGGGCAAGCGGCTGCAATCGCTCTCGCTCCTGTCCGGCGGCGAGAAGGCGCTGACCGCGCTCGCCCTCCTGTTCGCGGTGTTTTTGACCAACCCGGCGCCGATCTGCGTCTTGGACGAGGTCGACGCGCCGCTCGACGACAGCAATGTCGACCGGTTTTGCTCGCTCGTCGCCGAATTGGCGGAAAAAAGCGGCACCCGTTTTATCGTCGTGACCCACCACCGCATGACCATGTCCCGGGTCGATCGTCTCTATGGCGTGACAATGGTCGAGCGCGGCGTCTCCGAGCTCGTTTCGGTCGATTTGACGGAAGCCGAACAGTGGCGCGAAAGCGCCTGACCGGGCGCCGGCAAAACACTATTTTATTCAAATAAATCAATATGTTACTTCCACTTTGGAAGTGGTTGACAGGCCCTCGGTCAAACACTATGGTTCACCCGCTTTTTCGGTTGCGGACTCGTGCACGGATGGAGTTCGGAGGCTGGGTTTCATGAGCGAGGAGAAACCTCCGCCTTCACTTGAAGACCTCGATACGCGTCTCAAGAAACTCCAGGAAGAGCGGCAGCGCTCCAAGAGTTTGGGCATGCCGCCGACCCGGACGGGACAATCCCTGCATCTCGGGATCGAAATGGCGGCCACGTTGGCGGTCGGCGGAGGAATTGGCTGGTTTCTCGACCGTTGGCTGGACACCTCGCCCTGGCTGTTGATCGTCTTTCTCCTGTTGGGGATCGGAGCGGGACTGAGCAACGCCTTCAGGCTGGCGCGGCGCTACGGCGACGAGCTGGCGCGGCGCGAGAGAGAGAGCGGAGCAAATAAGGGCGGCACGCCGCCCCGAGAAGAAGACGAATAAGGGAGCGGCAAATCCGTGGCATCAGGCAACGGCGGTAGCGGAGAACATCACGGTCCGCTCGATCAATTCACGATCAAGCGTTTCGTGGAGATCGATCTTGGCGGCTTCGACGCATCTTTCACAAATTCATCGCTCCTCATGGTGGCGGCGGTTGTCGTCATCTTCCTGCTGACCACGCTCGGCATGGGGCGCGGGCGGATCGTCCCGGGGCGTCTCCAATCGGTTGTCGAGATGCTCTATGAGCTGGTCGCCGGCATGCTTGGCGATATCGTCGGCGGACGCGCGGCGAAGCGCTTCTTCCCCTTCGTCTTCAGCCTCTTCACCTTCCTGCTGCTGGGCAACTTGCTCGGCCTGATCCCGTTCAGCTTCACCTTCACCAGCCATATCATCGTCACCCTCACCTTCGCCCTGGTGGTCTTTGTCGGCGTGACGATCCTCGCGATCATCATCCACAAGCATAAATTCCTCACCTTCTTCCTGCCGCCCGGCGTGCCGATGTGGATGGCGCCGCTCTTGGTGCCGATCGAGATCGTCTCTTATATCGCGCGCCCCATCAGCCTGGCGGTGCGCCTGTTCGCCAATATGATGGCGGGCCACAGCATTCTTCACGTCTTCGGCGGCTTCGTCTTCGCCCTCGGGTTTTTCGGCTTCTTGCCGTTCGCTTTCATCATTGCGCTCTATGGTCTGGAGCTTCTCGTCGCCGTGCTACAGGCCTATGTCTTCGCGATATTGACCTGTCTCTATATCCGCGACGCGATCTTTCTGCATCACGAATAGCCTGAACCAAATCACACCTGAATTTTACGAAACACAAGCAAGGGAACGAAATCATGGACGCTGAAGCAGCGAAACTTCTAGGACAACTCATCGGCGGTGGCCTGGCCACCATCGGTGTGGCGGGCTCCGGTGTGGGCATTGGCATCATCTTCGGCAATTACGTCTCCGCCGCGGGCCGTAACCCGGCCGCCGCGCCCAAGCTTTTCGGCAATGTGCTGCTGGGCTTTGCGCTCACCGAGGCCATCGCGCTGTTCGCGCTCGTCATGGCCTTCATCATCCTGTTCGGCAGCTGAGGCCGCGATATTGCCGGCGGGGGCGGACGAACGCCGCCCGCCCGGTAACTCGCACGGAGAGCAACCATGCCACAGCTTGACGGTCTCACTTACGGGACGCAGGTCTTCTGGCTTGTCATCACCTTCGCCGTTCTCCTGATCCTGATGTGGACGGTCGCGCTGCCGCGCATCGGCCGCGTGCTGGAGCAGCGCCGCCGCCATATCGAGGACGATCTGGCGGAAGCGGAGAAGTTCAAGAAGGAATCGGAAGAGGCGATCAAGTCCTACGAGGCATCGCTCTCCGAGGCGCGCTCCCAGGCGCATCAACTGCTGGCGGAAACCCAGGCCAAGCTGGACGAGCAGGCGAGCGAACAGCGCGCCCGGCTCGACGCCGAACTGGCGGAAAAGCAGGCCGAGGCGGAAGGCCGCATTCGCGAAGCGCGCGAGCAGGCACTCTCCAGCGTGCGCGAGGTGGCGGCCGAAGCGGCGCGCGCCGCGACGAACCGGCTGATCGGCGTCGAGCCGAGCCAGGCGGCCGCCGACGCCGCGGTCGACAAGAAGGGCTGAGCGCATGGGCAAGCTCAAACGCATGGCCAAGGTGCCGGAGAATTGGCTGCTCGTCGCGGCCTTTGCCTTCGTCATCGCCGGCTCGTCGATTACCCAGGACGCCAATTTCTGGATCCTGATCGCCTTCGTCACTTTCTTCGGCGTGTTCGGCCGCAAGGCATGGGCCGCGATCAAGACCACGCTCGATGGCCGGCGCGACAAGATCCAGGCCGAGCTCGACGAGGCCCAGCGCCTGCGCGAAGAGGCACAGAGCGTGCTCGCCGATTATGAGCGCAAAAAGCGCGAGGCCGAGGACGAAGCCCAGAAGATGGTCGAGTTCGCCAAGGTCGAGGCCGAGCGCCACGCCAACGAAGCGCGGCGCGCCCTCGAAGAGACCATGCGCCGGCGCGAAGAAGCGGCGATGCAGCGCATCCAGCAGGCCGAGGCCGACGCGCTCCGCGAAGTGCGCGAGATGGCCGCCGGCCTCGCCGTCCAGGCGACCGCCGAGCTGATCCGCGAAAACCTCGACGAAGCCCGCTCCGACAGCATGATTGAAAATTCAATCCGCGAGGTCGAAGAGAAACTGCATTAGGTTGGGAGACGATAATAATTAATAACAAAACCCCGCCGGTTCAGTTCGGCGGGGTTTTTTAATCGGTATATCTGAATTTAATACGCGTTCGCCACGGGCAGTTCCTCCGACGGGAACAGGGTGATGACGCGGCAGCCCTTGTCGGTAACGACAACTTCCTCTTCGATGCGCGCACCCGAGAAGCCGTCGCTCGCCGGGCAATAGGTTTCGAGCGCGAAGACCATGCCTTCCTTGATTTCGAGCGGGTTCTCCAGCGAGACGAGGCGGCTGATGATCGGCCGCTCATGGAGGAAGAGGCCGAGGCCGTGGCCGAATTGCAGGCCGAAACATTCCATCTCGTTGGCGAAGCCGAGCGCCTCGGCGGTGGGCCAGCATTTCGCCACCTCGTCGGTGCCGACGCCGGGGCGGATCAGCGCGATCGAGGCGTCGATCCATTCCCGCGCCTTTTTGTAAGCGTCGCGCTGCGGGTCGGACGCGCGGCCGACATTGATGGTGCGGTAGTAGCAGGTGCGGTAGCCCATATAGGATTGGATGACGTCAAAGAACGCCTGGTCGCCGGGGCGGAACAGGCGGTCGGTGAAATTATGCGGGTGCGGGTTGCAGCGCT
>CAZUVO010000253.1:0-4689 GCA_964623955.1 uncultured Rhizobiaceae bacterium
CCAGATAGGGCAAGAGGTCGTTATCGAGTTTGAGTTTATCGTTGTAAAACATCTCCTCGACCAACTCGCCGCGAGAGATTTGTCTCTTCTGGGTGGTCTGGAAACGCTGGGCGAATGCTGCAAACGACTGCTCTTCAATAAACCTGTTATTTCTGCGCTCTAGGACTCGTTCTTCATACCAATCCTTAGCAAAATCCTTGGCGTCGACAAGACGTAAACATCGTGTCGATTTCTTAACAAAGCGACTGCGAGCAGGGACATACATCCCGACATACCAAAATTTAGACGCAGGCATCCGAAACACCTGCAACGTGTCTGGGTATCCACGTCCCAAAGACTGAATATTTAGTTTTCGGTGTCGGGATTCTGCCGCTCTCATGACGACAGATTGTTGGTCAGGTGTTGGTCAGTCAACGATATTATTTATATTGTTAATTACAATGACTTACAAGCAAAACAGAGGTTTTCAAGACCGGTCCCTTCAACCACTCGGGCACCCATCCGGAAGCGCTGCCTGCCAATATCACCAGGGGGCGGCAGGGGGCAAGCGGGGTTCATGGGACCGCGCCCAACAGTTCGTCCAATTGCGCCGCCAAATCTTGCGGGTTGTCGACGGGCAGGTTGCACAGGCGGTTCTTGCAGACATAGGCGGTGGCGCGCTCGGCGAGGAGCGGGCGGCCGGCGAGGAGGGGCCAATCCGCTTGGTCGCGCGGCGCGTTGGGCGAGACGATGGCGATGACGATGCCGGTGAGGGGGCGGGTGTAGACTTCATGCAGGAGCGCTTTGGTGTCCGCGCCCGCCGGGTTGCCGGCAATGACGATCTCGCGCGCGTCGCCCGGGGCGTAGTTGAGAGCGGCAAGGAGTCCGGTGGCGTGGGCGGCATTGTCGCGCAGATAGCCGGCAAGACCCGCCGAGATCGCCCGGGCCTCTTCCTCGAAGGTTCCGCCCGCACCAAAGAGCGCCAGACGGTAGAGTGCTTCCAGAGCGGCGGCATTGGCCGAGGGCGCGCCATTTTCGTCGAGATCGATCCGCGCGGCGATCTCGTCCGCGTCTGCTCCGGCTACCGTCCTGAATGGCGTGCCCGGCTCGGGCTGAAATTTTTGCAGTGCCGCCGTCATCAAAGCGCGTGCCGTATCGAGCCGAGAGACATCGAAATCCGTTTCGAACAGGTGGAGGAGGGCGAGGGCGAGGAAGGCGTAATCGGAAAGAAAGCGGGACTCGGATTCCCGGCCCTCGCGCCGGCTGTGCGCGAGGCCCTCGATCTCGGGATAGGCCGGTAGAAGCCGTGCGAGGATGGATTTGGCGGCGGCGAGATATTTCTCATCGCCTAAAATAACAACGGCGTCGGCGAAGGCCATCAAGGCGACTGCGTTCGACGGCGTCAGCAGCTTGTCGTCGCGCCGCGGCGCCACGCGCGTCTCGCGGGCGCGCAGCAGCTTTTCGCGTTGCGCCACATATTTTTCTTCCACAGAGACTAATTTTTCCGGTGGCGCTGCCAACCGGAGAATGCCGCGCTCGCCGAGATAGGCGGCGATGAAATCATCCGCTTGTTCGGCGCCGAGCGCCGCGCGGATGCCGTCCGCCGCCCAGAGATAATATCCGCCTTCCTCGCCGCCGCTTTCTGCATCGAGCGAGGCGGCCAGGGCGCCGTTCTCGAGGCGGAAGCGGTGCAGCAGGTCGTCGAGAATGCCGCGCGCCACGGCGGCATGGCGCGGCGCTGCCGTCGCGCGGTAGACGCGGAGATAGGCGAGCGCCATCCAGGCGTTCTCGTCGAGCATGATCTCGAAATGCGGTAGCTGCCAGAAGCGGTCGACGGCGTAACGGTGAAAGGCGCCGCCGAGCTGGTCGCGCACGCCGCCGGCGGCCATATGATCGAGGCTGAAAACGGTCATGCGCAGAAGTTCCTTATCGCCGCGCCGCACCGCCTCGTCGAGCAGGAAGGACAGGAGATCGGGGCGGAGGAATTTGGGCTCATGTCCGAAGCCGCCATGGACCGTATCGAAAGCGCGCCGCCACTGGCGCACGGCATCGGCGCGGGCGTCGAACGCCACATCCTCTTCGGTTGCCGAAAGATCGGGCGTGGCGTTCGCCCGCAGCCAGGCGCGGTTGGTTTCCGCATTCGCGAGAAGCGCGCCGCGCTCGCCGCGCCACATTCCGGTCAGGCCCCGCAGCACTTCGAGGAGACCGGGCTTGCCATATTCGGGCGTTGCGGCGAGATAGCCCGATGAGAAGACCGGCACGCCGTCCGGCGTCAGCACGAAGAGCGCTGGGTAGCCGCTTTGCCCGGTCATCGCCAGCATGGCGTCGGAAAAGTGGCGGTCGAGATCGGGCCGTTCCTCGCGGTCGACCAGGATGCTGACATAGTCTTTATCGAGCGCGGCGAGAACGCCTGCATCTTTCAGGGTGGTGCGCGCCAGCACATGGCACCAATGGCAGGCGGCATAGCCGAGGGTGAGAAAAATCAGCCTGTCTTCCCGCCCGGCGCCGGCGAGCGCTTCGCCGTCCCAAGTCTGCCAGGCGATGGCGTCTTCGGCATGGGCGGCGAGATAGGCGCTCGGGCTCTCGGCCAGGGAACCGGCCCGGGCGGCAGCGCCGGTGCCGCCGGCAATAACAAACAGAAACGCCGCAACGAAAAGAAGATTAAGCCGCCAGACAGTCGAACACATCGCCATCATACGCATGGCCGAGCACATGTATTTGGTGCCAGAGGGCGTAGAATAGCAGGATCCAGGCGGCGAAGTTCTCGTGTTTGCCGCCCTGCGTAAAAATGCCGCGCACGCGCTCCGGCGGGCACCATTCATCGACCCCGGGCTGGCCGGCGACGAGCGGGCCGAGCTTCGCGCCATGGCGTGCGATCCAAGCGCCGACGGGGACGGTGAAGCCGCGCTTGTGCTCGAAGGCGTTGGCTTCCGGCAGGCGCGCATCGAGCCATTTGCGCAGCAGCCATTTGCCGAGGCGCCCGCGAACTTTAAGCCCGTCCGGCAGCGCGAAGGCGACCTCGGCGACGGCGGGGTCCAAGAGGGGGGTGCGGCCCTCGACGCCATGGGCCATCAGGCAACGGTCGATCTTGATCAGGAGGTCATTGGGCAGCCATTCGGCGCAATCGACCGCCTGGACCTGCTGCAAGGGGGAGAGCCCCGTGCCGCGCGCGAGATGCTCCGCCGCCGCCATGCCGTCGCGCCAGCCCTGCGCCGGCTCGCGCAGCAGGCCGAGCCGCTCCAGCGCCGAGCGCGCCCGCATCGCCTTGCCGCCACCGCGCCACCAGGGCCTGATCGCGCTGCGGTAGCGGCCATAACCGGCAAAGAGCTCGTCGCCGCCTTCGCCGCACAGCACCACTTTAAGTTCCTCCGCCGCCACCTGGCCGAGTTTGTACGTCGGCAGGGTCGCGTAATCGGCCACCGGGTCGTCGAGCGCTGCGGCAACGCGCGGCAACAGGTGGAGAAAATCCTGCTCGCCGAATTCGACCTCGACATGCTCCGCGCCGGCGGCGCGCGCCACGGCGCGGGCGTGATCGCGTTCGTCATGCACATCGCCGCCGGAAAAGCCGGCGGTGAAGGCGCGCACCGGCTTGTCGTTGAGCCGCGCCATGGCGGCGAGCAGGGCGGCGCTGTCGATGCCGCCGGAGAGAAACATGCCGTAGGGCACATCGGCGCGCTGATGCACCATGACACTGTCCATCAATGCCGTATCGAGGCGGTCAAGGGCTTCATCGACGCTCTGCGTCTTTGCCGGCGGCTCGTGGGGTAGGGCAGGGAGCGAACGGCGCTCGACCACGCGCCCGGCGCGCGCCAGGATCGTCTCGCCGGGCAGCACGCGCTTGATATCGCGGTAGATCGTGTCCCGTCCGGTGGTGAACTGCATGCTGAGGAGCTCGCCCTGGGCACGGGCCGAGAGATCGGAAGCGGCGGCAAACCCGCCGGCGATCAGGGCACGCGGCTCGGACGCGAAGGCGAGGCCCGACGGGCCTTCGACATAATAGAGCGGCTTGATGCCGAACGGATCGCGCGCCAGCAGCAGGCTGTCCTCGCGCCGGTCATGCAAGGCGATGGCATACATGCCGCGCAGCCGCCCGGCCATATCCGCGCCGGCGGCGGGATAAAGACGCAGCGGCAGCTCGCAGTCCGAGCGGGTCGCGAAGCTCTCCGCCGGCAGGCCGTCCCTGAGCTCGATGTAATTGTAAATTTCCGCATTGGCGATAATCGCCGCGCGCTCGCCATCGTCGATCGGCTGACCGCCGGTATCGAGATCGATGATCGAGAGACGGTTGTGCGCCAGCGCGACATCGCGCACCGCATAGCGCCCGCGCCCGTCCGGCCCGCGATGGGCCATGGCCTCGGCCATGCGCCCGACCGCCGCCTCGTCCGCCGCCGCACCGCCGGTTGCCATCAGGCCGGCAATGCCGCACATCAGGCGCGCACCGCGTCGAAAAATTCGAGATAGCGGCGGACCACCGCCGCCTCGGTGAAACTCTCCGCATAAGCCGCCCGGCCCGCCTCGGCGAGGCGCGCGGCCAGCGCCGGATTATCGACCAAGGTGCGGATCGACATCGCCAGGGCCGGCGCATCCTCGAGCGGCACGATCAAACCGGTCTCGCCCGGCGCGATCAGGCTCATGGGCCCGGCGGCGGCGGCGGCGACCACGGGCGTGCCATGCGCCCAGGCCTCGATCACCACATTGCCGAGCGGCTCG
>CAZUVO010000254.1:0-4675 GCA_964623955.1 uncultured Rhizobiaceae bacterium
GCAGCCGCGATGGCCGAGCATCGGATTGTTCTCGCGCAACTGCGCCACGCGGGCGCGCACCTCCTCGAAGGGAAGATCGGCGGCGTCGGCAACCTCGCGCATCTCCGCCTCGCCATGGGGCAGGAATTCGTGCAGCGGCGGGTCCAAGAGGCGGACCGTTACCGGCAGCCCGGCCATGATGGTGAACAGCTCGACGAAATCCTGGCGCTGCATCGGCAGGAGCTTGGCGAGCGCCGCGCGCCTTCCATCGGAATCCTCGGCGAGGATCATCTCGCGCATGGAGATAATGCGATCGCTATCGAAGAACATATGCTCCGTGCGGCAGAGGCCGATCCCCTCGGCGCCGAACTTGCGCGCCGTGGCGGCATCGCGCGGGGTCTCCGCATTGGCGCGCACGCCGAGGCCGCGGATTTCGTCGGCCCAGCCCATGAGCGTCGCGAAGGCGCCGGAGAGCTCCGGCTCGATGGTCGGAATTTCGCCTTTCAGCACCTCGCCGCGGGAGCCGTCGACGGTAATCAGGTCGCCTTGCTTGATCGTCTCGCTGCCGGCGGTGAACTCGCCCGCCGCGACATCGATGCGGAGCTCCATCGCGCCGGTGATGCAGGGCCGGCCCATGCCGCGCGCGACCACGGCGGCGTGGCTGGTCATGCCGCCTCGACTGGTCAGAATCGCACGGGCGGCATGCATGCCGTGAATATCCTCCGGGCTGGTTTCCGAGCGCACCAGGATCACCGCTTCGCCCTTGGCCGCGAGGTCTTCGGCGCGGTCGGAGGAGAACACCGCCTTGCCCGCCGCCGCGCCCGGCGAGGCCGGCAGGCCGCGCGCGATGACATGGCGCGGTGCGTCCGGGTCGAGGCGGGGATGCAATAGCTGTTCGAGAGATTCCGCATCGATGCGCGCCACCGCCGCTTGCTTGTCGAGCACGCCCTCCGCCACCAGATCGACGGCGATCTTGAGAGCCGCCGCCGCGGTGCGCTTGCCGGCGCGGGTTTGCAGCATCCACAGCTTGCCCTGCTGCACGGTGAACTCGATATCCTGCATATCGCCATAATGGCCCTCGAGCCGCGCGGCGACCTTCCGAAGCTCGCTGTAGATATCGGGCATCGCCGACGACAGGGCAGGGGCGCCCGCATCGTCGTCGTCGCCACCCGGTTCGCCAGCGGCGGTGAGCGGCTGGGGGGTGCGGATGCCGGCGACGACATCCTCGCCTTGGGCGTTGATGAGATATTCGCCGTAAAGCCGCTTGTCGCCGTTCGAGGGATCGCGCGTAAAGGCGACGCCGGTGGCGCAATCCGCGCCCATATTGCCGAACACCATGGCCTGGATATTGACCGCCGTGCCCCAGCTTTCGGGAATGTCATAGAGCCCGCGATAGGTGACGGCGCGGTGGTTCATCCAGGAATCGAACACCGCGCGCACGGCGCCCCAAAGCTGCTCGACCGGGTCTTGCGGGAAGGGCGCGTCGAGGCGCGATTTCACCAACTCCTTATAGTGCTCGATCAGGCTCTGCCAGTTCTCCGCCGACATGTCGGTGTCGAGCTCGATATCGAGATCGCGCTTGGCGCGCTCCAACAGATCCTCGAATTCATGATGGCCGACGCCCAACACGACATCGCCATACATCTGGATGAAGCGGCGGTAGCTGTCATAGGCGAAGCGCGCATCATTGGTGCTTGCGGCGAGGCCGGCTGCGGTGGCGTCGTTGAGGCCGAGATTGAGCACTGTGTCCATCATGCCGGGCATGGAGGCGCGCGAGCCCGAGCGCACCGAGACGAGAAGCGGGTTCGCCGCGTCGCCGAAGCGGGCGCCGGCGATGCTCTCGATATGGCTCATGCCGGCTTCGATCTCGCCGGCAAGGGTCTTGGGGAAGCTCTTGCCCTTATCGTAATAGGCGCTGCACACCTCGGTGGTGACGGTGAAACCGGGCGGCACCGGCAGGCCGAGATTGGCCATCTCCGCCAAATTCGCCCCCTTGCCGCCAAGGAGATCGCGCATCTCCGCCGAGCCCTCCGCCGCACCGCCGCCGAATGTCCGAAGCCACTGAGTCACAACAACACCGTCATAGCGAGTTTAGCCTTCGATCTTCGAGAAGTCGGCGATGCGGTCGAGCGAATCGCGGATTTCCGAAAGCAGGTTGAGCCGGTTCTTCCGCACCGCCGCGTCCTCGGCATTGACCGTGACGTGATCGAAGAACGCGTCCACCGGTTGGCGCAGGCCCGACATGATGGCCATGGCGTCCTGATAGGATTCCGTCTCCAGCGCCTGTGCGGTGCGGCCATTCACGTCGGCAATCGCGTCATGCAGCGCATGTTCCTCATCCTCGGCGAACAGCGCCGCATCGGGCGCACCGGTATAGGAGGTTTTGTCCTTCTTCTCTTCGATGCGCAGAATATTGGCGGCGCGTTTATAGGCGGTGAGCAGATTGGCGCCGTCCTCGTTGCCGATAAACGCGCCGAGCGCATCGACCCGTGCCATGAGCCGCACTAGATCGTCTTCTCCGCCCAATGCGAACACCGCGCTGACAAGGTCATGGCGCACGCCTTTTTCGCGGAGATGCACCTTGAGGCGGTCGGCGAAGAAATCGAGCAGGTCGCGCGACGGTTCCTCGCTCGCCCCGGCGGCGGCGAATACTTTGCCGAGCGGCAGGCGCAGGCCGTTCTCGAGGATGAGGCGGATCACGCCGAGGGCGGCGCGGCGCAGCGCGAAGGGGTCCTTCGAGCCGGTCGGTTTTTCGTCGATCGCCCAGAAGCCGGTCAGCGTGTCGATCTTGTCGGCGAGCGCCACGGCGACCGATTCCGGCGCGCTCGGGCAGGCATCGCCCGGGCCTTTCGGTGCGTAATGCTCGGCGATGGCCTCGGCCACCTCCGGCGCTTCGCCGTCCGCCAGCGCATAGTAACGCCCCATGATGCCCTGCAGGTCGGGGAACTCGCCGACCATCTCCGTGGTGAGATCGGCTTTCGAGAGCCGCGCGGCGGAGCGCACCTTGTCGCGGTCGGCATCCGGGATGTATTGGCAAAGCTCGACGGCGAGCGCCTGGATGCGGTCGACCTTTTCGTCGAGCGTGCCGATCTTGGCGTGGAATGTGATGGATTTGAGCGCCGGCGTGCGGCTGGAAAGCGTCTGTTTGCGGTCCTGGTCCCAGAAGAATTTGGCGTCCGCCAGCCGGGCGCGCAGCACGCGCTCATTGCCGGCCACGATGGCGCCGCCGCCATCCACCGTCGCCATATTGGCGACCATGACGAAATGGGGTGCGAGCTTGCCGGATGCGTCTTCCAGGCTGAAATATTTCTGGTGCTTGCGCATGGCGGAGCTTAGGACCTCGCCCGGCACGTCCATGAATTCGGCGTCGATATGGCCGAGGAGTGGCGCCGGCCATTCGGTGAGCCCGGCATTCTCCGCCACCAGTGCTTCGTCCGGCATGACGCGGAGGCCTTTTGCCTTGGCGAGGCGCGCGGCGCCCTCGGAGATCACTTGTTGCCGCTCGGCGCTATCCAGCATGACGTGAGCGTCGCGCAAGCCGTCGCGATAGGCGGCGAAATTCGTGACGGTGAACTCACCGCCGGCCAGCACCCGGTGGCCGCGCGTGACATTGCTTGCCTCGGCGCCGTGAAACGCCACCGGCACCACGTCGCCGTCGAGCAGACAGAGGAGGGAATGGATCGGCCGTACCCAGCGGCCTCTCCCCGCGCCCCAGCGCATGGATTTCGCCCAGGGCAGCTTGTCGAGCGCCGCCGGGATCAGTTCGGCCAACACTTCCGCCGTGGCGCGGCCCTTTTCCTCGCTGACCGCGAACCACACCATGCCTTTCGGCGTCTCGCGCTGCTCGCATTGATCGAGGGTCAGCCCGGCGGACTTCAGGAAACCCTGGATCGCCTTTTCCGGCGCATCCACCTTGGGGCCCTTGCGCTCGACGGAAATGTCCGGCTGGGTCGCGGGCAGGCCGTCGACAACCAGCGCCAGGCGGCGCGGCGTGACGAAGGCTTGAATGTCGTCATGATCGAGGCGGGCGTCCTTCAGGCCCTCGGCGACCAAGCGTTTGAGATCCGCCGCCGCCCTTGCCTGCATGCGGGCGGGGATTTCTTCGGAGAGAAGCTCGAAGAGAAGTTCCGCCATCGCTCTCAGGCTCCGCTCTCTTCGCTCGCCAGCCACGCCTCGCAGCACGCCTTGGAGAGGGCGCGCACGCGCGCAATATAGGCGGCGCGTTCGGTGACGCTGATAACGCCGCGCGCATCCAGCAAATTAAAATAATGACTTGATTTCATGCACTGGTCATAGGCCGGCAGTGGCAGGGCCGGGTCGCAAGCGAGCAGCGCCTGGCATTCCTTTTCCGCATCGGCGAAATGGCGCAGCAGGATGTCCGTATCGGCATGTTCGAAATTGAACGCCGAGAATTCACGCTCGGCCTGCTGGAATACGTCGCCGTAAAGCACCTTCTTGTCGCCCTCGGCGCCGTTCCAATCGAGCTCGTAAACGTTATCGACGCCCTGGACATACATGGCGAGGCGTTCGAGGCCGTAGGTGATCTCGGCCGAGACCGGGTCGCAATCGATGCCGCCGACCTGCTGGAAATAGGTGAACTGGGTCACCTCCATGCCGTCGCACCAGACCTCCCAGCCGAGCCCCCAGGCGCCGAGCGTCGGGCTTTCCCAGTCATCCTCGACGAAGCGGATATCGT
>CAZUVO010000255.1:0-2385 GCA_964623955.1 uncultured Rhizobiaceae bacterium
GGCGCCGGCGATCAGTTGGAAACCCAGGATTTCGTCACCATGCTGATCGCCGAACAGTGGTTCGGCATTCCGGTTCTCGGCGTCCAGGAAGTGCTCGGGCAGCAGGACATCGCGCGCGTGCCGCTGGCGCCATCGGAAGTCGCCGGCAGTCTCAATCTGCGCGGCCGCATCGCCACGGCGATCGAGATGCGCAAGAAG
Organism: uncultured Rhizobiaceae bacterium; assembly: GCA_964623955.1. Classification (GTDB taxonomy): domain Bacteria; phylum Pseudomonadota; class Alphaproteobacteria; order UBA828; family UBA828; genus PTKB01. The sequence continues at coordinate 199 of CAZUVO010000255.1, forward strand.
CTCGGTTTGCCGCAGCGCGAGGAAAGCGCGAGCGATATGAGCATCGTGGTCGACCGCAAGGGCGAGCTGTACAGCCTGGTGATCGATTCGGTGGGCGAGGTTTTGACCGTCGCGCGCAGCGACTTCGAGCGCAATCCGCCGACCCTGGAAGCGTCGATCCGGGAAATTTCGCAAGGTATCTATCGTCTGGAAGACAAGCTCCTCGTCGTGCTCGACGTCGAGCGTCTGCTGGAACAAGACCAGGGATCCATACAAACGGCCGCCTAGCCGGGCGTTGCAGGGATATGAGCGACCGGCGGACCCGCCGGTACGAAACAGGATGATCGGAGTAGGGTTATGAAAACCTGCCTCATCGTAGATGATTCGAGAACGATCCGCACCGTCGCGCGGCGCATGTTCGAAGAGCTCGAATTCCATGCCGAGGAAGCCGAAGACGGAAAACAGGCGCTCGATGCCTGTCTTGAGACAATGCCCGATGTCATCTTATTGGACTGGCATATGCCGGTCATGAACGGGCTCGATTTTCTCAAACAGTTGCGCCGCTCCAGTGGCGGTGACGAGCCCGTCGTCGTCTTTTGTACGACTGAAAACGATGTGACGCGGATTGAAGAAGCCCTCGGCGCGGGCGCCGACGAATTTATTATGAAGCCGTTCGATACCGAAATCATCGAGTCGAAGCTGGCCCAGGTAGGACTGATTTAGTGACGTCAAAATTTGCGCAACGTAGCGCCGCGACAGGTAGTGCGGCGGACAACCCTATTCGTGTGCTCGTCGTCGATGATTCCGCGGTGATCCGTGGCCTTATCGCACGTTGTTTGGAAAACGAGCCCGATATAGAGGTTGTCTCGACCGCCGCCAACGGCCGCCTTGCGCTGAACTATGTCGAACGCAACCCGTTGGAAATCGTGGTTCTCGATATCGAGATGCCGGTGATGAACGGGCTCGAGGCACTGCCCCAGATTATTGCGGCGCGCCCGGGCGTGAAGGTCATTATGGCTTCCACCCTGACCCGGCGCGGCGCCGCCATCAGTATCGAAGCGCTCTCCAAGGGGGCGGCGGATTTCATTCCCAAGCCGACCGCGAACCGCGAGCTTATGGGCGGCCAGAGTTTTGGCACCGAGCTCTGCGAAACGGTCATGAATCTCGGCGCCGTTGCGCGCGCCGAGATCGGCGACAGCGCGGACGGTGCGCCCGCTCAGGCGCAGCCCAAGGCATTTTCGGCGGATCGGCGGAGCGCGGCGCCCACAGCGGCGCCGGCACTGACGGTCCCCGGGGCGCCCAAGCCGGCAGCCAAAGGCCTCTATGGCTCCGCCCCCATCGTCTTGCGCAAGCCGAGCCTGGTATCTCCGCGTATTATCGCATTCGGCTCCTCCACCGGCGGCCCGCGGGCGCTCTTTCAGGTCATGGAGGAGCTTGTCAAAAACACCAGACTGCCGATTGTCATTACCCAGCACATGCCGGCGACTTTCACCACGATCCTGGCCGAGCATCTGTCGTCGATCACGGAGCGGACATGCGTTGAGGCGACGGACCGCATGAAAATCGTCGAAGGCGGCATGTATCTCGCGCCGGGCGACTATCACATGACCGTCGCCAGCGCGACCGACGGCTCGAAGGTGTTGCGCCTCGATCAAAACCCGCCGGTGAATTTCTGCCGCCCCGCCGTGGATCCGCTGTTCAGCTCGGTTGCCAAGGAATATGTCGGCGCGACGCTCGCCGTCATTCTGACCGGCATGGGCAAGGACGGGCTCGAAGGCGGGCGAGAGATCGTCAACGCCGGCGGTACGGTCGTGGCCCAGGACGAAGCCAGCAGCGTCGTATGGGGCATGCCCGGCGCGGTGGCCGTGGATGGCATTTGCAGTGCCGTTTTGCCAATCGAGCGGGTCGCCGGCCACGTGCTCGACCTGACCCGGGGGGGCCGCTCATGAAACCTGAAGATTTCGAACTCATCAGCGGTTTGCTCAAGGAACGGTCGGGCCTGACCATTTCCAAGGAAAAGACCTATCTGCTCGAAAGCAGATTGCTTCCCATCGCCCGTAAGCGGGGCCTGGAGGGCCTGGAAGACCTCGTGGCGGCCGTCCGGCTCAAGAAGGAAGAGCCGCTTCTGCGCGACATTACGGAGGCGATGACGACCAATGAATCCTTCTTCTTCCGCGGATTTTTGCCCCAGGCGGCCAAACGCGATAT
>CAZUVO010000255.1:2395-4669 GCA_964623955.1 uncultured Rhizobiaceae bacterium
CGGCAAGCCGTTCGACCGGTTCAGCAATCTGATCCTGCCGAAGCTCGCCGAGGCGCGCGCCAGCGCCCGGCGCATCCGTATCTGGTGCGCCGCCTGCTCGACCGGCCAGGAGCCCTATTCCCTGGCCATCTGCGTGCGCGAACAGGAGGAACTGCTGAAGGATTGGCGCGTCGAAATTGTCGCCACCGACATTTCCAGCGAGGTGCTGGAGAAGGCCAAGGCCGGGGTCTATTCCCAGTTCGAGGTACAGCGCGGCCTGCCGATCAATCATCTCGTCAAATATTTCGACAAGGCCGGCGAGATGTGGCAAATCGATCCGTCGATTCGCGCGATGGTCAGTTACCGTGAGTTGAATTTACTCGACGATTTCACCAGCATGGGCGCGTTTGACGTCATCTTCTGCCGCAATGTGCTGATTTACTTCGAACAGAATCTGAAATCGGAGATTCTCGACAAGGTCAGCCGTATGATGCCGATAGACGGCTATCTGTTCCTCGGCGGCGCGGAGACGGTGATCGGCCTCGACAGCAAGTTCGGCCCGTCGGAAGGCGAGCGCGGCATCTATGTCTTGAGCGAAGAGACTGCTCACTAAATTCGCAATATATCAATAGCTTAAAACAAAAACAGCGCCTCTCGGGGCGCTGTTTTGCGTTCGTATGTTACCGCGTGGGCGGCGTTTAGCGCCAGAGGTGGACGTTAGGCGACGCTGCGGACATCGTCATGTTCGGAGTTCGGCTCTTTCAGCACATAGCCGCGGCCCCAGACGGTGTGGATATAGTTCTCGTCGCCGGTCGCGGCGGAAAGCTTCTTGCGCAACTTACAGACGAAAACGTCGATGATCTTGAGCTCGGGCTCGTCGATCCCGCCATAGAGATGGTTGAGGAACATTTCCTTGGTCAGCGTCGTGCCCTTGCGCAGCGAGAGAAGCTCGATAATGCCATATTCCTTGGCCGTCAGATGGATCGGCTGATTGTCGACCTCGACCGAGCGATGCTCCAGATTCACGGTCAGCCGGCCGGTGCGGATAAGCGATTCGGCATGGCCTTTCGAGCGCCGGACAATGGCCTGGATGCGCGCGATCAGCTCGCCCCGATCGAACGGCTTGGTGAGGTAGTCGTCGGCGCCGAAGCCGAGGCCCTTGATCTTCTCGTCCGGCGCGGAGAGGCCGGAGAGGATCAGGATCGGCGTCGCCACCTTGGCGGCGCGCAGGCGCCTGAGCACTTCATAGCCATCGATATCGGGCAGCATCAAATCGAGAATGATGATGTCGTAATCGTACAGCTTGCCGATTTCGAGACCGTCCTCGCCCAAATCCGTGGTGTCGCAAACATAGCCATCGCTGACCAGTATCGTCTTGATGCTCCGCGCCATGGCGGAGTCGTCTTCGACCAGTAATACCCGCATCTGTGCTGACTTTCGGTTCGTGTCGAGGAAGATCGTTAACTATATATATGACACCATTCCCCGTTAAAATAACATTAACAGTGCTGAATAGCCTGCCCCAATTTGGCCGCCCGAAGCGATATCCCAGCGTTTACCGCAAGTTAAGCCGAGCACGGTAATGTCTTTCCCGGCGAAAGACTCTCGCCTCAACAAGAATTGATGCGCCGGCGGGGCCCTCCCGCCGTGGCGCGCGGCAAGTCGGATCGGTGCGGCGGACAATAAGTGAGTGAAGCGGCAGACAGGTTTGTCCGGGAAGTCGAAAGATTGCCCCAGGCGCGGCTCTATGGCCGCGTATCCGCGGTGCATGGCATCTCGGTCGAATGCGCCGGCCTGCAAGGAACCCTCAGCATAGGCGCGCGCTGCGCCGTGGTGGCCCGCGGCGGGCGCCAGATTCCCTGCGAAGTGGTCGGATTCCGGAGCGCCGCCGCCGTGCTGATGCCGTTCGGCCCGCTCGACGGGGTCGGGCTTGGCTGCAAGGTGGTGCTCGGCGAGCTCGATCCGCTGGTATTCCCCGACCGCTCCTGGCTGGGCCGGGTGGTCAACGCCTTCGGCGAGCCGATCGACGGCCGCGGCGCCCTGCCCAATGGCGGGCGCCCCTATGCGCTGAGAAGCTCGCCGCCGCCGGCCCACGCGCGCAGCCGGGTAAAGACCAAGATCGACCTCGGAATCCGCGCGCTTAACACCTTCGTCACCTGCTGCGAGGGCCAGCGCATGGGCATTTTCGCCGGCTCCGGCGTCGGTAAATCGATCATTCTCTCGATGCTGGCGCGCTATACCGCTTCGGATGTGGCGGTTATCGGCCTGATCGGCGAGCGCGGCCGCGAAGTTCAG
>CAZUVO010000256.1:0-4624 GCA_964623955.1 uncultured Rhizobiaceae bacterium
TGGTCTATATGGACGCGCTCAAACGCCAGGGCGGCACCAAACGGGTGCTCGCCGCGACGCGCGGCAATCACGGCCAGAGCATCGCCTTCGCCGCCGCGCGCGCCGGCCTCGCGGCCACCATCGTCGTGCCGCATGGCAATTCGCCCGGCAAGAACGCGGCGATGCGGGCCTTCGGCGCCGAGCTGATCGAGCATGGCCGCGATTTCCAGGAAGCGCTCGAATACACCATGACCCTGGCCGGCGAGGACGGCGTGACCCTCGTCCCCTCCTTCGACATGGCGCTCGTCAAGGGCGTCGCGAGCTATGCCCTGGAGCTGTTCTACGCGGCGCCCGACCTCGACACGGTCTATGTGCCGATCGGCCTCGGCTCGGGCATTTGCGGCGTCATCTCGGCGCGCGACGCGCTCGGCCTGAAGACCAAGGTGGTCGGCGTGGTGAGCGAAAACGCGGCGGCCTACGCGCTTTCCTTCGAATCCGGCGAGCTGACCAGCACCAACAGCGCCGATACGCTGGCCGACGGCATGGCCTGCCGCGTGCCGGTGCAGGAGGCGCTCGATATCATCCGCGCCGGCGCCGAGCGCATCGTCCAGGTGAGCGATGACGAGATTCTCGACGCCATGGCGTATCTTCTGACCGACACCCACAATCTCGCCGAGGGCGCCGGCGCCGCCCCCCTCGCCGCTCTGCTGCAGGAGAAAGAAAAAATGGCGGGCCAGAAGGTCGGCCTGATCCTCTCCGGCGGCAATGCCGATCCGCCGCTGATCGAGCGGGTCCTGCAACACACCGCCGGCTGATATGCGGTTTTACGCCGAAGGCCGCCCGGTGCCCGATACGTTGATCGGGGAATTAAGAGACTCGACTGCTTGCCTCGGCGACGGCGAGGCGCTCCGCCGTGACTTGCACGACCATGGCTATCTCCTGCTGCGCGGCGCTCTCGACCGCGGCACCGCGCTCGCGGCACGCGGCGAAGTGCTGGCGCGCCTGGCAGAGATGGGAGAGGTCGATCTTCCCGCTGAAACTTTCAGCGGCGCGAGCAACCGCCCGGCGGACAAAGCGGCGGCGGGCCGCTTTTTGCAATCGGTCTGCGACGGCGCAAAGCTGCGCGCGGCGACGGGCAATGCAGCGTTATGTGCCATCCTGGCCGATGTGTTCGGCGAAGCGGCGGTGAGCCACGATTATATCTTTCTCCGCACCGCCATCGCCGGGCGCGGCACCACGACCCATTGCGACTACCCCTTCTTCGCCCGCACCACCGAGCAGGTGCTGACCTGCTGGCTCTCGCTCGGCGACCTCGTTGAGCAACAGGGCGCGCTTTATGTCGTCGAAGACTCGCACCGCTGGGCCGATCATGTGGAAAGCATGCGCGGCTTCGATCTCGAGCGCGCCAAGGGCGCACGCAAGGCGACGCTGACCGACGATATCGTATCCTTCGCCGAAGCGCGCGGCGCGCGCCTACTCACGGCGCAATTCCGCGCCGGCGATATCCTTCTGTTCAACATGTACGTGATCCATGGCGCCTTCGACAATTGCGCGCCGGACCTGCCGATCCGCGTCTCCTGCGATGTGCGCTGGCAGCCCGCCTCCGAACCGCTCGACGCGCGCTACATGGCGCCGGGCCTCGGCGGCACGTTTGGCGGTGGTTATGGCGAGCTGAATGCGGCCAAGCCTCTCACCGAGGATTGGCACAAGCGCTGACCTACCAGCCGCCGGTCTCCAACCATTTGTCGAGATGATCCAGGCGGTCGCAGCCCCAGAATTGCTCCTCGCCGACGATAAAGAAAGGCGCGCCGAAGACGCCTTTTTCGAGCGCCGCTTCGACCTCGCTTCTGAGCCGAGCCTTTACGTCGCCATCGTGTAGCGCGGCGCTGAGTTCGTCCTTGTCGATGCCGAGCGAGACAGCTGCCTCTATAACGACATCCGCCTCGCCGAGATTTCGGTTGTCGATGAAATAGCCGCGATAGAGTGTCTGGGCGAATTTCTTGGCGAGCGCGGCGTCTTGATCGGCCAGCCAGTAATAGGCGCGGGCGGCGGCGAGGCTCATGACAGGGAACGGGTCGGGAATGTTGAACGGGATGCCGTAAAGCCTGGCCGAGCGGTGAAGATCGTGGCGCGAGTAAGGCCCCTTGACCGGCTGGGAAACGAGCGGGCTGGTGCCGAGTTGTTTGAATACCGCGCCCATGAGATAGGGCCGCCACACCACGTCGACGCCATGTTTTTCGCCGATGGCGTCGATCATCTCCGAACCGAGATAGCCATAAGGCGAGGAAAAATCGAAATAGAAATCGATCGCTTGGGTCATGGTCGGACGCTCCCGGCTCCCACGGTCAGCTTAGAATTTCGAAATGGCACTCCATGGGCACGCAGTCGGTGCCGTTGATCGGAATGACGTCCTGCGGGCAGCAGGAAAACGCCGCCACCGCGTCGCGCTCGGCGCGCAGCACCACATAATCGCCCTTCTTGCTCACCGGCGGCTCGAAACTGACCGCGCCCTCCGCTGTGACCGGGATGTTCATCCACATGTTCCAGGGCGACGGCGTCTCCGGCGGCGTCATGCCGAGCTCGCCGAGGGCGGCGGCGAGATTGTCGGTACAGCTCTCGTGATAACCCTCGCAGCCGAGCTGCTCATAACGGTAGCGGTCGCAGGCGGCGATCAGCGTGTCGTGAATGCCGGGCGAGGTATCCTCCAAAAGCGTCAGGATCGGCTCGCGGTAATTGGTCACCATGCAATCGCCGACATGGGGGAAGATACCGCCGATCGCGGCGCGGCTATGCTCCATCGACATGAACTCGCTCATGTCGGCGGCGATAAAGGCCCAGGTATCGACCACCTGCGAGCCATGGGTGTTGACCAGCTTGAGCGACTGCCCGGCGGCGAGCCGCGTCGCCTTGCCGAGGCGCGCCGGGATGGTTACAGACATCAGTTCACCCGCTCGACGGCGATGGCGGTGGCCTCGCCGCCACCGATGCAAAGCGCGGCGAGGCCCTTGTCCTCGCCATATTTCTCCATCGCCGACAAGAGCGTGACGATCAGCCGCGCGCCGGAAGCGCCGATGGGATGGCCGAGGGCGCAGGCGCCGCCATGAACATTCACCTTGTCATGCGGAATGTCGCAATCGCGCATCGCCGCCATGGTGACGACGGCAAACGCCTCGTTGATCTCGAACAGGCCGACCTCGTCTTTCGTCCAGCCGACCTTGTCGAGGAGGTTGGCGATCGCCGGCCCCGGCGCGGTGGTGAACCAGGCCGGCTCATGGGCGTGGGTGGCGTGGCCGCGGATAATGGCGAGCGGGGTCAGGCCACGCTTTTCCGCCTCGGAGCGGCGCATCAGCACGAGCGCCGCCGCGCCATCGGAAATCGAGCTCGAATTTGCCGCGGTGACCGAGCCGTCCTTGGCGAAGGCCGGGCGAAGTTTGGGGATCTTGTCGAGATTGGCCTTGGGCGGCTGTTCGTCCGAGGTGATCTCGTTCTCGCCCTTGCGCGTCTTGACCGTGACCGGCGCGATTTCACTTTCGAACGAACCGTCGTCGATGGCGGCGCGCGCCCGGTTCAGGGACGAGATGGCGAAATCGTCCTGTTGCTCGCGGGTGAACTGATATTTCTGCGCCGTCGCCTCGGCGAAGACGCCCATCAGGGTGCCCTTGTCGTAAGCATCCTCGAGGCCATCGAGGAACATATGGTCCTTCACCTCGCCATGGCCCATGCGGTAGCCTGCGCGCGCCTTGTCAAGCAGATAGGGCGCGCGGCTCATGCTCTCCATGCCGCCCGCGACCATGATGCCGTTGGTGCCGGCGGCAATCATATCGTGCGACATCATCGCCGCCTTCATGCCCGAGCCGCACATCTTGTTGATCGTGGTGCAGCCGACGGAATCGGGAATGCCGCCGCCGATGGAGGCCTGGCGCGCCGGCGCCTGGCCCTGCCCGGCCGACAGGATATTGCCCATGATGACCTCGTCGACATCCTCGCCGGTGAGCCCGGCGCGCTCCAAAGCGGCGCGGATCGCCACCGCACCCAGCGCCGAGGCCGTCACATCCTGCAAATCGCCCTGAAATCCGCCCATCGGGGTGCGCGCCATGCCGACGATTACGATCGGGTCATCACTCATAGTTTTATCTCCATCCTGAAAGTTTCGTGCCGTTTGGCTTATTTTATTATGTTGCAGTTGCGAAATCCACCCGAGACAATTTGTGCAAATGCAGCAAACACAATTAGTGTAATTATTACAAATGTTTATAATGTATCATTAAACAATTCTCTACCGATCAACATGCGCCTGATCTCACTGGTGCCGGCGCCGATTTCGTAGAGCTTGGCGTCGCGCAGCAGGCGGCCGGTGGGCGATTCGTTGATATAACCCATGCCGCCCAGGGTCTGGATCGCTTCGAGCGCCATCCAGGTCGCCTTTTCGCCGGCATAGAGGATCGCGCCGGCGGCGTCCTTGCGGCTGGTCTCCCCCCGGTCGCAGGCCTGCGCCACGGTATACACATAAGAGCGCGCGGCGTTCATGGTGGTGTACATATCGGCGAGCTTGCCCTGCATGAGCTGAAATTCGCCGATCGGCTTGCCGAACTGCTTGCGCTCATGGACATAAGGCAGCACCACATCCATGCAGGCCTGCATGATG
>CAZUVO010000257.1:0-4506 GCA_964623955.1 uncultured Rhizobiaceae bacterium
GCAAGGGCGGCGATCCGAAGAAATCCTATACGGCGAAGAAATTCGCCAAGGGCACGGACCATATCGCCAAGAAGATCGGCGAGGAAGCGACCGAGGTGGCGATCGCCGCGGCCCGGCGCGAGCGCGGCGAGATATTGGCGGAAAGCGCCGATCTCCTGTTTCACCTGCTCATTCTCTGGGCCGATCAGGGCATCCGCCCGGACGAGGCGCTCGAGGTGCTGCGCGAACGGCGCGGCGTCTCCGGCCTCGACGAAAAGAAATCTCGCTAGGCGAGCGCGACGAACCGAATTGTGAATTTCGGGAGACACGAGATGAGCTACGATCCGGACAATATCTTCGCCAAGATCCTGCGCGGCGAGATCCCCAACGACACGGTCTATGAGGATGATGAGGTGCTCGCGTTCCACGACATCGGCCCGCAGGCGCCGGTGCATGTGCTGGTGATCCCCAAGGGCGCCTATGTCTCGCTCGACGATTTCACCCGCGACGCGCCGGCGGATGTGGTCGGGCGCTTCTTCCAGAAGGCGGGCGAGATCGCGCGCCAGCTCGGCGTCGACGGCGAGGGCTACCGCGCCATCGCCAATATCGGCGGCCATGGCGGCCAGGAAGTGCCCCACTTCCATCTCCATATCTGCGGCGGCCGCCGGCTCGGGCGGATGATCCCCGAGGCATAAAGCCGATGGCCAAGGACGTTCTGGCGGAGGCGATCCGGCATCACGAGGCGGGCAGCCTGAAGAAGGCCGAGAAGCTCTACAAGAACGTCCTGAAGGCAAATCCCAACCATGCCGGCGCGCTCAATCTGCTCGGCGTGCTGAATTATCAGGGCGGGCGCCACGGCAAGGCGGTGCAGCTGCTCGAGAAAGCGGTGGCGATCAACCCGAACGATGCCTACGCCCAGTTCAATCTCGGCAATGTCTATAAGTATCGCGGCAAGCTCGCCGATGCGGAGCGGGCATTCCGCAAGGCCGTGAAGCTCAACCCGAAAGATCCCGGCGGGCTCGCCAATCTCGGCATCGTGCTGCAGGAACAGCGCCGCTATGAAGACGCGCGCGGCATCTTCGAGCAGGCGGCATCGCTCGCGCCGGGCGATCCGGATGCGCAGTTCAATCTCGGTAATTCGCTACTCGCTCTCGGCGAAGATGAAGCGGCGCAAGGCGCGTTCGAAAAAGCGGTCGCGCTCAATCCCAATTTTGCCGAGGCGCATGGCAGTCTCGGCAACATCCATCTTTCCTTGCGGCAGCATGACGAGGCCGAAGCGGCGCTCGGCCGCGCTATCGCGCTCAAGCCCGATCTCGCCGAGGCGCATGCCAATCTGGGCGCAGTGCTGAACGAGACGGGAAGATTCGCCGAAGCGGTCGCCGCGCTGGAGACCGCGATCGAGCTCGATGCGAATTTGGCGGAAGCGCATAACAGTCTCGGCTCGGCGCTCAAGAACATGCGCCGCCTGCAAGCCGCCGAGGCGGCCTTTCGCCGCGCGATAAAACTCCGGCCCGACTTCACCGAAGCCCAAATCAATCTCGCCACCACGCTTTTTCGTCAGGAAGATCTCGACGGCGCGGTCGCGGCGCTCGCGCGCGATGCCGACAATCTCGACGCGATCCGGGCGCTGGCCGATCTCTGGGAGCGCGCCAACCGTCCGGACGAAGCCCGGCCCGTCGCCGAAAAGGGCCTCGCGCTGGCGCCCGGGGACGCGGAGCTCAACCTCATCGCCGCCAAATGCGAACGCCGCGCCGGCGAGCGCGATGCCGCCATCGCCCGGCTGGAGAAGATCGACCGGAGTGCGCCGGACCGGAGCGCCATCGGTGCCGCCTTCGAGCTCGGCCGCCTGCATGACGAGGCGGACGAAACCACCGAGGCCTTCGCATGCTTCACCGAAGGCAATGAATTGTCGCGTGCCTATCCGCCCCATGCCGGCGTCGATAAATCTCTGTTCCTCGACATGGTGGACGCGCTCGACGCCACGCTCAGCGAAGACTGGGTCGCCTCCTGGAGCGACACGCCGCCGCTGGCGGACCGCCCGGCGCCGGTCTTCTTCTTCGGCTTTCCGCGCACCGGCACGACGCTGATCGAGCAAGTGCTGGCGAGCCATCCGGATATCGTCACCCTCGACGAGCAGCCGGCGGTCGATGAGATGCTCGGCCTTCTGCCGGGCTTTCCCGATAGCTATCCGGAGGCGCTGGCGGCGCTGACGGCGGAACAGATCGAAGCCATGCGGGCGCGCTATTTCGAAACCGCGGACGCCTTTCTAAAAGGCGCTTCCGGCACTTTGCTGATCGACAAGATGCCGCTCAACATCGCCCATGTGGCGATGATTTGGCGCGTCTTTCCGGGTGCGAAAATGATCCTCGCCCTGCGCCATCCCTACGATGTCTGCCTGAGCTGCCTCATGCAGAATTTCGAGATCGGCCCGGCGATGGCCAATTTCTTCACCCTCGAAGACGCCGCCAATCTCTACGCCAAGGTCATGACGCTCTGGCAAAACTACCAGCAAGTCCTGCCGCTCGATTGCCATGCGGTGAAATATGAGGATTTCGTCGACGACTATGAAGGCCAGACCCAAGCGTTGTTAAACTTCCTCGGCGTCGATTGGCAGGAATCGATGAGCGATTACACCGCCGTCAGCAAGCGCCGCGCACGCATCGCCACGGTCAGCTACGATCAGGTGGTGCAGCCGATCTATAGCCGCGCGCAATATCGCTGGAAGCGCTACCAGGGCGAAATCGGTTCATCCCTCGACAGTCTCACACCATTTGTCGGCTCGCTCGGATATTAGAGCGATTCACGTTCGCTTGCGCTCACGCGAAACGCTCTAATCATTTTTGTTGGGCAAATGCATCGTCGCAGGCGTTGCCGCCTGCTCGGGATTTGCCTTAACCACCATGGATCGGTGGAAACACCGTCAGCACGTCGCCGGAAGCGACTGTCGTCGCGGCGCGTTCGCCGGCCGGGACCGGTTCGTCGTTGAGGAGCGTCGCATGGGCGTCGGGATTTTCCAGGCCGAACTTGAGCAAGGCGTCGGTAACGCTCGCGCCTTCCGGCACGTCGATCTCGCGCTCCTGATTGGCCGGCGCGGGCGGGCGGATGGCGACCGACTTAACGGTGACTTTCATGATCGCAAATCCCGAGCGGGCAACGCCCGCGACGACGCATTTGCGTTAAGCATGATCGCAAATCCCGAGCGGGCAACGCCCGCGACGACGCATTTGCGTTAAGTTAGAGACAAGCGCTGAAGCGTCTGCGTCGTCGGTACGCCGTCATCGTCCCAGCCGCGCAGCTCGTAATAGGCCGGCAACATCTTGCCGAGCTCGGCCACCTTGCCCTTGCCGGAGCCGGATTTGAGCTTCTCCGTGAGGATGCGCTTGGGCAGGGTGTCGTCCTTGCCGGTGAAGCCGGCTGCGAGATTGAACTGGCGTTCGACATTCCAGATGCGCTCGCCCATTTCCGCCAGGCGCTCGGAGGTCCAACCGCCGCCGCAGGCCGCTTCCAACTGCGCCGCGACATCGTCGAGGTCCCACACGCTCATCGGGAAGAGACAGATCCCCGCCGAATCGACCGCAGCCACGGCGTTCTGCGATTCGTAAACGATCCTCGCCTTGCCTTCGAGCGGGCCGCCGTCGAAATCGTCGCCATACGGGTCGGCCTTGAGGTGACAGGCGCCGCGGTTGCTGGTGGCGTAGGCGAGCGCCATGCCCTGCATGGAGCGCCCGTCATAGCCGGGGAACTCCTGGCCTTTGACGACCATGGCGAAATCCGGCTGGCCGTATTTCTCGCACAGCAGCTTGGCGCCGAGGCCGAGATCGGCGCCGAAGCCTTCGCCGAGGCCGGCGAGCTTGACGCCCTCCACGAGCGCCTCGGCCGAGCCGAAATTCAATTTGAGGCCGCCGGTCTCCTTGTCGCCGATGGCGCCGGTCTCGTAGAGCTCCATCGCCGCCGAGAGGGTCGCGCCGAAGGAGATCGGGTCCATGCCCTCCTCGTTGCACACCTGATTGGCGAAGGTCGCGGCCTCGATATCGTCGACGCCGACCATCGGCGCCAGGGCATAGGCGGATTCATACTCAAGACCGCCCGAGGCGTTCTTGTAGCGCTCGCCGTTCTTGGCGGAAAAATGCGTGGGATCGAGCTTGGAGACCCGGCCGCAGCCGATGGTGCAGCTGAAACACGCCTTGCCGTTGATCAGATTCGTGCCGCCGTCCGTGCGCCGGTGCGCCGCCAAAGCGGCGGCGCCGACCTTGCCCGCGCCTTCGAACTGCACATCGCGGTTGTTGCGCGTCGGCAGGCTGCCGAAGGCCTGGGTTATGTCGAGCATGGAGATCGTGCCGGTCGCGGCGAGGCCGGCGCGGTCGGGGCTCGGGTCGAGCTTGTCGCGCGCCGCGCGGACGGCGGCTTCGAAGCCGGCCGGGTCTTTCACCGCCACGCCCTTGGTGCCGCGCACGGCGATCGCCTTCAAATTCTTCGAGCCCATCACCGCGCCGACGCCGGAGCGCCCCGCCGCGCGGTCGAGATCGT
>CAZUVO010000258.1:0-4492 GCA_964623955.1 uncultured Rhizobiaceae bacterium
TGCTCGAATTGCCTGGCACGATCGATGTCAAAGGCACGAACGGCGAAGTGCATAAGGATGTGCCGATGTGGGTCTATTGGTGCCTGCAGGAAGGCACCCTCGGTGTCGAGCCCGGCTTCGGCATGGCGGACGACGGCTCCATGCCGCCGGTCATTCATGTCGATACCGATGTGCCGCTGCGCTCCGATGTCGACGGGCGCACCCTGGTCGAGGAAATGTGGGGCATCTATTACAAGCCGGATTTCAATTTCGGCGGCATTCAGGGCGGCGCCGCGCCTTATCTCGTGAAGACCCCGGCGGCGGATGTCGCGATCGATCCCTATGGCCCGGATTCGCCGGAATTCATCGTCGACGATCTCTTCGCCGAGACCTGGTGCTCGGCGCTCGCCTTCTGCCAGAAGCGCTATGAGGGGCAGATCGGCAAGTGGCGCAAGGAGCCCTCGGGCGGCATCGGCGCCTTTACCGCCGACAGCTTCCCGGTGTTCGACCGCTTCCGCGAGAATTGCTACGTCATCGCCGATTCCAATCACGGCTACAAAATGCTCGCCGTGGGCAAGCTCGTCGCCGAGGAAATCCTCGGCACGCCGAGCGCCCTCCTTGAGCCGTTCCGCTTTTCGCGCTTCGCCGAAGGCAAGCTGCACCCGATTTCGAACAGCCCGTTCCCATGGAGCTAATGAAAAGACCAATAGGGGAGGTAAGACCATGACCGATCTTGAAGCCCATGTCGCACAGGATGGCCGCGACGAGCTCGTGCGCCAGGTTCGCCATAAGATCGACGAGCTCGGCATCACCTATATCTATTATCAATTCGTTTCCGTCACCGGGCGGATCGTCGGCAAGGGCGCGCCGGCGGACCATTGGGAGCAGTTCGCCGAACGCGGCTTTCAGCTCGTCTATGGCTCGACCGCCAATCTCTATACCGACCGCGCCGGCGATTATATCGGCTACGGGCCGGAAGCCTCCGAGCTCGTCGGCATTCCCGATCCGGAGACCTTCGTGCAGCTGCCGTGGGACAAGCGGGTGGCGCGGGTCTTCTGCACCTGCTTCCGCAACCGCGAGGAGCGCGACAATCCGGGCGGCCATCTGACCTCCGACTGCCGCGGCAATCTGCGCATCATGCACCAGGCGTTTCAAGACAAGCACGGCCTGCAGATGCGCTGCGGTGTTGAGCCCGAGATGATGTGGCTCAAGCGCGGCGATGACGGCAAACCGGATGGCGGCGTGACCAAGCCAAATTGCTATCACATCGACCAGTTCGAGGAACTCAGGCCGATCTTCATGCGCGTGATCGAGTACAGCCAGGCCATGGGCATGGACATGATCCAGGGCGACCATGAAGACGCGCCCGGCCAACTTGAGCTTAATTTCATGTTCGACGATGCGATGCGCACCGCCGACCGGCTGACCACCTACCGCCAGGTTTGCGCCCAGGTGGCGCGCGAGTTCGGCGTCATTGCCTGCTTCATGACGAAACCGTTCGTCGGCGTCTCGGCGAGCGGCTGTCATTACAATGTTTCGCTGTGGCGCGGCGGCGAGGACCAGCTCAACGATCTCCATCAATCGCCGCTCGCCGGCATGGAGGATGTGTTCTCCTATGTCAAAGGCGGCGACAATCTGTTCATGCCGGACCCCGCCATTGACGAACGCAAGCCGGGGCCGATCGGGCTCAACTGCGTCGGTGGCGTGATGGAGCATCTCCGGGCGCTCACGGCGATCGGCTCGTCCACCGTGAACTCTTACCGGCGGCTCTGGGATACCGGTTTTTGGGCGCCGGTGTTCGCCGATTGGGGATATCAAAACCGCACCTGCGGTTTGCGCATTTCGGCCCCGGGCCGGTTCGAATACCGCTCCGTCGATTCGATGATGAACCCTTATTTGCTCGCCGCTGGCGTGCTCAAGGCTTTCGATGACGGCATTGAACGCGATCTCGATCCCGGCGAGCCGGAAGAGCGCAACATCTATGAAGCCATGGAAGCCGGCAAGGAAGTGAAGCGCCTGCCGATGACGCTGGGCGAAGCGCTCGACGCCCTGGCGGCGGACGAGGTCATCAAATCCGCCATGCCGGACGAAATGTACAAGGTCTACGACCATTACAAGCGCGACGAATGGGCGCGCTACAACGCCACTGTGACCGAGTGGGATCTGGATACCTACATCGATTGCCTGCCCTAAGGGTCCGGCGTGGAAGGGGAGTAAAGCAATATGTGTGGCATTGCAGGATTGATTCATCGCGGCGGCAGCGCCGAGATCGGCTCGGAAATGACGTCGATGTTGCAGGCGCTCAAACATCGCGGGCCGGATTCGACCGGCTTCGCGCTCTATGGCGTGCCGCAAAACGGCGACTATATGCTGCGTTTCAAGGTCGCCGAGCAGGAAGACATGGCGCATGGCTTCGACATTCATGACGAAGTGAAACGCCGCAAGGCCGAGGTCGATACGCGCATCCAAAGCGACGGCACGGAGATCGTCGAAGAGGAGAACGCCACCGATTACGCCTTTCGCTATCGTCTGCGCTTCGCCAACGGCGCATCGGACGACCAGGCGAAATTGAAGCGCTTCGCGGATTATATCGAGGATATCGAAGGCGCCGAGATTCTCTCCATGGGCCGAGGCCTGGAGCTGGTCAAGGATTTGGGCGACGCCACCCGGGTGAGCGATCAATATCATCTCGGTCCGTTCAACGGCACCCACGCCATCGGCCACACCCGCATGGCGACGGAGTCGGATGTCGATATCCGCTCGGCCCATCCCTATTGGGCCTATCCCTTCTCCGACATCGCCGTGGTGCATAACGGCCAGCTGACAAATTATTGGGGCTTCCGCCGCGAGCTGGAGCGCCGCGGCCACCGCTTCATGTCGAATTGCGATTCCGAACTGATCGCGGTCTATCTCGCCGACCGCATGGCCGGCGGCATGGCGCTGAAAGAAGCGATGGACTTGTCGGTCAGCGAATTGGACGGCGTTTTTACATATTTGGTCGCCACCGCCGACAGTCTCGGCATGGCGAAGGACACCATGGCGGCGAAGCCGATGGTGCTTTACGAGAGCGACAGTTTCGTCGGCGTCGCCTCCGAGGAGGTGGCGATCCGCAGCGTGTTCCGCGACGAGATCGATACCTGGGATCCGTATGAAGGGGAGGTCATGGTATGGCAAATCTAGACGAGCAACATAAATCCCACGGCATGGGGCTGCATCAGGAGCAGCTCGCCGGGCGCACCCAACAGGTCTTCTTTTCGCCCGAGGAAAGCGACAACTTCCTCTATCCGGAAAGCTTCGAGGTCGATTTCGCCAATACCGCCGAGTTCGACGCCGGCGAGATGGGTTACAACGCCATCAACCTCAAGATCCGCGAGCTGATGCAGGCGGGGCACGGCCATATCGTCGTCAACAACCCGCTCGCCAAACATTCGCTCGGCGTCGGCATCCTCAACCGGCTCAATCTCGAATTCGCCGGCAGCCTCGGCTATTTCGGCTGCGGCCTGATCGACGGGCCCAATGTGCGCGTCCATGGCCGGGTCGGTTGGTCCTTCGCCGAGAATATGATGGCCGGCACGGCGGTGGTCGAGAAGAACGCCGGCTCGACGTTTGGTGCCGCAATCCGCGGCGGCGATCTCGTTTGCAAGGGCGATGTCGGCTCGCGTACCGGCATCGACCAAAAGGGCGGCACCATCATTGTCGGCGGCCGTTCGGGCGCCTTTTCCGGCTTCATGATGCAGCGCGGGCGCATGATCATCCTCGGCGATGCCGGCATCAATCTCGGCGATTCGATGTATGACGGTACCATCTATGTCGGCGGCAAGATCGATTCCCTCGGCGTCGACGCGGTGCCGGCGGAGATCACCGATCTCGAAGCCGAGTGGCTTGAGCGCAAGCTCTCCGCCCACGGCCTCGCCGCGCCCAACGGGGTGAAAAGTCTGCAAAAGATCGTCGCCGGCAAGAAGCTGTGGAACTACGACAATCTCGAGCCCACCGAAAAGAAAATCGTGCTTTAGTGGATAGAATCCAACATATGGCAGCCATACGACGGCCTCCCAAGTTCATCCGGATAGGTGCCCGATGCGCCGTGATGCCGGCGGCATCACAAGCATTGGGCAACGCAGCCGGTGGGCTTGGGAGGCCGCCCTCGGTGGTCCCCTATCCCGGTTTCTCGATGCGTCGAACGCCCTTGAAGATGCCTCCGGCATCGCCTGCGGGCGCTCTCCTACCGAGAAACCGGGATAGGGGATCGTATGGCTACCATATGTTGGATTTTATCCACTCAGGATCAGGAATAGGAACAGAATCATGAGACGCAACCGCGAAGAGCGCAACAAATCGGTCCTCGGCGAAAGCTTCATCTTTACGCCCGATGTGATCGACGACATCCATATCAAGGCGGAACTCGGCCGCTACCGCATGCGCGGCCTGTCGCTGTTCAAGAAAATCCCGTCGTGGGACGATCTCACCTTCATGCCGGGCACGCTCACGCGTTTCGTCATCGAGGGCTACCGCG
>CAZUVO010000259.1:0-4477 GCA_964623955.1 uncultured Rhizobiaceae bacterium
TCGGCCTGATCAGCCCGCGCTCCTACCGCGAAGGCATGGATTTCATCAAGGCGGTGGATATCCTCCAGGAGGATGTCGATCACCAATTCTCGCGCGGCGTTGTCGCGGCCTTAGTCGGCTATATCGAGAACAAGGGCGGCCGTGAGGCATGGGAGCATTTCCGCGTGTTGGACGAGGCGCCTGATACGGATGGCGAGGCTTAGGCGACGGAATACCGGCGGGCGGCGAAATCCGGCTTGCCTGAGCGCCCGGCGCGACTAGATTCGAAGTGATGTTCGGATTGTTCGGCAAGCGGAAGCGCGCTTCCGCGCAACAGGCGCCGCCCCGGGTCGATGCGGATCTCCGCGTCTACGCCATCGGCGATATCCATGGCCGGCTCGATCTGCTGTTGGCGCTCCTGGAAAAGATCGCCGACGACCGCGCGGCCCATGATGCGGCGCGCCATGAGCTGATATTCCTCGGCGATTATCTCGATCGCGGCGATCAGAGCCGCGAGTTGCTCGACCTGTTGTCGCAAGGGCCGATCGACGGATTCGAGACCACCTATCTGCGCGGCAATCACGAGGATTATCTGTTGCGCTTTCTCAAGGACACGACCGATACCTCGTCCTGGCTCTATTATGGCGGCGCGAACACGCTGATCAGCTACGGCATTCCGGTTTCGCCTTTGGAAGAAGACCCGGACCGGCTGATCGCCATCCAGCAAAAGCTGCGCAATGTCCTGCCGGAAGCGCATCTCGAATTCTTGCGCAATCTCAAAACCAGCCACACGGTCGGCGATTATTTCTTCGTCCATGCCGGCGTCCGCCCGGGCGTACCGCTCGACAAGCAGTCGACCTACGATCTTCTCTGGATTCGCGAGCCCTTCCTCGATTCGACCAAATATCATGGCCGGATGGTGGTGCATGGCCATTCGGTCATGACGCAGCCCGAAAGGCTGCCCAACCGTATAGGCATCGACACCGGCGCCTATGACAGCGGCGTGCTCACAAGTCTGGTGTTACAGGGAGAAGGCCAGTGGCTGCTGCACACCTGAGATGAATTCTCAGGCTGCGGCGCGTTATTCGCTCAGGCCTTGCAGGAACAGCAGCAGATTGGCGCGGTCGCCGTCTTTCTTGACGCCGGCGAAGGACATTTTCGTGCCCGGCACGCTTTCCTTCGGATTGGCCAAAAATTCATCGAGCGCCTCGACGCTCCAACTGCCGCCGTGGGACGCCATGGCGTCGGAATATTTAAAGCCCTCGGCCGCGCCGATATCACGCCCGACGATATTCCATAGATTCGGGCCGACCTTGTTTTTGCCGCCCGCTTCCGTGGTGTGGCAGGCGCCGCATTTCTTGAACAGCTTCTTTCCCTTGCCGGCGTCGGCCTCGGCGATCAGCGCATCGATCGACACCGCCGCCACGACCTCTTCGGCGGCCTCGGCTTCCTCCGCTATCTCTTCCTCTTCCTCGGCGGCGGGCAACGCGTAGGCAACGTTGCCATGGCTGCTGTCGATATTGTAGACGCCGTCGGAAATGAGCCACGACACCATCGCCATCAGCCCCGCAAAGAGCGCGGCGCCGGCGATTTTGTTCAGTTCGAAGGGCGACATGGGCCGGATAAATCCTCGCTGATTTTCCTCGGCGGGAATTTAGCGGCTTCCCCCCGGCCTGTCCAACTCCTATAAGACGGCATTAAAGGAATCGGAGCGGTATGGAACCTTCCCCGACCGATAGCGGCCCGGTAAATCCCATCATCCTCATCCCGGCGCGCCTTCAATCCCAGCGGCTGCCCGACAAGCCGCTCGCGGATATCGCCGGGGTGCCGATGATCGTCCACGTCATGCGCCGCGCCGAAGAGGCAGATCTCGGCCGCGTGGTGGTGGCCTGCGCCGAGCCCGAAATCGCCGATGCGGTGACGGCGGCGGGCGGCGAGGCGGTGCTGACCCGCGCCGATCATCCGTCCGGCTCCGACCGCATCCATGAAGCGCTCTCGCGCCTCGATGCCGACGGGCGGCATGATGCGGTAATCAATATTCAGGGCGATCTGCCGACGCTGGCGCCGGACATGCCGCGCCGGGCGCTCGGCCTGCTCGCCGATCCCGCGGTCGATATCGGCACCCTCGCCGCCGAAATCCGCGACGCGGGCGAGCGCGACGATCCCAATGTGGTCAAGGCCGTAGTCTCCGTTGAGGCCGGCGCCGAGCAAGGCCGGGCGCTCTATTTTACCCGCGCCCGCGCGCCCTCGGGCGACGTCATCCTATGGCATCATATCGGGCTCTATGCTTATCGCCGCGCGGCGCTGGAGCGCTTTATCGCGCTCCCCGCCAGCCCTCTGGAGCAGCGCGAACGGCTCGAGCAATTGCGCGCCCTCGAGGCCGGCATGCGGATCGATGTGGCCTTCGTTGACACTGTTCCCCTCGGTGTCGATACTCCGCGCGATTTGGACCGGGCGCGCGAGTTAATGGCCGTGCGCGCAGAATAGATTTTGACCATGACCGAAGCACAATCTCAGACGGCGAAGATGATCGCCTTTCAGGGCGCGCCGGGCGCCTATTCCGACATGGCCTGCCGTGCGGTCTATCCCGATTTGGAGACCCTGCCGTGCAAGACCTTCACCGATGCCTTCGCCGCGGTGAGCGAGGGCCGCGCCCGCTTGGCGATGATCCCGATTGAAAATTCCGTCGCCGGGCGGGTCGCCGATATTCACCAATTGCTGCCCGAATCCGACCTCCATATCATCGCCGAGCATTATCAGCCGGTGCACCACAATCTGCTCGCCTGCAAGGGCGCCGAGGCGGGCGGGCTGAAGGTCGTGCGCTCCCACGTCCATGCGCTGTCGCAATGCCGCAATGTCATCCGGCGGCTCGGCCTCAACGCGGTGGTTCATGCCGATACGGCGGGCGCGGCGGCGGAAATCGCCCGGCTCGGCGATCCTGCCATCGCCGCCATCGCCTCCGGCCTGGCGGCGGAAATCTACGGCCTCGACGTGATCGAATCCGGCGTCGAGGACGAGTCGCACAACACCACCCGCTTCGTCGTCCTCGCCACCGAGCCGATCGATCCCGATCCGGCGGACGGGCCGGTGGTGACGTCATTCGTGTTCAATGTGCGCAATGTGCCGGCGGCGCTCTACAAGGCGCTTGGCGGGTTCGCCACCAATGGCGTCAACATGACCAAGCTGGAGAGCTATATGGTCGGCGGCACCTTCACCGCCACCCAGTTTTTCGCCGAGGTCGAGGCCCATCCAAGCGAACAGCGGCTTCAGAACGCGCTGGAAGAACTCGCCTTCTTCACCAGCAAGGTGCATATCATGGGGGTCTATCCGGCCCACACGTTCCGCGCCGAATCGGCGGCGCGGGCGGAATAGCGTCTTTTTGGGCTAGACCGGAAAGCGGCCGTCGATCCAATCGCCGATCAGGCGGCGCGCGATAGAATAGTCGCCGGGCATGCGGAATTCGTCCGAATCCTCCACGGTGCGCAGCCAGTCCCGATTGTACCAGCGGGCATATTCCAGCTCTTTTTCGTCGGCATTGATCTCGCGGCTGGCCGCCTTGGCCATGAAGCCGACCATGATCGAGGCGGGAAACGGCCAGGGCTGGGAGGAGTGGTAGCGCACATCGGTGACACGAACGCCGGATTCCTCGAATATTTCGCGCGCGACGCATTCCTCGAGGCTTTCGCCGGGTTCGAGAAAGCCGGCCAAGGTCGAATGCATGCCGGTCGGCCAGTGGGATTGGCGGCAGAGAAGACAATCCTCGCCGTCATGCACCAGCACGATGACCGCCGAATCCGTGCGTGGAAAATGGGTCATGCCGCAATCCGCATTGGTGCAGGTGCGCTCATGGCCGGCGCGGCGCGACCGGCTGGGATGGCCGCAGGCAGAGCAGAAGCCGTTCTTCTGGTGCCAATACATCAGCCCCCTTGCATAGGCGAGGATGGCCGCCTCCTGCTCCGGCACGAGCTGCACCGATTGGCGCAGATCCATCAGGGCGCCGTCGGCATAGCGCTCGGTCAGGGCTTCTTGCGGCAAATGGGAGAAATCGACGGCGAAATGGGCGATTCCGCCCGCTTCCGGCGCGATGCCGAGCAGGGCGAGCGGCGCATCGCCGTCGATCAGCCCGTCGAGCGCGCCACGGTCGCCGAGTGCGGCGCGCGGCTCGGTGCCGGCGAACACGATGCTTTGCTGGTTCCAGACGGCAACGAAGCGGCTCGCGGGATCGTTGATCCGGGCCTCGATCCAGGCCGCGTCGGCGCGCAGATGATCCACCCGGTCGAGGGGCACGCCGGAAAACACATTGCCGGCCAGCAGGGACAATTTTTGCATGGCGCAAATTCGCATAGCCGCCGCGCTTGGTCAAAGAGGCCGGTTATTGGTTGCCTCCGAGGCGGCCAATGCTGGTATAGTACGGCCAGGGAGACCGGCGGCGGACGGCCGCCTCGCCAACCCGGTCAGATCCGGAAGGAAGCAGCCGTAACGAGTGCCGGCCGGGTCG
>CAZUVO010000260.1:0-218 GCA_964623955.1 uncultured Rhizobiaceae bacterium
TACAGCCGATGCACTCGCGGATGTCGTCGGTGCAGCCCGCATCGATTTTGTTGGGCAGGAACGGATCGGCGACCGAGGCCCGCGCGCTGCCGATAATATCGGCCTGTCCCGATTTAATGATGCTCGCCATGTCGTCCGGGCTGGTGAAACGCCCGACATTGATCACCGGCGCCCTGGCGGCGCCCTTGATATGCTTGGTGAAGGGCGCCTGATGATTG
>CAZUVO010000260.1:228-4473 GCA_964623955.1 uncultured Rhizobiaceae bacterium
GGCTTTATAGAAGCGCGACGGGCCGGCATCCTCGCCCCATTCGTCGAAAATGCTGAGATTGAGATCCCACAGATCGACCAAGCCCTGCGCGCTGGCGAGCTCGACGAATTTGACCCCTTCCTCATGCGACTGAATGCCCTCGACCCCCATCACCTGGTCGACCGAAATGCGCACCGCAACGGCGCATTCATGGCCGACCGCGTTCTTTACCTTCTCGATGGATTCGAGCCAAAAGCGCGCGCGGTTCTCGATCGAGCCGCCATATTTATCCGTCCGCTTGTTGGTGAAGGGCGAGAGGAACTGGGACGGCAGCACGCCGTGCGAGCCATAGACATAGACGATATCGAAGCCCGCCTGCACCGCCCGCTTGGCGGCCTCGACATACATCTGCTGGAGATCGAGAATGTCCTGTTCGTCGGCTTCGTGCGCGTAACTCGAGAGCGCCCAGTTCGATGCCGCCTGGATCGGCGCCCGGGTTACGGCGCGGGTTTCCATATTCGGCGTGCCCGAGCCCATATGCCACAGCTCGATGCCGGCCAGCGCGCCCCATTTATGCAGGCTCTCCGTCATATGCCCGAGATTGATGACATCGCCCTCGTCCCAGATGGAGGCCAGCACATTGGGCGAGAAATCCGCTTCCGGGTCGATCGAGCAGGCTTCCGTGCAGACGCCGCCCCAGCCGCCTTCGGCCTTCATGCCGCGAAACGCCGCTTGCGTGCCGGGCCGGAACGAGCCGGCGCCATTGCAATGGGGCACCTGATAGAAGCGGTTCTTCATGGTCTTCGGGCCGATCTCAATCGGCTCGAAGAGGATGTCGTGATTAGGGTCGCGCGCCATTTTCGTACTCCCGAGAAAGGCCGAAATTACGGCCGATCCCTGCGCATCCCCAAGGAAGAGCCTAGCGCGCGCCTCGTGCGCGGGCAAGACATGGCGAGCGGAGACGGCCCCGCCTCTGCGAGGCCTTCAAAAGGAGCCGAACGGAATTTTCCGGTGGGTCAGCTCACGCCGGCAGGGAGATCGTCGCGGCCCCACACCATGCGCTCGCGCCGGAAGGGCCGTGGGCGCTGGGGATTGTCCGATTCGAACTCGCGCGCGATGCGGTGGCCTTCAAACACCGCGTCGCCGGTCAGACGCGGCGCGTAGCAGTCGCCGGCCTGATAGATTCCCTCGATGCCCTCCTGCGACCAAGAGTCGCGGCGTTCGCGCAGCGATTTATACAGCGCGTCATTGGCGAGCCGCGCGGTCACCAGGATCACCGTATCGGCCTCGACGGTCTCCGTCTCGCTGCCCATGCGGCGCGGCGCCTCGCCGGCCTTGGGCTCGGTGGTGCGTGTCGCGCCGTCGCGCGACAGGTTGAACAGCTTGACCTTGACCACATTGCCGGGATCGCACTCCTCGCCCCAATAGCCGCCAAATTGGGCGATGTTCTTTTCGTGCAGCATGCGGTGCAGATTGGGCGATTCGAGGGTGTAGTCCATCAGCGGCGCGGCGGCGGCGAACTGGGTGACGAGCGTCACCTGCTTGCCCTGATCGGCCATCAACTCGGCCATGCCGACGCCGGTGATATAGCCGTCCGCATCGAGCACCACGACGCGGTCGCCGACATCCTTGCCGGCCATGACCTGCTCCGGGGTGGCGAATTGCGGGCCGGTGCCGTCGATGCCCGGAACCGCCGCCATGCTGATATGGCTGAAGCCGTCCGCCGCCCAGGACGAGCCGGTGCAGAGCACCACCTTGTCGGCGCCATAACTCAGCACGTCGTCGGCGCCGAGCGACGTGTTGGTATGCACCTCGACATTCTTGAGCTTGTTGAGTTGCCCTTCGCGGTAGCTCGTCAGGCGGCCCCATTCGGCCATGCCGGGATAGCGCGCCACGTCGCGCACATGCCCGCCGATCTCGCCTTCGGACTCGCAGAGATGCACGTCATAGCCACGCTCGCCCAGGACGCGGGCGCATTCCGAGCCCGCCGGACCGGCGCCGACGACGAGAACCGAGCCGGCATCCTCGACTTGGTCGAACTCTTCCGGGTGCCAGCCACGGCGATATTCCTCGTTGGCCACCGGATTCTGGGTGCAGACCAGGGCGGCGCCGCGCTCCCAGCGCGAGATGCAAATATTGCAGCCGATACATTCGCGAATATCCTCGATACAGCCTTCTTCGATCTTCTTCGGCAGGAAGGGATCGGCGATCGACGGGCGCGCGCCGCCGATAATGTCCGCCTGTCCCGATTCGATCACTTGGACCATGTCGTCCGGGCTGGTCAGGCGGCCGACATTGATTACCGGCACCTTGGCCGCCTGCTTGAAATGGCGAGTGAAGGGCGCCTGGTGGTTGGTCTTGTAGAAGCGCGACGAGCCGGCATCCTCGCCCCATTCGGAGAAGGTGCTGAGGTTCAAATCCCACAGATCGACATGGCCTTGCGACGTGGCGAGCTCGACGAAGCGGATGCCGTCCTCCTCGGCCTCGACGCCGTCCGGCCCCATGATCTGATCGACCGAAAGGCGCACGCAAATGGCGGCATCGTCGCCGACGCCCTCCTTCACCTTTTCGATCGTCTCGATCCAAAAGCGCGCGCGGTTTTCGAACGAGCCGCCATATTTATCGCTGCGCTTGTTGTAGAAGCGCGACAGGAACTGCACCGGCAGCACGCCGTGCGAACCATAGACATAGACGATGTCGAAGCCGGCCTGCACCGCGCGCTTCGCCGCCTCGACATACATCTCCTGCAGCTCGGCGATTTCGTCCTCATCGGGTTCGTGGCTGTAACTGGCGATCGACCAATCCGAGGTCGATTGGGTCGGCGAGCTTGTCGGCGCCCGGGTCTCCAGATTGGCCGTCGCCGAGCCCATATGCCACAGCTCGACGCCGGCGAGCGCGTCCCATTTGTGCAAGCCGTCGCACATATGGCGCAAATTGATGACATCGCCCTCGTCCCAGAGCGACGCCAGCACGGCCGGCGAGACGTCCGCTTCATGGTCGATCGAGCAGGCCTCTGTGCAGATACCGCCCCAGCCGCCTTCGGCCTTCATGCCGCGAAAGGCGGCCTGGGTGCCGGGCCTGAGCGAGCCCGCGCCGTTGCAATGGGGGACCTGATAGAAGCGGTTTTTCATGGTCTTCGGGCCGATCTGGATAGGCTCGAAGAGGATGTCGTATTTCGGGTCGCGTGCCATGTTTAGTCTCCCATTGGGCCCTTGTGACGGCCAATCTCTGCGCGTTTTCGGCCGCGAGCGTAGCCTGCGCCGATTGGTCGGGCAAGAGAGATGAGGGAAACAGATTCACTCGCCGGGCAAAGAGATTTAGGATAGGCGTCACGCGCCGTCCGGCGTGCCGCCAACAATTGTTATGCCCTTCCATGGCCGTCTACACCGCCGTCTCGGATCAGGAACTCGCAGCCTTTCTCGCCGATTACGATATCGGCCGGGCGGTGTCGTTCAAGGGCATCGCCGAGGGGGTGGAGAATTCCAACTATTTCCTGCTGACCGATGAGGGGCCGCATATTCTCACCCTTTATGAGAAGCGCGTGGCGCCGAAGGATCTGCCGTTCTTTCTCGGCCTGATGGAGCATCTGGCGCGCCGCGGCCTGGCCTGCCCGACGCCGATCCATGGCCGCGACGGCGAGGTGCTGCGTACCCTCTGCGGCCGGCCGGCGGCGATTACCAGCTTTCTCTCCGGCGTCTGGCCGCTCAGGCCCGCGCCGGCTCATTGCGCGCCGCTCGGCGAGGCGCTGGCCGAAATGCATGTCGCCGGCCTCGATTACCCGATACGCCGCGAGAACGCACTGTCCGTCGCCGGCTGGCGCGCGCTCTTCGGCGAGACGGAGGCGCGCGCCGACGAGGTCGCGCCGGGCCTGGCGGCGGAACTGAGGCAGGAACTCGACGAGATCGCGGCGCGCTGGCCGAGCGACCTGCCGCAAGGCGTCATCCATGCCGACCTCTTTCCCGACAATGTGTTTTTCGAGGACGGCAAGCTCACCGGGCTGATCGATTTCTATTTCGCCTGCAACGACTTCCTCGCCTACGATCTGGCGGTCTGCCTCAATGCCTGGTGCTTCGAGCCGGATGTCAGCTTCAACGTCACCAAGGCGCGCCTCATGATCAATGCCTACCGCAAGGTGCGCCCGTGCAGCGCGGCCGAGCTTGCCGCTTTGCCGCTGCTGGCGCGCGGCTCGGCGCTGCGCTTTCTCCTGACCCGGCTCTATGACTGGCTCAACCAAGTCGACGGCGCCATGGTCAAGCCAAAGGACCC
>CAZUVO010000261.1:0-4429 GCA_964623955.1 uncultured Rhizobiaceae bacterium
GCTGATCGGCATCGTCACCGCCATTTTCGGCAATTACATCACCGGCGTCTCGGCGCCATTGGATAATTTCGCCCTCGGCCAATATCAGCTTTCTATCTACCGTCTGGTGCTGATCGGCCTCGCGGTGCTGCTGTTCATCGGCATTTATCTCGTTTTCACGCGCACCCGGCTCGGCCTGATTGCGCGCGGCACCATGCAGAATCCGGACCAGGCCGCGGTGCTCGGCATCTCCCCGCCGCGCGTCTATATGATCACCTTCGGCATCGGCGCGGCGCTGACCGGGCTCGCCGGCGGCCTGTTGGCGCCGATTTCGCAAATCATCCCGACGGTAGGCTTCACCTATGTCGCGCAGGCCTTTATCACCGTGATCACCGGCGGCACCGGCGCCATTACGGGCACAATCGTCGCCTCGGGTATTTTCGGCACCGTGCGCCAGCTCGTCACCTATGAGACCACACCGATCATCGGCGGCGTTGTGCTGCTGATCGTCGCCGTGGTGCTGCTGCGCCTGTTGCCGCAGGGCATCACCGGAAAAATATTCAGACGGTCGCTGTGAAACTTGCCCTCGATCTCAAGAGTTGGAACACCCGCGGGCTGATCTTCGTCGCGGTGATCATGCTGGCGCTGCTCTTCGCCGGGCCGCAAGTGTTCGATCTCTTCGTTCTGCTCAAGGTCATTTTGTTTATTTCGACGGCGATGCTGGCGCTCTCCATGGCCTTCATCTGGGGCTTTGGCGGCATTCTCTGTTTCGGCCAATCGGCGTTTTTCGGCATCGGCGGCTATGCCTATGCCATCTCCGTGATCAATATGGGCGAGAGCACGGTGCCGATCCTGTTGTCGGTATTGGTGCCGGCGGCGTTCGCCATGCTGCTCGGCTATTTCATGTTCTATGGCCGCCTCAGCGACATTTATCTCGCCGTGGTGACGCTGGCGGTGACGTTGATTTTCTACGCTTTCATCCGCTCGACCTCGGGCGAGGAATATGCCATCGGCAGCGCGCGGCTGATGGGCTTCAACGGCATTTCCTCGATCCCGGTATTCAACTGGCCGGGATTCCCCAACTCGCCCCTCTGGCCAGACGACATATTCTACGTCGCCATGGTGCTGCTGATCCTGGTCTATTTCGGCTTGCGCCTCCTGCTGCGCAGCCATTTCGGCCGCGTCATCGTGGCCATCAGGGAAAACGAAACGCGGGCCGAATATCTCGGCTACGATGTGCGCTTCCACAAGATGATCGCCTTTTCCATCGGCGCCGGCATCGCCGGCCTCGCCGGCTGCCTGTTCGTCAGCTTCAACAATTTCATCAACCCGGATGTCTTCGCCCTCGGCCTTGCGGCGCAGATCATCATGTGGGTGCTGATCGGCGGCGTCGGTACGCTGGTCGGGCCGATGCTGGGCAGTCTGGCGCTGCAAATGCTCTATAACTGGCTGGGGACGCAATCTTTTGTCAGCTTCCTCAATACCTATCTGGTGTTCGGCGCCATTATTCTGATCTTCGTTCTCGCCGTGCCGCAGGGATTGCAGCCGACGGCGCGCCTGCTGGCGCTGCGCTTCCTGCCCTTTGCCCGGCCGCCCGAGGAAGGTAGAGGTCGCCAGCCATGACTGACAGCCGCCCGCCCATTCTCGAGACACGCGGGCTGACCATGCGCTTCGGCGGCGTGGTGGCGGTGGACAATGTCGATTTCTCCATGGCCGAGGGCGAGCTGCGCTGCCTGATCGGCCCCAATGGCGCCGGCAAGACGACCTTCTTCCGCTGCCTCACCCATCAGTACAAACCGACCTCCGGCCAGGTCCTCTATCGCGGCGACAATATTACCGGCTCGCACACCCATGAAATCGCGCGCCGCGGCATCGGCATTAAAACCCAGGTGCCGAGCGTATTTGACGGCCTCGATGTGCGCGAGAATATCTGGCTCTCGGCGCGCCGCCACCACAAGGACCGCGAGGCCAGGCGGGTGGTCGACGAAATTCTCGAACGCATCGGCCTAACAGCCGTGTCCAATCAACTCGTCGGCCAGCTTGCCCACGGCGCGCGCCAGGGTGTCGAACTCGGCATCGTCCTCACCGGCGATCCCGAATTGATCCTCTTGGACGAGCCAACCGCCGGCATGACCCATGAAGAAGTGCACCGCACAACCGAGTTGATCCGCGAGATCAACCGCACCGCGTCGCTCATCGTGGTCGAGCACGATATGCAGTTCATCAAGGCGATCGCCAATCGGGTCACCGTGTTCAACCAGGGCGCCATCCTGGTCGAGGACACGATGGAGAATGTGCTGAAGAACCAAGACGTGCGCGACGTCTATCTCGGCAAGCGGGAGGTCGCCTGATCATGCTGCGGGTTGAGGGGCTGAAAGCGGCGTATGGGCGTATCCCGATCCTGCACGGCATCGATCTCAATGTCGCCGAGGGCGAGTTTGTCGGCATTCTCGGCCATAACGGCATGGGCAAGACGACATTCCTCAAAACCCTGATCGGCCTGTTGCGCCCGACCGGTGGCACGATCGAGCTCAATGGCGAAAACATCACCCGCATGCCGGCCCATAAGCGCAATTTGAACGGTATCGGCTATGTGCCTCAAGGGCGCGATATCTTCCCCAACCTCTCCGTCGCCGACAATCTCCGCATCGCCATGGCGATGCACAAGGTCGATGAAGAGAAGGTGCTGGAAGAGGTGCTGGATGTCTTCCCGCGCCTGAAACCCCTGTTGGACCGCGCCGGCCGCGTGCTGTCGGGCGGCGAGCAGCAGATCCTGGCGCTGGCGCGCTGCCTCTGCGGCGGCCCCAACCTGCTGCTCCTCGACGAGCCGACCGAAGGCATCCAGCCCTCCATCGTCGAGGAGATCATCGAAATCCTGAACGGCCTCAGGACGAGCCGCAACCTCACCATCGTCCTGGTGGAGCAGAATCTCGATTTCATCGCCTCGCTCAGCCAGCGCGTCCACATCATCCAGCGCGGCCAACTGGTCAACGAAGTCTCCCCCGACCAACTCTCCGACCCCGAACTGGTCCGCGAGTTTGTCGGCATGGGCGGTTAGGGCGCGCCAACCCCGAAATCGGGCAGCCATGACAGAGCTCACCGCACAGCAGCTCGCAAGTTTCGAGGAACAGGGGTTCCTGTTCCTGCCCGGCTTGTTTTCCGATGCCGAGACTGCCGTCCTGCGCGAGGGCGCGGCGCGAGCGATGGCGCGGACGGGGCCGGAGGTGGTGTGTGAGGAAGGGTCCGAGGCCGTGCGGCTGGTTTATGGCGCGCACCGCTTCGACGAGGCGTTCGAGCGGCTCGGGCGGCATCCCTATTTGATCCGGGCGGCGGAGCAATTGCTCGGCGCGGAGGGCGTCTATATCCATCAGTCCAGACTCAACCCGAAGGCCGCCTTCGAAGGCAGCGTGTGGGAGTGGCATCAGGATTTTGCCACCTGGCACGACCGCGACGGCCTCCAAGAGCCGCGCGCGCTCATGGTCGCGGTGTTCATCGAAGACGTATCGGCGGCCAATGCGCCGCTTCTGATCGTGCCGGGCTCGCACAAGGGCGGCCTCGTGCATGAGGCGAACGACAATCGCGAGGCCGGCGGCTTTACCCTCTTTACCATCCCGCCGGCGACGCTTGCGCGCCTCGCCGATGGGCCGGGCATCGCCGCGCAAGTGGGGCCGGCGGGCTCGGTGCTGATCTGCCACAGCAATATCGTCCATGGCTCGGCCAACAACATCACCCCCTGGCCGCGCACAATCTTCTATCTCAATGTCGCGGCCTGCGACAATCCGCCGACCAATTTTCAGCGCGCCGAGCATCACTGCACCCGCGACTGGTCGCCGATCGAACCCCTCGGGCCGGATTGCCTACGAGATTTGGCGTAGCGATATTCCCTCGACTCGTCATACGCACCGGCTCTAGGCTGGGGCGGTAGCCGGCGCAATCAAGACGCCGGACGAACAGGGGATATGACAATGAGATTTATGATAACGGCAACCTTGCCGGTCGCGGCGGGCAACGCGGCGGTGCGCGCGGGGACCTTGGGCGACACCATCCAGGCCATCATCGAGGATATCAAACCCGAGGCGGTCTATTTCGCCGCCGTGGATGGCAAGCGCTCCGCGATCATGATTATCGATATAGAATCGGCATCGGACATACCGGGCATCGCCGAGCCATGGTTTCTCGCCTTCGACGCAAATATCGAGGCCGTGCCGCTGATGGCGCCGGAGGATCTCGCGGCGGCGGGGCCGGCCATCGAGGCGGCGACCCGTAAATTCGGCTGATTCGAAGGGTACGGTGTCAACGAATCATAAGAATGATTCGTTGTAGGGCCCCTCAAGCGCCGGGCGGGGGCATCCGCCCCTCCATTGGTGTTCCCTCAAGCGCCGGGCGGTCGCGTCCGCTCCCTTGGCTTGGGGCTACCTCGCATAAGCTCGGGCGCGCCTTTTTACTGCCC
>CAZUVO010000262.1:0-4406 GCA_964623955.1 uncultured Rhizobiaceae bacterium
CGGTCTCGACGATAAAGCGTTTGGCTTTCGGCCCGCCCGCCTCATCCTCCGGCGCGCCATCGCGGCGCAGGAACAAGCGCATCTGCAGCATCTGATTGCCGACGATAAGCGGCGCGAACAGGCCTTGCCACGCGCCCGGCCCGGGTTCAAAGGCGAAACGCTCGAGGCGCGCCATATCCTGCCGCACGGCGCCCGCGAGCGGCCCGAGGCGCGGGTGGGCGAGCAAATTGAGCGCGAGCGCACGGCCCATAAGGGGCTCCAGCCCGCCGGCGCGCATTGCCGCGATGAAGATCATCAACGAGCGGGCCAGCCCCGCTCCCGGGCGCGGCAGGGCGGCGGCAAGGGCAGCCTGGCCGGCGTTCTTGCCGGCGGCTTCGTTGAGCAGTTTCTCGAGGCCGGTCCAGCGCTGGCCGAGCGCCGCCATCTGCGCCGTCGCGGCCTGTTGCGGCGATTGCGCGGCGGCTGCCTCGCCCGGCGGCGGTCCGACGGGTGTGGGCGGTGTGAGGGAAACCAGCCGGGCCTGGGAGCGCGCCGGCATGCCGCTAAGCTCGAGGAGGACCCGTCCGCCCTCCGGCAGCGGGGTGCGCGGCGTCAGCGTCAAGACGCCCTGCTGGGTGCGGATCTGCTGCTTGCCGTTGCTTTGGGCCGCGAGGATGATTCCGGTCAGCTGGGTGCCGGAAGCGAGATTGCCGAGGGTCGCGGGGAGCGGCCCGGAAATCGTGGCGAGGCGGCCGGCCAGGGCCGTCGCGGCGCCTCCGCCCGTCGGGCCGGCGGGCGGCGGAAAGAAGGATCCGACAAATGCCATGGCCTAGCGCCGTCCCGTCCCGGACGGGGCGGGCGGATTACACCTGGCCCAAGGTCTTGAGCTTGACCTTGGGATGAATTTCATTTTGCGACATGACCGGCGTGGCCGGACGGAAGCGCTCGACGATGGAGCGCACATAGGGCCGGATCGCCGGGCTGGTCAGGAGCACCGGCAATTCGCCCATCATGGCGTGGCGCTCGAACGCCTCGCGGATGAGATTGATGAATTCCTGCAGCTTGCTCGGCGCCATGGAGAGCTGCTTGTCCTCGCCCTCGCCGATCAGGCTGTCGGCGAAGGCGTCTTCCCAGTCCGGCGACAGGGTCAGGAGCGGCAGCACGCCCTCGCCATCGGCGTTGGAGGCGCAGATCTGGCGGGCCATACGGGCGCGCACCATCTCGGTGATGTAGGTGACGTTCGCGGTGTGGCCGACCGCCTCGGCGATGCCTTCCAGGATGGTCGGCAGGTCGCGGATCGAGACGCGCTCGCGCAGCAGGCTTTGCAGGATGCGCTGCACCGCGCCGCCGGTGATCTGCGCCGGCACCAAATCGTCGACCAGGCGGCGCTGATCCTCTTCGAGATCGTCTAAGAGCTTGCGCGTCTCCGCATAGGACAGGAGCTCCGCCATATTGTCCTTCACCGTCTCGGTAATATGGGTGGTGATCACGGTCGCCGGGTCGACCACCGTATAGCCGCGGAACATCGCCTCTTCGCGTTCGCTGTGTTCGATCCTTTTTGCCGGCATGCCGAAGGTCGGCTCCTGGGTATCTTCGCCGGGCAGCGAAATCGCCTCGCCGCCCGGGTCCATGGTGAGCAGCAAATGCGGGCGCAACTCACCCTGGCCGGCCTCGATATCCTTGACCCTGAGGACATAATTGTTGGAGCCGAGCTGCATATTGTCCTGGATGCGCACCGACGGCATGACGAAGCCCATTTCGGTGGCAATCTGGCGGCGCAGCGCCTTGATCTGATCGGTCAGCCGCTGGCCGTGCTGCTCGTCGATCAGGCTTAGAAGACCATAGCCGAGCTCGAGGCGGAGCGCATCGATTTGCAGCGCTTCGCCGATCGGCTGCTCGGCTTCCTCGATTTCCTCATCCAGTTGCGGCTCGGCAGCCTCCTGCTCCAATTGCCGCTTGCGCGCGCCGTTCGCGCGCCACGCCAGGAAGCCGACAATGGCGGCGAGGATGAGGAACGGCATCATCGGAA
Source organism: uncultured Rhizobiaceae bacterium (assembly GCA_964623955.1). Lineage (GTDB taxonomy): Bacteria > Pseudomonadota > Alphaproteobacteria > UBA828 > UBA828 > PTKB01. The sequence continues at coordinate 2,009 of CAZUVO010000262.1, forward strand.
TGCCCGGCAGCAGGGCGAGCGCGACCAGGAGGCCCGCCGTCATGGCGATGGCGCGCGGATAGGCGCCGAGCTGGCCGAAGATCATCTTGTCCGCCGAGCCGGAGACGCCGGCCTTGGTGACCAGCAGGCCGGCGGCGGTGGAGACGATCAACGCCGGGATTTGCGACACCAGCCCGTCGCCGACGGTCAGCAAAGTGAAGGTCTGTGCTGCGTCGGAGAAGGTCATGCCGTTCTGCGACACGCCGACGACCATGCCGCCGATGACATTGATGAGGGTGATCAGCAGGCCGGCGATGGCGTCGCCGCGGACGAATTTCGAGGCGCCGTCCATCGAGCCGAAAAAGGTGCTTTCGTTTTCCAGATCGACGCGCCGCTGGCGTGCCTCGTCCTCGCCGATGAGGCCGGCCGAGAGGTCGGCGTCGATCGCCATCTGCTTGCCCGGCATGGCGTCCAGGCTGAAGCGCGCGGAGACCTCGGCGATGCGCCCGGCGCCCTTGGTGATGACGATGAAGTTGACGATGATGAGAATGGCGAAAACGATGATGCCGATGATGAAACTGCCGCCCATGACGAAGCTGCCGAACGCCTGAATAACGTAGCCTGCGGCGGCCGGGCCTTCATGGCCGTGGGTCAGGATCAGACGCGTCGAGGCAAGGTTGAGCGCAAGTCGCAGCATCGTCGCAATGAGAAGAATGGTCGGAAAGGCGCTGAGGTCGAGCGGCCGTTCGATAAACAGCACCGTCAGCAATATGAGCGCCGAGAGCGCCAAGGACAGCGCCAGGCTGATGTCGAGCAGCCAGCCCGGCATCGGCATGATGAGAACGACGAGAATCGCAATGACGCCGACCGCAAGCGCAATATCCCCGCGCTTGAACTTCTCGATGAAGTCCGCGCCCGAGGTGCCGCCGCCGGAGTTTGCGTTGGGCGGTGCGTTGCCGAGATCAGCCATGATGTTGCGCGTGTCCGATGCGCTGCCGGCGGCTCAAATGGATGTGCATGTGCGTCGCTCTCGGCGATTAGGCGATGGCTTGCCCGGCCTCGCGCGGCTGCGGCACGGCAACGCCGTCGCTCGAATATTGCTTGAGCTTGTTGCGCAGCGTGCGGATCGAGATTCCGAGAATATTTGCCGCGTGGGTACGGTTGCCGAGGCAGTGGCTGAGCGTATCGATGATCAGATCGCGCTCGACCTCGGCCACGGTTTTGCCCACCAGCTCGCCGGCGGGCGCCGAATCCTCGCCGCCGGCCAATTGTGCCGAGACGGCAGTCGCCGCGCCGCCGGCGGTGCTGCTCTCCGAACCCAGGCCGCCGCCGAGCGAGAAGGCCGCGCTGTCCAGCTCGTCGCCGTTCGCCAGCAACACCGCCCGGTGGACGCTGTTTTCAAGCTCACGAACATTGCCCCGCCAATGATGACGCTGCAGCATGTCCAGCGCGTCGCTCGCAACCGGCCGGTAAGCGACGTCGTTCGCGATGGAATATTTGCGGACGAAATAGTCGCATAATTTTTCGACGTCATTGGGCCGTTCGCGGAGCGGCGGCAATTTGATCTGCACCACGTTGAGGCGGAAATAGAAGACGGTAGAAGAGATCTTCGCGGAAGCGGCCTTCATCGACCTCGCGGGTCAGATCCCGGTTGCTCGTCGCGATGATGCGCAGGTTTACCGAAATCGGCTTGCTGCCGCCGACCCGGTCGATTTCGCCTTCCTGCAAGGCGCGCAGCAGCTTGGCCTGCAGGCGAATGTCCATTTCGCTGATTTCGTCCAAGAGGAGGGTGCCGCCATCGGCTTCCTCGAACTTGCCGATGCGCCGCGCGACGGCGCCGGTGAAAGCGCCTTTCTCATGGCCGAACAGTTCGGATTCGAGAAGATTGTCCGGGATCGCGGCGCAATTGACCGAGACCAGCAGCCGCGCCGCGCGTTTGCTCTTTTTGTGCAGATAGCGCGCCATGACTTCCTTGCCGGTGCCGGATTCGCCGGTGATCAGCACCGAGGCGTCGGACGGCGCGATCTGATCGGCGAGTTTGACCACGCGGCTCATGACGGGATCGTTATAAATGATTGCGTCGCTCTCCTCGGCGACCGCTTCAAACACGGCGGCGATGAGGTCCGCTTCCGGCGGCAGCGGGATGAATTCTTTTGCGCCGGCCTTGATCGCATTGACCGCCGCGTCGGGGTTGATCTCGGTGCCGCAGGCGACGACGGGAACGGAAATACGCTCCGCCTCGAGGCTCTTGACGAGAGTGGTGATATCCTCGCCGGCGTCGATCATCACGAGCTCGGCGCTGCGGCCGGCGCGCAGGCTGACCAGTCCTTGCGGGATGTCTTCGGCGTGATACACCTTCGCGCCGCGCGCCATGGCGATCTGACTGGCGGCACCGATTTGTCCGTCGAGCGAGCCGATG
>CAZUVO010000263.1:0-4375 GCA_964623955.1 uncultured Rhizobiaceae bacterium
CGGTGACCCGTCCGGGTGAGGGGCGGAAGGTTGCCGGATCCTCCGCGTTCACCCGGCATTCGATGGCATGGCCGTTGAATTTGATGTCTTCCTGGCGGTAGCCGAGCGGCGCGCCGTCGGCGACGCGGATCTGCTCGCGCACCAGATCAATGCCGGTGATCATTTCGGTCACCGGATGCTCGACCTGAATGCGCGTGTTCATTTCGATGAAGTAGAACTCGCCATGCTCGTAGAGAAACTCAAGCGTGCCGACGCCGCGATAACCGATTTTCTCGATCGCGCGCACCACCTGCTCGCCGATGCGCTCGCGCTCTTCGGCGTTGAGGGCGGAGGAGGGGGCTTCTTCGAGCAGTTTCTGATGACGCCGCTGCAGCGAACAGTCGCGCTCGCCGAGATGCACCACATTGCCGTGCTGGTCGGCCAATATCTGCACCTCGACATGGCGCGGCGCGTCGATCAGTTTTTCCATATAGAGCGACGAATTGCCGAACGAGGCCTGGGCTTCGGCGCGGGCCATCGATGCCGCCTCCTCGAGCTCCTCGCGCTTATGCACCCGCTTCATGCCGCGGCCGCCGCCGCCGGCGACCGCCTTGATCAATACCGGGTAGCCGATTTCCTCGGCAAAGGCGTGGAATTCCGACATTTCGGTGAGCGCGCCGGGCGATCCCGGCACCACGGGCACGCCGAGCTTCTGCATGGTTTCCTTGGCGCGCACCTTGTCGCCCATCATGCTGACATGCTCGGGCGCCGGGCCGATAAAGCTAAAGCCATGCTCCTCGACGATAGTGGCGAAATTGGCGCTTTCGGACAGGAAACCGTAGCCGGGATGGATGGCGTCGGCATTGGTGATCTCGGCGGCGGCGATGATCGAGGGAATATTGAGATAGCTGTCGCGCACCGCCGCCGGCCCGATACAAACCGATTCGTCGGAGATGCGGGCATGCATGGCGTCGGAATCGGCGGTGGAATGCACCGAGACCGTCTTGATGCCGAGCTCGCGGCAGGCGCGGTGAATGCGCACCGCGATTTCACCGCGATTGGCTATCAGGACTTTGTCGAACATCTAATTATGCCGGCCCGGCGGCAAGAACGCCGGCGCTATTCCAGCACCAACAGGACTTCGCCATATTCCACCGGCGCGCCATTCTCGGCCAAAATTCTGGCGACCCGGCCGCCGCGTGGGGCGCGGATGGGATTCATCGTCTTCATCGCCTCGATGATAAAGAGGGTCTGCCCCTCGCTCACCTGTTCGCCGACGGTAATAAACGGCTCCGCCCCGGGCTCGGGTGAAGCGTAGGCGACGCCGACCAGCGGCGAAATAACGGCGCCGGGATGGCTCGAATCGACATTGACCGGGGTTGGAACTTCGGCGACCTCGGCGCTGAGCGATTCCGCCGCGGATACCGGCGCCGGCGCGGCCGGAGCCATGACGGCAGCCGTACCCTGCGGCGCACGCGCGACCCGCACCCGCTCGGCGCCTTCGCCGATCTCGATTTCGCTGAGGCCCGTTTCCTCGAGCAGGGCGGCCAATTCGCGGATCAGGTCGAAATCGGCACGGCGCCCATGGTCCTCGGTGTCGCTCTCATCCGGTTCGTTCAAGGGCAATTCCACCGCCATCGGTTCAGTCCTCATCGACTATGCGCGCCAGCGCGTCGAGCGCCAGCAAATAGCTTTGCGTGCCCAGGCCGCAGATCACGCCGAGCGCCGCCTGGGAAATGTAGGAATTGTGTCTGAATGACTCGCGCCGATAAATGTTAGACAAGTGTACCTCAATCGTCGGCAAGCCCACACCCCGCAAGGCGTCCAGAATGGCTATCGACGTATGACTATATGCGCCGGCATTAAGCACAATACCCGAAAAATCCGCCGCCGCCGACTGAATCCAGCCGACCAATTCGCCTTCATCGTTCGATTGACGGAATTCGACCGCCATGCCGAGGGTTTGGCCCTTATGCTGGCAGGCGACGCCAATCGCCTCGAGCGAATCGCCGCCATAGATTTCCGGCTCGCGCTCACCCAACATATTGAGGTTGGGACCATTCAGTATCAAGATTTTGTGCGTCATCGGCTTAACACCTTAGACCAAACTCAACATTCGCGCATCCGAAGAGCAATGCGAAGACCTTCGAATTTCCGCCGCTCCGGCAATTTTCCGGCGATCCGCCCGTTCTAAATCGCGTTCCGGAGCGCAAACAGTTGAAATGCCGTACCGGGTCGCCATACTTTATTTTGTGACTCTGTGCAACAGGATGCCGGCACGCGCCGCGGCCGGGTGAGGGATACAGCGCTCAGTATGCAAGTTCAAATTAATGGCGAAGCCCGCGACTTCGATGGGCCGTTGACCGTCGAATCCGTTCTTACAAGTCTCGGATTCGACCCGCGCAAGATTGCCGTCGAGCGCAATCTCGAAATCGTCCCGAAAGGCGCCTATGGCGGCACGGCGGTCGAGGATGGCGACCGCCTGGAAATCGTCCATTTCATCGGCGGCGGCGCCATGCAATTGCCCGCCGGCGAGGAGCAGGGCTGGGAGCTCGCCGGGCGGAAGTTTGATTCGCGCCTCATCGTCGGCACCGGGAAATACCGCGATTTCGAGGAAACCGCCCGCGCCGTCGAGGCCTCGGGCGCGGAAATCGTCACCGTCGCCGTGCGCCGGGTCAATATCGCCAATCCGGGCGAGCCGATGCTGGTCGATTATCTCGACCCCAAGAAATACACCTATCTGCCCAATACCGCCGGCTGCTACACGGCGGACGAAGCGGTGCGCACCATGCGCCTGGCGCGCGAAGCCGGCGGCTGGAAGCTGGTCAAGCTGGAAGTGCTCGGCGATCAGACGACGCTTTATCCGAATATGGTCGAAACCCTGAAAGCCACCGAAATGCTGGTGAAGGAAGGGTTCGACGTCATGGTCTATTGCAGCGACGATCCGATCATGGCGAAAACCTTGGAAGACCTCGGCTGTGTCGCGATCATGCCGCTGGCGGCGCCGATCGGCTCGGGCCTCGGCGTGCAAAACCCCGTAAATCTCCGGATAATCATCGAAAATTGCAGCCTGCCGGTGCTCGTCGACGCCGGTGTGGGCACCGCCTCCGACGCCGCCATCGCCATGGAGCTGGGCTGCGACGGCGTGCTGATGAACACCGCGATCGCCGAGGCGAAGGACCCGATCGCCATGGCCCATGCCATGCGCCTCGCCATCGAGGCGGGAAGGCTGGCCTATCTCGCCGGCCGCATGGCGAAAAAGCGATATGCCGACCCGTCCTCGCCGCTGGGCGGTCTGATTTAGCCGCGGAGTTTCCCTGCCACGTTGAATTAAAATCCATAAAACTACACTATTTCAATATGTTAACAGTGTTATCGGATATGTTGCTTGAGAAACTAATTGTAGGGCGGAACGATCAAGGAACTAAATCGGGTTTTCAGCGCACGAACGAGCCCAAACGAAGCCTCAATATCATGTCATACAATCTTACATGTATGACTAAACTTCATCATATAAGGCATTGTGTTTAAACGTTGTTCTACTAAAATTAATAAATTTGTCTGACAAAGCCGGGCATCGCGTCCGTTGCAGCTTGGTTCTGCTCAATGTATGGCCGACGCCTCACACGGCTAAAAATGGGCCGGTAGGGCGCTTTTTGACCCGCTTCGTTCAGCGATTGCCGTGATTGGCTGCGAGTGCGATGTCTTCCGCCCGTAAATAGGCCGGTGAGCCGGTTTTCAGCCCGCGTTTCGCCTTTTCCGCGTGATAGGTCGCCTCGACGAAATCGCCGCTCAGGAGGGCGGCTTCCGCCAGGGCGAGGGAGGATTGCGCCAATTGCTTGTCGCGGCCGTAGGCGATGCCGAGAAAATGCCAATGTGAGGCATGTTTCGGCTCGGACCGGGTCGCGGCAATCAAATGCTCGATGGCCTTTTTGTTGAAGCCCGGCTCGTTGATTTCGATCTGGGCGCGCGCCAGGCCGAGGCGGAGCAGCGCTTCATCCGGCCTGAGCGCCACCGCGCGCTCATAGGGCGCGATGGACAGCGCTATATGGCCGTTTTCGAACAGCATCTGGCCCTTCATTTCGTGAAACCAGGGATCATTGGGATATTCGCGGATCAGCGAATCGATTTCCGCGATCGCCCGCTCGAGATCCGGGATGCGGAAATAGGCGATCGACCGGGCATAACGCGCCGTCAGGCTGTTATCGCCCTCGCGATAGGTGCGCAGCGTCTTGCCCGGCGAATTCAAAAAGGCATAGAGCTTGGCCACCATGCGGCGATGGGCCAGCAGTTCCGCCTCGCTCGAGGATTGCGCCGCATAATCCGAGCGCGCGATGAAATTCTCAACGAAACGGATACGGTCGCGGGTCAGCGGGTGAGAGCGGAGATAGGGGTC
>CAZUVO010000264.1:0-270 GCA_964623955.1 uncultured Rhizobiaceae bacterium
ATCAAACAGGCGCGCGCCGAGCCGACCAGCGAGATTCCCAAGCTGAAGGGCGCCGCGTTCGGCCCGGTGCCGAAGGAATCGCCCTTTTACGGCCGGATCAAAGGCGTTTATGTCGTCGGTGTGGTGAAGGAATCGCCGGCCTGGCAGGCGGGCCTGCGCGAGGAGGATGTGATCACCTCGATCAATCGCCAACCGGTCGAGGACCCGGGCGAATTGATGGCGATCGCGGCGCAAGGCGGCGGCTCTTTGCTGCTCAATATCATCCGCGGC
>CAZUVO010000264.1:291-4369 GCA_964623955.1 uncultured Rhizobiaceae bacterium
AAGCGGGCCTATTTGAGTTGCCCCGGCGGCGGACCGCCGATAACATCGCGCCCCTAACAGCGCGGGAAAACCGCGCATTCTCACAGCGCGGGATAACCGCGCATTCTCTATGTGAATATTAAGTAAATTGCCTGGGAGAAGTGGCGTGGCAGGTTACATGGTTGGTATCGATGTGGGCGGGACGTTTACCGATTTCGTCTCTTACGACCCGCAAACCAAATCCGTCGAAGTGTGGAAAAATCCGTCGACGCCGAAGGACCCGAATGACGGAATTCTCACCGGATTGGGCAAATTCGACGCGCCCGGCGATATCGAGAATATCCGCCTCGGCACCACCGTCGCGACGAACGCTATTTTGGAGCGCAAGGGCGCCACGGTGGGCTATGTCACCACCGAGGGGTTCCGCGACATTCCCTTCATCCAGCGCGGCAACCGGCGCAGCCATTACGACATTACCTGGATCAAGCCCAAGCCGCTGGTGAAGCGCCGCCACAGCTATGAAATCAGCGAGCGCATCATGGCCAATGGCGATGTCGAGACGCCGCTCGACGAAGCCGGCGTGCGCGCCCTGGCGAAAGAGATCAAGCAAGAGGGCGAGATCGAGGCGCTCTCCGTCAATCTTCTCTTCTCTTATGTCAGCCCGGATCACGAGCGGCGGGTGAAGGAAATCCTCGCCGAGGAACTGCCGGACATTCCGGTCTCCATCTCCTACGAGGTGCTGCCGAAATGGAAGGAATATGAGCGCGCCTCCACGACCATCGCCGACGCCTATATCAAGCCGACGGTGAGCAATCAGGTACGCAATATCCGCCAGCGCTTCAAGGAAAACGGCATCACCGAGAAGGTCGTCGTGATCAAATCGAACGGCGGCGAAATGTCTCTCGAGGCGGCGCAGGATTCGCCCATTCAGATGACCGTCTCCGGCCCCACCGGCGGCGTCATCGCCGGCAAGCATATCGCCGGCCTGTGCGGCATCGATCATCTCGTGACCATCGACATGGGCGGCACCTCGACCGACACCTCGACGATCGTCGGCGGGCAGGAGAATTTCACCACCGATTTCGAGATCGAGTTCGGCATTCCGATCCAGATCCCGATGATCGATATCCGCACCATCGGCGCCGGCGGCGGCTCGATCGCCTGGATCGACAAGGGCGGCATGCTCCGGGTCGGCCCGGAAAGCGCAGGCGCCGATCCCGGCCCGGCGTGCTACGGCGCCGGCGGCACCAAGGCCACGGTGACGGATGCCAATCTGGTGCTCGGGCGGATCAATCCGGACAATTTCCTCGGCGGCGAGATGAAGCTCGACAAAGCCGCGGCGGAAAAGGCGGTGAAGGCGGTCGCCGACGAACTGGGCCGCTCGGCGAGCGAAACCGCCCTCGCGGTGATCCAGATCGCCAACAACAATATGGTCGGCGCGCTGCGTTCGGTGCTGATCGAGCGCGGCTTGGATCCGCGCGATTTCTCGCTTCTGGGCTTCGGCGGCGCCGGGCCGCTCCATATCGCCGATCTGATGAACGATGCCGGCATCCCGAGCGGCATCGTGCCCAACTATCCGGGACAGTTCTCGGCCTTCGGCTTCATCCTGACCGACGCCCGCGTCGACACCCAGCGCACGGTGCAGATGACCTCGAAGCGCTTCGATCAGGCGCGCGCCTCCGAAGTCATGCAAGCGCTGATCGAAACCGGAATAAATGATTTGAAGGCGCAGGGCTACGGCAAGAATGTCGAAATCTACCGCTCGCTGGAGATGCGCTATCTCGGCCAGAATTACGAGCTGGAGATTCCGATTTCCTTCGACACCTTCACCGACGAGACGACACCGCAATTGTGGCAGGCCTTCCACGACATGCATCTCGCGCGTTTCGGCTTCAACATCCCGCGCGAGGTGATCGAGGTGATCACGGTGAAGGCAACCACGGTCTCGCTGACCGACAAGCCGGAATTCGCCACCATCGGCGAGAGCGGCGGCGCGGCGGCGGAGCCCGCATCGCGGCGCGAGGTGACCTTCGAGGACGGCAGCCACGACACGCCGATCTATGACCGGGGCAGCCTCAAGGAAGGCCACGCATTCTCCGGCCCGGCCATCATCGAGGAGGCGGCGTCGGTGACCATCCTGCGCCCGGACCAGAAACTGCGCGTCGATGCCTATGGCAATCTGCTAATCGGAAAAATCGCCGAGGAGTGAGCGACATGAACGACCAGCGCGATGTCGATATGGTGACGATGAGCATCATCGATTCCACCATGACCGCCATTTGCCGCGAGATGGGCATCACCCTGATGCGCACCTCCTATTCGACGATTTTCAACGAGGCGCTCGATTTCACCTGCGCCCTCGCGGCGCCGGACGGGCAAATGATCGCCCAGGCCGAGTTCTGCCCGTCGATGATCGGCGGCGTGCCGCTCCTGGTCAGGAGCTGTGTCCTCGAAATTCCGCTGGAGGAATGGGAGCCGGGCGATGTCGTCGTGCATAACGATCCCTACCGCGGCGGGTTGCACAGCCCGGAGCACACCCTCATTCAGCCGGTCTTCGTCGATGGCGAGCTGATGGCCTTCGCCATGACCATCGGCCATCTCGTCGAGATCGGCGGCATGGTGCCCGGCGCCTTCGCCGGCGAGGCGACGGAAATCTTCCATGAAGGCATCCGCGTACCGCCGGTCTTCATCAAGAAACGCGGCGAGGATGTCGACGAGGTGTGGAAGCTGCTGCTCGCCAATGTGCGCACGCCGCGCTTCAATTACGGCGATCTCCGCGCGCTCATTGCCGGCACCGATGTCGGCGTGCGCGGGCTCGAGAATGTCATCAATAAATATGGCAAGGAGACCTTCCGCGGCAACGTCGCGAACCTGTTGGACTATTCCGAGAGCCGCATGCGGGCGGAGATCCAAGCCATCCCCGACGGCAAATACACCTTCTCCGACGAGGTCGAGGATGACGGCATCGACAATACGCCCTACACCATCAATGTTGCCGTGCACATTAACGGCGACGAGGCGGTGATCGACTATACCGGCACCTCGCCGCAGGCCAAGGGGCCGATCAACGCCACCCTCGGCGTCTCCTATTCCGCCGCCTATAACGGCATGTTGCACATCACCGATGAATCGATCCCGACAAATTCCGGCTGTTTTCGCCCGATCCGCGTCGTCTCGCCGCCGGGTACGCTGTTGAATGTCGATTATCCGGCGCCGGAAGTGGGCGGCAATACCGAGACCCATTGCAAGATCGCCGGCGCCGTGATCGGCGCGATGTCGCCGGCGATGCCGGACCGCACCATGGCGGCGGAGGGTGCGACGCACACCAATTTCGTGTTTGGCGGCACCGATCAGGAAACTGGCGAGGCGTTCGTCTGCTACGCCATCGAGCTGAGCGGCTGGGGCGGGCGCAATTTCGCCGATGGCAACGACGCCACCGATTCGATCAACGGCAATTGCCGCGTCATTCCGGTCGAGGTGTTCGAGACGCGCTTTCCGATGCAGTGCGAGAGCTACATCATGGTCGAGGATTCGGGCGGCGCCGGCCGGCATCGCGGCGGCCTCAGCACCCAGCGCACCTTGAAGAGCCTCGATACGGAGATCACCGGCAGCCAGATGTCGGACCGCCACCACAACCGTGCCTGGGGCCTTTATGGCGGGCAATCCGGCGGCGTCGCGGGCACCTGGCACATGGCGGCCAACACGGTCGATTGGCGCACCATCGACGATGCGTTCGGCAAGGTGAGCCCGAGCAAATGGTCGAACGTCACCATCGCGCCGGGCGACCGTATCCGCTTCCAGACGCCGGGCGGCGGCGGCTGGGGCGAGCCGCGCGAACGGCTGCCGGAGCGGGTCGCCGAGGATTTGGCGGAAGGCTATATCTCGCGCCAGACAGCGCGCGAGGTCTACGGCCTGGAGGCCGCCGGCGACGACTAACGCAGCGGCAAAGGGGACCCCGGCATGAGCGATCAACGGAAAATGGACATGGTCGCCATGTCTATTCTCGATTCGACCATGGTCTCGGTGTGCCGCGAGATGGGCATCACCCTGATGAAGACGTCCTATTCGACGATCTTCAACGAAGCGCTCGATTTCACCT
>CAZUVO010000265.1:0-3958 GCA_964623955.1 uncultured Rhizobiaceae bacterium
CATGGGCTTCCGTTCGCGCTCAACACTGGGCTGGAGCCGACTTGCGCTAGCGAACAATCAATGTGCGTTTTATGTTTTTGGAAAGTCTCCATTTTTCGTCGCAAATATTCTTCGATGGCCGGTTTTCCTACGAGTGGCTGCATAACCATCTGGCTTTCAAATACACAGTCTTCAGCGAGTGCATTGATTAACGGTTCGGCATTAAATGTGGAATATGCCTCGGCAAATATCTTGTAATTCTCTAGTTGCATAGCGCCTCCTTCCAATTATTCATTAAAATGAGCAACTGCTCGTTCGTGACTTATGCTCCGCGCAAAGAGAGGACATTGCCCGCATTCTTGTCTTGCAAAACGATAGACATCAGTTTGCGCCCCCACCATTCAAGTGCTTCGCGCTTCCTGAGCCGGTAACGTTTTTCAATATCGCCGTGGTCATACGCTGCAGTCACACCTGCTGTGAGTTCGTGGTTCACTACCTGTTGCACGACGTCCAGTGGCACGGCGTACGTAGTCTCGCCGTCCTCATTCTCTTCCCCGTTGCGCATGCGAGTGACGACGGTGTGGCGCAGATCATGGAAGCGCCAATGTGGCAGATCAACGGAATCCAGCTTCTCAGTCAGCGCCTTTTTTTGGCGACTCACCTTCGCCTCAAATTTGCCCTTCAATACCAATACGGCATGCTCTTCGTCCGAAAGTCCGGCAAGACGGGCTCTGATATACCGGTCCAGTCGCACTGATGCTTTTGACCAGCCTGAAGCAGGTGTCTCGCCCGTGTTGGTAAAAATGTATGCGCTATCCAGCCTGAGGTCCTTACAAACTTGTTTTGTCTTTTCGATGATAGCCATCGCCGAATCGCAGAGGGGAACCTCGTGATCACCCTTGCGATTTTTGCTCCGCGATACTGGGACGATAAGGAGGCGTCGCTCCCAATCAACGTCTGACCATTTTGCGTCACCGATTTCATCGCGGCGCTGTCCGGTCAGCATCAGCAACCTAGTGGCTGGGCCAAACGGATAGCCATAATCATCGGCCGCATACCACATGGTACGCAGTTCAAAATCTTCAAGTGCGCGCGATGTCTTTGAAGGTGCCTGGCGATTCGTTAAGCCGGACGTCGGTGGAATGCCATGGAACAGCCCCCGTGCCGTCGCGAATTTGTATAGGAGGCGAATATCTTGCAGACAGCGATCAACCGGACCTTCTTCCGCTTCCACCCTTGCCAAGAATTCGGAGATTTCGATTGCTGTGAGCTCTTTGAGGGGCCGCAATCCTAGCTCGGGCAGAATTAGTCTTTTCATCCGAGATTCACGGCCCTTCGCCGTCTCCAACGTCACCGGTTGCTTTCGAGCCCCAAGGAGCTTGCCCGCTTTCGCGGCCTCTAGGTACATTTCAGCGACGGCGTCCAATCGCTCGCCTGAAGCGCGTCTCTTGGCGGCCTCCTCGGTTTCACGTGCGATGCGAGGGTGTATCCCGGTCTTTGCCTGCTCGCGCGCCCAGCGTGCCTTCTTTCGCGCTTCCCCTACTCCCATGGCCGGCCACGTCCCGATAGCCAACTTGCCCTGCCTGCCCTTCACCCTGAAATGTACCATCCAGGACTTCCTGCCCTTGTCATTCACACGAATGAACAGGCCGGGGGCTAGCCGGTCTGGCTTGTCGGTACGTTGGCCTTGCAGGGCTGTGGAGAGCCGCTTAATACCGGCCTCAGTCAATGTCGTCGCTTTCGCCATGGGCGCCTCCAGTGCAATTAAATCCGACTCAGGGAAACTCTGGGGGAACGTTACGCGCGACTATGGATTGTCCCCCGGAGGTTCTCCGAGGTTCGCTAGTATCTCTCTAACTATCAGAAAAGAAAAGTATTATTAACGATAATTGCAATAAACATGTTCGCCGTGGTACCCTCAGGTATTGGCAGGATTGTTTAAGTTCTTGTCTTCACACGGCGGGGGTCACTGGTTCAAATCCAGTAGCGCCCACCACTCACGCACATAGCCGGTACACACGCGCGCCAACGCGCGTCATGAGTTCTTGTGAACGGTGACGCGCGACTTCATTATATCGTCAATTAATCCGCCTTCCGACCGTCCCGGTAAGAAGTTGGCGGGACGCAAGGGGCAGGGTGGCCGTCTCGGCCGCATAATAAGGGAGCGCCTCATGCATTTGACGGTTCGAGAAGAAGAGCGAATACAGCTATGGGCCGCGGCCGAAATGGCGCGCCGGCGGCTCGAGCGCGGGGTCAAACTCAACTATCCGGAAACCGTCGCGCTGATCAGCGACGAAATACTGGAACGCGCGCGCGAAGGCTGCATCCCCATGCTGACCGACATGATGGAATATGGCGCGACGATCGTGAAGAAGGCCGACGTCATGGAAGGCGTCGCCGATATGCTGACGATCGTCCAGGTCGAGGCCGTCTTTCCCGACGGCACGAAGCTCGTCACCGTCATGAACCCCGTGCGCGATTAGACACGATTAGACAAGGGAGAGTGAGAACCATGGCTGCGAAACGAAAATGGTCGCCCCCACCCATTCCCAAATCCGTCGTGCCGAAGGAAGCCTTCGATGTCGGCATGCCGGGCAAATGCGGGCATATCGAATTCGCCAAGGGCGATATCGAAATCAATGCCGGCCGGCCGAGCCGGAAGATCGTCATGGTCAATACCGGCGACCGGCCGATCCAGATCGGCGCGCATTATCATCTGGCCGAGTGCAACAAGGCGATGGCGTTCGACCGCGAGGCGGCGTTCGGCATGCGGCTAGACGTGGCGAGCGGCTCGGCCGTGCGCTTCGAGCCCGGCCAGAGCCGCAAGGTGCAAATCACCGGCTATGTCGGGCGCCAGGTGGCGTACGGCATGAACAACATGACCAATGGCTCGATGCGCTCGGACATCATCAAAGACCAAACCATGCGGCGATTGCGCGCCGAGGGCTATTGCTTCGAGGGCGAGCGCTATCCGGTGGCGAAATCGCCGGACGCGAAATACGCCGGGAAACAAAAAACCAAATCGAAAAAATAGTGCAGCAACCCGGCGGACCGGCCGGGAGGGAGTGCTAGACGATGAGTATTAAAATCAAACGGCCCGATTACGCGGCGCAATACGGCCCGACCACCGGCGACAAGATCTATCTCGCCGATACCGGCCTGGTCGCCGAGATCGAACATGACTACACGACCTATGGCGATGAGCTGGTGTTCGGCGGCGGCAAGACCATCCGCGACGGCATGGGCCAGGCATCGAAATGGAAGCAGAGCGACGGCGGCCTCGACATGGTCATCACCAACGCGGTGATCATCGATCCGCTGCTCGGCATCGTCAAAGGCGATATCGGCGTGCTCGACGGCAAGATCGTCGGCGTCGGCAAGGCGGGCAATCCGGACACCATGAACATCACGCCGGGCCTGATCGTCTCGCCCAACACGGACATCCTCTCGGTCGAGGGCATGATCTGCACGCCGGGCTTTCTCGACATTCACCCGCATTTCGATTCCGTGCAGCAGCTTTACGAATACCAGAATGCCGGCTTCACCACGGTGATCGGCGGCGGCTCCGGGCCGAAGACCGTCGGCATCGAATGCCCCGGCGTGTTCAACCTTCAGCGCATGCTCGAGGCGATGGCCGATTTTCCGCTCAATTTCGGCAATTTCGGCAAGGGCAACGCGGCGACGCGCGGCTCCCTCGAAGAACAGATCCTCGCCGGCGCGACGGGCCTCAAGATCCATGAGGACTGGTCGTCCTCACCGGCGGCGATCGAGACCTGCATGGAGCTGGCGGACGAATATGATTTCCAGGTTCAGATTCACGCCGATACCCTGAACGAGACCGGCTATTACGAAGACACGATCGCCGCGATCAACGGCCGGGTCATGCATATCTATCACTGCGAGGGCGCCGGCGGCGGCAACGCGCCGGACATGATGCGCATCACCGGCGAGCCCAACCTGATGCCAAGCTCGACCAACC
>CAZUVO010000265.1:3979-4356 GCA_964623955.1 uncultured Rhizobiaceae bacterium
ATGCTGATCACATGTCACAATCTCAACAAAAACGTGCCGACCGATATCGCCTTCATCCAGGGCCGCGCCCGCGCCGAGACCATGCGCGCCGAGGATGTCCTGCATGACCGCGGCGCGATCAGCATGATCGGCTCCGACAGCCAGGGGGTGGGGCGCGCGGCGGAAAGCGCCCAGCGCTCGTTCCAGCTCGCGGCGGTGAACAAGGTGCGTTTCGGCGCGCTGCCGGAAGATGCGCCCGGCAACGACAATTTCCGCATCATGCGCTATCTCTCCAAGGTCACCATCAACCCGGCGATCTGCTTCGGCGTCGACAGCTATGTCGGCTCGATCACGCCGGGCAAAGTCGCCGATCTGGTGTTCTGGCGGCCGGAGTTCTT